>CANGWK010000017.1 GCA_947457615.1 Flavobacteriaceae bacterium
GCAGAGAAAACTACAGGAATCATACCACCCACAAATAACATTGCTAATACTGGCGCTTTAAAGATATTGATACCATCAATTCCTGTAAAAGTTACATAAGCAGCAAATAATGCTAACGAAGTTAATGCAGCAGAAGCAATTGCAAAACCTTTTCCTGTTGCAGCAGTTGTGTTACCAACAGAATCCAAAATATCCGTGCGCGTACGAACTTCTTTCGGTAATTCACTCATTTCAGCAATACCACCAGCATTATCAGAAATTGGTCCGAAAGCGTCAATTGCTAATTGCATTGCTGTTGTAGCCATCATTGCAGAAGCAGCCAAAGCCACACCATAGAAACCAGCAAAAGCATACGATGCCCAAATAGCACCTGCAAATAATAAAACAGTTGGGAAAGTAGAAATCATACCAGTCGCTAAACCAGCGATCACATTAGTTCCTGCACCTGTAGATGATTTTTGTACAATTGCCAAAACTGGTTTTGTTCCTAAACCTGTATAATATTCAGTTACCGATGAAATAGTTGCTCCAACTACTAATCCTACAATAGTAGCATAGAAAACCCTCATTGAAGAAATATCTTTTAATCCTTCACCAAAGAAACTCATTTTCATTGTTTCTGGTAACATCATTTTTACTAAAACAAAACAAGCAATAGCTGTTAATGCGATAGAAATCCAGTTTCCTATATTTAATGCTTTTTGCACTTGTGCTTCCTTAGCATTATCGTCAGAGATTTTAACAACCATTGTTCCTATAATAGAAAACAAGATTCCGAAACCTGCAATTGCCATTGGTAATAAAATTGGTCCAATTCCGCCAAAAGCATCTTGAATCATTCCACCCATATCTTTAATTACATAGTTTCCAAGAACCATTGCAGCAAGAACGGTAGCAACATAAGAACCAAATAAATCGGCACCCATACCTGCAACATCTCCAACGTTATCTCCAACGTTATCAGCAATTGTGGCAGGATTACGAGGATCATCTTCAGGAATTCCAGCTTCTACTTTACCAACTAAATCAGCACCTACATCGGCAGCTTTAGTATAAATACCTCCACCAACACGGGCAAACAATGCAATAGATTCTGCTCCAAGAGAGAATCCAGCAAGAGTTTCTAATACTTTAGTCATATCTTCTGATGAAGTCCAAACCCCGCCCATAAAGAAATGGAAGAAGAAAATAAAGAAACCTGTAAGACCTAAAACTGCTAAACCAGCAACTCCTAGACCCATTACAGTTCCACCACCAAAAGAAACTTTTAATGCTTGTGGCAAACTAGTCCGAGCTGCTTGTGTAGTACGTACGTTTGTTTTAGTTGCGATTTTCATTCCCATATTTCCAGCTAAAGCTGAAAAGAAAGCTCCGAAAACAAATGCTATTACAATTAATATGTGTGTTGTTGGAACTATAAAAGATATTCCTGCTAAAACAATGCTTGCTAAAACAACAAATATTGCTAACAATCTGTATTCTGCGTTAAGAAAAGCCAGGGCACCTTCATAAATATAATCAGAAATCTCTTTCATTTTTCCGTCTCCGGCATCTTGTTTTAATACCCAAGATCTTTTAATTAACATATAAGCTAATCCAATTAAAGCCATTACAATAGGCACATAAATCATCAATGATTCCATAAATTTAATATATTTGTTATAAATTTTATCGGGTGCAAAAATAACAATTTTTTAAGAACATTTGCAAATTGTGTAATTTTACTAAGAAAAAAAGTTCTTATTTTATATTCTTATTAGAAATAAAACCCAAATTGCCCCTTAATTGTAAAATTATTTGTCCCTGGTATATCTCTGTAATTTCCTCTAAAGCTTGCATCTATTCGAAAAACTTTAAAAATATTTCCTATTCCAACGCTGTATTCCCAATATGGATTTGTAGGAGCTTTATATAATGTCCCAGAAGCATTGAGTAATTTATTTTCATTAGAAATATCTCCATAAACGGTTCTTGCACCAAAAATTTCTCTCCAATTTAGCTTTTTCATGAATGGAATTCTAGACAATAATCTTCCTTGAAAATTGTGTTCCCATTGAAAAGTTGCATATCTATCCGAAACGAATTCGTAAAAATTTAAATTATTAAAAGTGTTTTTTATTATAAAAAAAGTTTGATTACCTGGAATTACATCCATTAAACCTAAAGGCACTTTTCCGAAGGTTTTGCCTAATTCCATGGTTAAATTAGTTCTCCCCAATGGCCCAATTAAAATGGGTTGTTTATAATATAATTGTACCTTACTGTAATCAAAATCACTATTTAACAACCCTTTGATACCCTGACTGTAATTTACAAATATCCTACTGTAAGGACTATCTACAATAGAACGTTCTACACCATAACCAGAAGTTTTTTTATTAGGAGTATACTCGACTTGAACACCAACTTCCGATTGCTTTACTGCGCTTTTTATCAAATTTTGGGAAGCATCTAAATAATAATCTAAACTAAATGATGGAGATGCAGATTCTAAAGTCTTGTAAGAAAAGCTAGTTTCAAAAATTAAATTTTTTATGGGTTCAATTTCAATTGATAAATTAGAAAAATTAATATCTGTTAATTTCCCATTTGCACCAAAACTAAAGAGGCTTGAAGACGCAAAACTTCTTCCTAAAACATCATTTGAATTTGTTAAACTTGCCCCTATTTGCTCTACATCTCTTCTATTTCCTCCAGAAATAATAATTCTGTTTTTGGTATCAATCATCCATTTTCCAGACAAACCATATTTGAATTTATTATCCTGAAATCCATAAGCAGTATAGCCTTGTAATCGCCATTTATCGTTGTGGCCAAAATAGGTTCTTCCTCCTACTCTTAAACGCCATCCTTCAACTGCATTATAGCCAATAGTTGAAAAAATTGGTCCATAATCAAACCAATCATGATTTATGTAACCACTACCTAAAACAGTAACCAAATTATACATTTGTTTGAATTTCGGAACTGTTTTCAGGGTGTCAATCAACTTATATACTCCAACCTCATCTTTATTTAATTTTTCAAACCGATGCTTCTCCCAATAGTCATCGTCTTTTTTAAATACCGAATTATCTACAAAATTTACTTCTTCTTTATAAAATTTATCAGGTTTGGTTTCATTAAACTTATGATTTCTAAATAAAGTAGTGCGTTTTCCATAAACTCCTTTTGCTTCTTCTTTTTTGCTAAAAGCAAAATCAGACATAATATAATCTCTAGTTAACAAGAAAACAGAGTCATTCTGAACATCAAATTCTTGTTCAATATAAATATCTTTTACCCAGTTAATATTAGCACTTTTAGAAACTGCCATTGTAATAGTTTTAATTGCAAAAGTGGTATCATTTACCCAAAAATCCCCTTTAAAAGTTAACTCATTTTTTCTTCTTGGATAAAAATCAATATTGTAACACCACTTTTTATCTATATAAGTACTATCACGAAGCACGTAATTATAAACATCTATTCCAGTTGTTGAAAGTGGACTTGTAAAACTTTTGTCGAAAAAAGTTATGTGATTATTATAAATATTGTAATCATTGTATAAATCTTTCATAAAGTTATTTACGCCTTCCCCATTACCTAAACCGGAATTTTTATTGGCTTTAATAATAGATTTTTCTTTTTTAATCTTATTGTCACCATATACATCATACAAAGATTCGTTTATAAAAATAGGTAAATAGGTTTTTCCAGTAACCTTAGAAGTATCCATTTTATTAAAAACAAATTCCATCCCTTTAAATACTTTGCTTTTCATAAAAGCACTATCAATAGTATTTAAATCAAATTCTATTTTTTCATATTTTTCATATTGGTATTGATTAAAAATTCTTAAGCCATTTTTTCTTTTACGTTCCCATATTTTTCTCAATATAACCAATGCGGGATTGTTCTTTTTAGACGTTTTTCCTCTAAAAATAACCACTTCCTTTAACTCAATTTCACCTTCTAAAAAAATTTTCATGTTATAGTTTACCGATTTGGCAAGAGGAACATCCTTTGAAGTATAACCAACAAATGCTACCGAAATTGAAGTATAACTTTTACTAGACTCTAAATAAAACTTTCCGTTTTCATCACTTACAGTTCCTTCATTAGATCCTTTGAAAACTATATTAGCATAGGAGATAGGTAGATTTTTTTTATCTAATACAATACCGCCAACTTTAGTTTGAGCTAAAAGTGAATTGGTTAAACTAAGTACAAATAAAAAAGTAAACACTAAATTTTTCAACATGTTTAAAAGAAAATTAAATTTAAAAAAAAAGCTTCACCAGGATTTCTCCGATGAAGCTTCAAATATAATAGATTATTATTATTTATACATTACTTTTTTTACGGCTTTAACTACATCCGATGCATTAGGCAACCATTCTTTCAATAATGTTGGAGAATAAGGCGCAGGTGTATCGGCAGTTGTAATTCTTTGCACTGGTGCATCTAGAAAATCGAATGCTTTGTCTTGAACCATATATGCAATTTCAGAAGCTACACTTGCAAATGGCCAAGCTTCTTCAAGAACTACCAAACGGTTTGTTTTCTTAACCGAAGTTATAATTGCATCATAATCTAAAGGACGAACGGTTCTTAAATCGATAATTTCACATGAAATTCCTTCTTTTTCTAATTCATCTGCAGCGATATGAGCCTCTTTAATAATTTTTCCAAAAGAAACAATTGTTACATCGCTTCCTGCTCTTTTAATATCGGCAACTCCAAGCGGAATGATATATTCTCCCTCTGGAACTTCTCCTTTATCACCATACATTTGTTCTGATTCCATAAATATTACAGGATCATTATCGCGAATAGCTGCTTTCAGTAAACCTTTAGCATCATAAACAGTTGAAGGTACAACAACTTTAAGACCTGGAGTATTAGCAAACCAGTTTTCAAATGCTTGCGAGTGAGTAGCTCCTAATTGCCCTGCTGAAGCAGTTGGTCCTCTAAAAACCATTGGCATAGGAAATTGACCTGCTGACATTTGACGCATTTTAGCAGCATTATTAATAATTTGGTCAATACCAACAAGTGAAAAATTAAAGGTCATATATTCCACAATAGGACGGCAACCATTCATCGCAGATCCTACTGCAATTCCTGCAAAACCTAATTCTGCAATTGGAGTATCAATAACACGTTTTGGCCCGAATTCGTCGAGCATACCTTTAGACGCTTTATATGCACCATTGTATTCAGCAACTTCCTCACCCATCAAATATACTGTTTCATCGCGACGCATTTCTTCACTCATTGCCTCACAAATTGCTTCTCTAAACTGTATCGTTCTCATATATAAATTTTCTTAAAATCAGATTCGGATAGCAAAAGTAAAAATTAAAAATGATAAAAAATCATATTAAACTTAAATAATATTAATTAAGTAGAACACATAAAAAAATTCTCAAATAAGTTTTCTACCATCTGTTAAATTAATTTATAAAGCGAAATCGATATAATAGAGAACTTTTTAACTAAAATATTATGCGTGCATATAAAAATTAGAAATATATTTTATACTTTTACAGTCAGAAAAAAATTAAAAAATAATAGAATGAAAATATTAGTTTGCATCAGTCACGTACCAGATACTACTTCTAAAATCAACTTTGTTAATGGTGATTCCGAGTTTGATACTAATGGAGTTCAGTATGTAATTAATCCAAACGATGAATTTGGTTTAACTAGAGCAATTTGGTTTCAAGAACAACAAGGTGCAACCGTTACTGTGGTTAACGTAGGTGGTGCCGAAACCGAGCCAACATTAAGAAAAGCTTTAGCAATTGGTGCCAACGAAGCGATTCGAGTAAATGCAGCTCCTACCGATGGTTTTTTTGTTGCTAAACAACTAGCCGAAGTTATTAAAACAGGCGGTTACGATTTAGTAATTTGTGGAAAAGAATCCCTAGACTACAATGGCGGAATGGTTCCCGGAATGTTAGCTGGATTACTGAACTACAACTTTGTAAATTCGTGTACTGAAATTACCGTTGAAGGAACTTCTGCTAAAGCAGCAAGAGAAATTGATGGAGGAAAAGAAATTATTTCAGCTAGCTTACCATTAATCATTGGAGGACAAAAAGGTTTAGTTGAAGAGAAAGATCTTCGAATTCCTAACATGCGTGGCATCATGACAGCACGAACCAAAGTATTAACAGTTCTAGAACCTGTTGCAGCAAACAATCAAACTAAAATTATAAAATTTGAAAAACCTGCAGGTAAATCAGCCGTTAAATTAGTTGCTGCAGACAATTTAGACGAACTAATCAATTTATTACACAACGAAGCAAAGATTATTTAATTGCAACCTAAATTACATCTCTAAAAAGTAAAAATAACATATCGCCTTTATCCCTCTCTCCTTTGGAGAAGGGTTGGGGTGAGGAAATAAAAAAAATTATGTCAATATTAATATATGCAGAATCCGCAGACGGAAAATTAAAAAAAGTCGCTTTTGAATTGGCTTCTTATGCAAAAAGAGTTGCAACTTCTCTTGGTACAACAGTTACAGCAGTAACTGTAAATAGTACTAACGTTTCCGAATTATCAAAATATGGTGTAGATAAAGTTTTGAAAGTGTCTAATGATAAATTAGGAAACTTTAATGCCAAAGCCTACGCAGATATTGTAAAACAAGCAGCGCAAAAAGAAGGTTCGAAAGTTATTGTACTTTCTTCTACTACTGACAGTTTATACCTTGCACCACTTGTGGCTGTTGGTCTAAATGCTGGTTTGGCAACCAACGTTGTAGGATTACCAATTGCAACGGCGCCGTTTCAGGTAAAAAGAACCGTTTTTTCTAACAAGGCTTTCAATGTAACTGAAATTGATACCGAAATTAAGGTGCTTTCAATAAGTAAAAACTCATTCGGAATATTTGAAAATAGTTCATCTTTAACCGAAGAAGATTTTACTCCAAATCTTAACGAAGCTGATTTTTCTGTAAAAGTAGAATCTGTTGAAAAATCATCAGGAAAAGTTACAATTGCCGATGCCGACATCGTGGTTTCTGGTGGACGTGGAATGAAAGGCCCAGAAAATTGGGGAATGTTAGAAGAATTAGCCTCCGTGCTTGGTGCAGCAACCGCTTGCTCCAAACCGGTTTCCGATCTTGGATGGCGCCCTCACAGTGAGCACGTTGGACAAACCGGGAAACCCGTTGCGACCAATTTATATATTGCTATTGGAGTATCGGGAGCAATACAGCACATTGCAGGAATCAACTCCTCTAAAGTTAAATTAGTCATCAACACCGATCCCGAAGCACCTTTCTTTAAGGTTGCCGATTACGGAATTGTTGGAGATGCCTTCGATATTGTACCTCGTTTGACACAAAAATTTAAAGAATTCAAAGCACAGAATTCTTAAAAACAAACCACTTCTAATTAACAGATTTAGAGATCGGTAATGATTTAAATCTGTAAATCAGTGGTAAAAAAACTTCTTTTAGAGGATTAAGGAAATGCACTAAAAGTGCCTAGTTTTAAACTCTTTTTTGAAACTAATAAAAAAATTATAATTCAAAAAGCCGTCAAAATTATTTTCAGACGGCTTTTTTTGTACATAAGAGTTTTAAAAAGCGAAACTTTTTGTTTCTTTGCAATGCCTTTTCCTGCTTTACGCAGTATCTTTATTATTTTAAGAAAAAATAATAAAGGATACCTGCTTCAATCAGGGCTAAGCGATTTACTGTGTTGTGTACAGTTTCGTTTTTCAGAAGAACTATTTTGCAATCAGAATTAAAAGTTGAGGACGAGATTGCTTCTTGCCTCGCAATGACAATAATATGAGTTTAGTAAAACTAACAATTAAAGGAATTTCTTACAGTCAAACCCAAAATGGTGCTTATGCTTTAATTTTAAATGAAGTAGATGGCGACCGAAAATTACCTATAGTAATTGGTGCTTTTGAAGCGCAATCCATTGCTATTGCTTTAGAAAAAGAAATAAAACCACCGCGTCCATTGACCCACGATTTATTCAAAAGTTTTGCCGACAGATTTGATATTGTAATTAAGCAAGTTATTATCCACAAGCTTGTAGATGGCGTATTCTACTCGAGTATCATTTGCGAAAGAGATAAAATTGAAGAGATAATTGATGCCCGAACTTCGGATGCAATTGCATTGGCGCTTCGATTTCAAGCACCAATATTTACGTATAAAAACATATTAGATAAAGCAGGAGTTTTTTTAAATGCCACTTCTAACGATTTAGAAGGAAACAACCCATTGGATATTAGCGACCAATCAGAACCTTATATTTCTGGGCATGAAAATGAAGAGAAAAATTCAGGATTTGCAAAATTTAGTCTTATTGAACTCCACGAACAATTAGAGGGTGCTGTTCAAGACGAAGATTACGAAAAGGCTGTCCGAATTAGAGATGAAATATCTAAGAGGGAAGTTGGATAGTTTAAGTGTTCAGTTTTTCAGTAATCAATAAAAACCGAAACCTAATTCTCAGAACCCAAATCCTAATACCTAAGACCAAAAACCTACAACCCTAATGAAACAATACCACGACTTAGTAAAGCATGTTTTAGAAAACGGAACCCAAAAAGGCGACCGGACAGGAACCGGAACCAAAAGTGTATTTGGATACCAAATGCGTTTTGATTTAAGTGAAGGATTCCCAATGGTTACTACCAAAAAATTGCATCTAAAATCAATAATTTATGAATTGCTTTGGTTTTTAAAAGGGGATACAAACATAAAGTATTTACAAGAAAACGGCGTTAAAATTTGGGATGAATGGGCAAATGAAAATGGCGATTTAGGACCCGTTTATGGTCACCAATGGCGCAACTGGAATAGTGAAGAAATAGATCAAATAACCGAGTTAATTGATACATTAAAAACCAACCCAAACAGCCGACGCATGTTAGTTTCTGCTTGGAATCCATCCGTTTTACCTGATACTACAAAATCATTTGCCGAGAATATTTCAAAAGGCAAAGTAGCTTTGCCTCCTTGCCATGCCTTTTTCCAGTTTTATGTTTCTGAAGGGAAATTATCTTGCCAATTGTACCAACGAAGTGCCGATATCTTCTTAGGAGTACCCTTCAATATTGCTTCCTATGCCTTACTTACTATGATGATTGCACAAGTTTGCAACTTAGAAGCTGGCGAATTCATTCACACCTTTGGAGATGCACACATCTACAACAACCATTTTGAACAATTAGAATTGCAACTTTCCCGCGATTTTAAAGCATTACCTAAAATGATATTAAATCCAAACGTAAAAAATATTTTAGATTTTGATTTTGATGATTTCACATTAGAAGGTTACGACCCTCATCCACATATTAAAGGAGCGGTTGCGGTTTAACACACTAATACTATCTAGATTTATAAAAAAATCCGCTTAGCAAACGAGTTGCCAAACGGATTTTTAACAAACAAACTAAAAACCTAAACCTTTATAATGTTAATTTTAGTTTTTCCTTTTTATTCAAGAGCACTAAAACCAATTTTCTAATTTTTTTATACAAATGCAAGTAATTCATTAATAGATTACTCTGACAAAGTAAAGCATTTACAGTATATAATTTACAAGTGCTGAGCAGTTTTACTGAATTATTAAAATGATCTATTTAAAAAAATTGTATTCTCAAATAAATAGGATTATTTTATTTATTGGAATTAAGAAAACGTTTTCTTAATTCATTAAATCAAAAACATAATTTGGAAATTCTCTAAAAAAAATAGTAATTTTAAATTGAAAAATTGCTAATTATGGACGCCAGTCAACATGAAATGTACGAATACGAACGAAAAAGGATAAAACAAAAAAAAGCTCTACTTTCATTTGGTATTTTTTTTAAGAAGTATTTTTTTATTTATCGTTAACAAATGTATAACTTTAGGAGAACAGAATAATTGGTATATTTGGGCCACAACTGCTTGATTATTTATTTTAATTTTGCATTTTATTAAAGTTTTTATTACAGACAGTTTTATGAATAAAAATTGGGAGCGAGAGCAGATTAACCAATTAATGGCAAACCAAGAAAAAAAATTGAGCAACTAAAAAACGATTTAAAAAACCAAAAATCTATAGAATGATTATTCTTATTGCTGCAGCCGCAGAAAATAATGCTCTGGGAAAAGACAACGAATTACTTTGGCATTTGCCAGATGATTTTAAACGATTCAAACAAACTACTTCTGGACATTACATAATTATGGGTAGAAAAACTTTTGAAAGTTTTCCTAAACCTTTACCAAACCGCACCCATGTTATTATTACACGACAAAACGATTACCTAGTAGAAGGTTGTATTGTGGTGCATTCATTAGAAGAGGCAATTTCAATTTCCCCTAAAAATGAAGACGTATTTGTTATTGGTGGTGCTGAAATTTACTCCCAATCTATAGAAACTGCAGACAAAATAGAACTTACACGTGTACATTCTGAATTTGAAGCGGATGCTTTTTTTCCGGAATTTAATGCTTCCGAATGGAGCTTAATGTTTTCGGAAAAACATTTCCAAGATGAAAAACACAAGTTCGATTTTACCTTTGAGACTTATTTGAAAAAATAAGTATTTCAATTTTTATTATTTGTACTTTTGCACAGTAAAAAATTACTAGTAAAAATGTCTAATAACGTCACTCCATATAAAGATTCTACTTTAGGGAAAAAAGAACAAGTAACCCAAATGTTTGATGCTATTTCTGGAAATTACGATGGGTTAAACCGTGTAATCTCTTTTGGAATAGACATAAAATGGCGTAAGAAGGTATTGCAATTAGTTGCTGCCAAAAATCCAGAAACTATTTTAGACATTGCAACAGGGACTGGTGATTTGGCCATTTTAATGACAAAAACCAATGCGAAAAACATAATTGGTTTGGATATTTCGGCAGGGATGCTAGAAGTTGGCATTAAAAAAATTGCCGAAAAAAAATTAGATCATATTATTGATATGGTTATTGGAGATAGCGAAAATATGTCTTTCCCTGATAATCATTTTGATGCTATAACGGTTTCTTTTGGGATTCGTAATTTTGAAACACTAGACAAAGGACTTGCAGAAATACTTAGAGTTCTAAAACCAAACGGAATATTTGTGATTTTAGAAACTTCTGTTCCTGATAAAACTCCATTCAAACAAGGATATCGTTTTTATAGTAAAAATATTTTGCCTATTATTGGAAAACTTTTCTCGAAAGACAATGTGGCGTATGGCTATTTATCCGAATCGGCATCTGTTTTTCCTTATGGAGAAAAGTTAAACAATATTTTACGAAAAATTGGGTTTATAGAGGTAGTAGCAATGCCGCAAACTTTTGGAGTGGCAACTATTTATTCAGCAACCAAAAAATAATACCTTCTAATCTTGACGATTAGAATTGCAGCACTATGAAGAAACTATTTTATTTTTTGCTATTTCTTTTAAGTTTGAATAGTCAAGCGCAAACGAAAGGAATCTTCTCTAAAGACCCAATTATTAATTTGGAAAACTTTGATAAACAACGTGTTTATTTTGGTTATTTTCTTGGTTTTAACACCTACGATTTCAATGTTGATTACTTAAATACACCAAGTAAAGAAATTTCAGTTAACAGTACTACTGGTTTTAATGTAGGAGTAGTAGCAGATCTTCGTTTGCAAGAATACATAAATTTACGCTTCGAACCAGGTTTGTATTATGCACAACGAAACTTGACTTACAGCAACTTCACAAGACAAATTGATTCTGAAAGAGAAATCCGTTCTACTTTTATTGATTTTCCACTTTTGTTAAAATTCTCATCTAAACGAACCGGTAACATTCGCCCTTACTTGGTTGGTGGTGTTTCGGCAACTTTAAATTTAGCAAGTAATTCTAAATCTGTTGATGACAATTACCAACAAAAATTTCGATTGAAGCCTTGGACACAAAATTACCAAATAGGTATTGGAGTGGATTTATATTTAGAATATTTCAAATTCTCACCATCCATAAGAGGAGTATTTGGACTAAATGACGAACTAATTCGTGATAACAATCCAGACAGTCCTTGGACAAGTAATATTGCTGCAATGAAATCAAGAGGGATTTTTGTAAACTTTACCTTCCATTAAAAAGTAGCCCTTTTAAATTCACTTAAGAAAATAGCTGTGGCTGTGGCTACATTCAAACTTTCTGTTTGTTGCAAAGTACCAAAACGAGGAATTGCTAACCTTTTGGTGACTAGCTTTTCAATATTTTTAGAAATTCCGTTAGCTTCATTTCCTAAAATTAAAATACCCTCCTTAGGAAGTTTTTCGTTGTATACATTTTTACCATCCATAAAAGTTCCGAAAATAGGAATAGATAGATTTTGGAGTTGTTTTTCTAAATCCACATAAGAAACCGCAACTCTCGCGATTGAACCCATAGTTGCTTGCACCACTTTTGGATTGTAAACATCTACTGTTTGCTCATTACACCAAAGTTGTTCTACCCCAAACCAATCACACAACCTAATAATTGTGCCTAAATTACCTGGATCACGAATACTGTCTAAAGCGACAATCAACCCTTTTTGATGTGGTTGATTTGCTTCTGGAATTTTAAACAAAGCCAAACAATTGTTTGGAGTTGCCAAACAGGATATTTTCTTTAAATCGGCCTCGCTTATACTCGTTTTTTGGGAATTATTTACATTATCCAAAATAGATTCGGAAACAAATAAATGCTCCAAAACAAAATTAGAATCCAGCAATTCTTGAATTACTTTTACCCCTTCGGCAATAAATAATTTATGAACCTGCCTAAATTTTTTTTGCTGTAAACTCGTAATTAGTTTAATTTGGTTTTTACTAACCATAAAAAAATGTACTTTTGAATTAAATTTGCATCTTTTGAAAAAACACCTCACAAAAATATCATTAATTATTTTAATCGGGCTCCTAATTGTAGCATGTAATTCAACAAAACGAGTTCCTGTTGGCAAAAGCCTATTAATGAAAAATGAAATTTCTATAGATGGCAAGGCAACACGTGATGAAAATTTGTTTTTTCAATTGTATCAAAAGCCAAACAGCTCTATCCTAGGTTATCGATTGCGGTTGAATTTATTCAACTTAGCCAAAAAAAATGCGGACACTTCGTATGCTAAATGGCTAAAAAGAAAACCAAAAAGAGTAGCTAATTTGACAAAATTACTGTCAAAAAAACAAGTAGATCGACTTGGAAAATCTTTTTTAGTTTCGGGTTGGAGTAATTTTCTAATTAAAACTGGAGAAGCTCCTGTAATTTATGACTCATTAAATTCGGAAAAATCTCTTAAAAGACTAGAATCTTTTTATTATAACAAAGGTTATTTTGATGTAAAAGCAAGATTTAGTAAAGATTCTGTGGGTCTTAAAAAAACAAATGTTAAATACCAGGTTGCTCTTAAAAAGCCTTATATAATTGATAGTATCCGAACTTTTATTGCCACACCTGCTCTAGATTCGTTATACAAGATCAAAGTTGCTAATTCATTTGTTAAAACAAATAAACAATATACCACTGATAATTTAAATGAAGAACGAAACAGAATAACAACTGAATTCCGTAATAATGGAGCCTATCTTTTTCAGCAAAATTTTATTTCGTATTCTCTCGACACCATAAATACTAGTAAAAAAGTAAACGTGAAATTAATCGTTAAGGATTATGCTTACAGAGAAAATGACACTTTTAAAACTGCTCCTTTTAATTTGTACAAAATTAGCAAGGTTAATATATACACCGATCGAGCTACCAACAAAATTGAAGCACCGATTAAAGATAGCTTACACTATAAAGATTTCTTTTTATACAGTGAAAAAAAATTAAAATACCGTCCAAAAGCAATTACCGATGCGATTTTTATTAATAAAGGAGATTTTTTTTCTGATAATAATACTCTATTAACAACTAAATATTTAAGTAATCTAAAGGTTTTTAACTACCCAAGTATTGAATATAAAATTGATGCTAAAGACAATAAATCCTTAATTGCAAACATTTATTTAAAGCCTAGAGACAAATTTAGTTTTGGGTATTCAGCTGATTTTATCCATTCTAATATTCAAGATTTTGGGATTTCCGGAAATACTTCTTTAGGAATTCGAAATATTTTTAATGGTGCAGAGACTTTTCAAATTGGTTTTAGAGGAAATGTAGGCGCTTCTAGAGATTTAGCAAATCCAAACGATAATTTCTTTAACATTTCTGAAATTGGAGTAGATGCCAAATTAAGTTTTCCGAGGATATTTTTTCCAATTAATACTGATAAAATTATTCCGAAAAGCATGATTCCTTCTACCATATTTAGTGTTGGTTTTGCAAAACAACGAAATATTGGGTTAGACAAACATAACTTCACGGGTAGTTTATCCTACAATTGGACACCCAGTAAAAACGACGCTTTCCGTTTGGATTTAGTTAACATTCAATATGTAAAAAATGTAAATACTAGTAACTATTTTAATATATACCAATCGTCGTATAATGCACTTAATGGTATTGCAAACAATTACAGTTCAGTTGATCCAGACTATTTTACAGAAAATGGAAATCAATTAATAATTGAAAGTGGCACCAGTGGCTTTATTTATGACGCTCTATCAAGTTCTAGTGTTCTTTCTGTCTCCCAAAACGACCTAAAAATAATACGAAGCATTGAAGAACGAAGAAAACGATTAACTGAAAACAATTTGATATTTGCAACAAGCATCAGTTACTCAAAATCTACCAAAAAAGATTTATACGATAACTCCTTTCATACTTTTAAAAGTAAATTAGAATCTGCTGGCAATTTTCTTTCTCTAATAGCAAGAGCTTCCAAACAATTAGACAAGCAAGGCGGAGCGAATACCTTTTTTGAAGTAGAGTATTCACAATATTTAAAAGGAGAGTTTGAATATATAAAACATTGGAACATAGCTAGGAATAAAGTGTTTGCAGTTCGAAGTTTTGCTGGATTAGCAATTCCTTATGGAAATTCTAAAAATATTCCGTTTTCTCGAAGTTACTTTTCTGGAGGATCTAATGACATGAGAGCATGGCAGCCCTATAGTTTGGGTCCTGGAAGAAGTGGAGGATTGAATGATTTTAATGAAGCCAACCTAAAAATTACACTTAGTGCTGAACTGCGATTTAATATTCTAGGGAAATTCAACGGTGCTTTATTTGCAGATGCTGGAAATATTTGGAATGTATTAGACAATGTTATTGATGAGGACTATAAATTTAATGGTTTTCAATCTATAAAAACCTTTGCATTAGGAACGGGAACTGGTATTAGATACGATCAAGGCTTATTTGTGGTACGATTTGATGTTGGTTTTAAAACCTACAATCCTGCAAAATCAGATAATGATAAATGGCTGAAAGAGATAAATTTATCCAAATCAGTGTTAAATATTGGTATTAATTATCCTTTCTAATTTTAGAAATTGTTACTTTTGTAAACTTAATTAAAATTATCTATTAGATGTCACATAACATTAAACCTGGAGTTGCTACTGGAGACGAAGTTCAAGAAATTTTTGCTTACGCAAAAGAAAAAGGATTTGCAATTCCTGCAGTAAACGTAACTGGCTCAAATACTATCAATGGTGTTTTAGAAACAGCAGCTAAATTAAATGCTCCAGTTATTATTCAATTTTCTAATGGTGGTGCTCAATTTAATGCTGGTAAAGGGCTTTCAAATGCTAACGAAAGATCGTCTATTGCTGGTGGAATAGCAGGTGCAAAACACATTCATACTTTGGCGGAAGCCTATGGCGCAACCGTAATTATTCATACTGACCATTGTGCTAAAAAACTTCTACCTTGGATTGATGGTTTACTTGATGCTTCTGAAAAATATTTTGCAGAGACAGGAAAACCTTTGTTTTCTTCACACATGATCGACTTATCTGAAGAACCAATTGAAGAAAATATTGAAATTTGTAAAACCTATTTAGCACGAATGAGCAAAATGGGAATGACATTAGAAATTGAATTAGGAATTACGGGTGGTGAAGAAGATGGGGTGGACAATTCTGACGTAGACAGTTCAAAATTATACACACAGCCTTCAGAAGTTTCCTATGCTTATGAAGAATTATTAAAGGTAAGTCCTAAATTTACTATTGCGGCTTCCTTTGGAAATGTTCATGGTGTTTATAAACCAGGTAATGTAAAATTAACTCCAAAAATCTTGAAAAATTCTCAAGATTATGTTCAAAATAAATTTAATACTGGTCCAAATCCAGTTGATTTTGTTTTTCACGGAGGATCTGGATCTACTTTAGAAGAAATAAGAGAAGCAATTTCTTACGGAGTTATTAAAATGAATATTGATACCGATTTACAATTTGCTTTTACCGAAGGAATTCGTGATTATATGGTAAACCATATTGAATATTTAAAAACTCAAATTGGAAATCCTGATGGTGCTGATGTTCCTAATAAAAAATACTACGATCCAAGAAAATGGGTACGTGAAGGAGAAATGACTTTCAATACGAGATTAGAAAAAGCATTTGCAGATTTAAATAATGTAAACACTTTATAAAAATTACGGATTACGAATTACGAAATTGTCATAATTCATAATTCATAATTTATAATTCATAATTATAAACTATGGCTTGGTTTAAAAGAACAGAAAAAGGAATCACTACTGCAACTGAAGACAAGAAAGATGTGCCAAAAGGACTTTGGTACAAGTCACCTACCGGTAAAATTATTGATGCAGATGAATTAGAACGTAACCTTTGGGTAAGTCCTGAGGATGGGTTTCACGTGAGAATAGGAAGTAAAGAATATTTTGAAATTTTGTTCGACAATAACGAATTCAAAGAATTAGATGCGAAAATGACTTCCAAAGATCCACTTGGATTTGTGGACACTAAAAAGTATTCCGATCGATTGAAAGACGTTATGGATAAAACCAAGCTGAAAGATGCGGTTAGAACTGGTGTTGGAAAATCAAAGGGGAATAATTTAGTGGTATGTTGTATGGACTTTGCCTTTATTGGTGGCTCTATGGGTGCTGTTGTTGGAGAGAAAATTGCTCGTGGTATTGATTATTCTATAAAGAATAACGTGCCTTTTGTAATGATTTCAAAATCGGGCGGCGCACGAATGATGGAAGCAGCTTATTCGTTAATGCAACTAGCAAAAACTTCTGTAAAATTAGCACAATTAGCGGAATCTAAAATTCCGTATATTTCTTTATGTACCGATCCAACAACTGGAGGAACAACTGCTTCTTATGCCATGTTAGGCGATATTAATATTGCAGAGCCTGGCGCATTAATTGCTTTTGCAGGTCCTCGTGTTGTGCGTGATACTACAGGTAAAGATTTACCAGAAGGATTCCAAACCTCTGAATTTTTATTAGAACACGGATTTCTAGATTTTATTTCGCAAAGAAAAGAATTGAAAGATAAAATTAATCTATATATTGATTTGATTTTAAATCAAGAAATTAGATAATCTATCTTTCCCTAAGACAAAAAAACACAAAGCATTCACTTTGTGTTTTTTTATATGTTATTTTAAAATGATAATTTACTTCTATATTCCACTTCTAATTGCTTCAACAGGGTCTAGTTTAGACGCAGATATTGCAGGTAAGATTCCAGCAATCAAGCCAATTAATATTGCTAATCCAGAGCCAAGCATAATATTTCCAAAACTTAATACAAACTCAAAGTCTAGTAATTTAGTTAAACCAATTGAAATTAACCAAACTAATACTATTCCAATTATACCACCAATTAAACACAAGATTACTGCTTCAAATAAGAATTGAAAAAGGATAAATCTATTTTTGGCACCAAGGGATTTTTGAATTCCAATTAAGTTGGTGCGTTCTTTTACCGAAACAAACATAATGTTGGCAACTCCAAACCCTCCAACAAGAAGTGAAAATCCAGCAATAATCCAGCCCCCAATATTCATATTAGCAATAATGCCATCCAACAAATCAGTAAACCCTGAAAGTACATTGATAAAAAAGTTGTCAATTTCTCCTGTTTTTAGTCCGCGAAGGTTGCGCAATTTTTGGGAGACTTCCGCTTTAAAGGCATCCATATCAATACTTTTTTGTGGCTTAATAAGAATAACCGGTGTCATTGAATCATTATTATCCCCATACATACGCCTTAAAAAATTAACCGGAATAAATACCGAGGTATCGTTGCTATCTCCAAACATTCCTGCTCCTTGTTTTTTCAATACACCAATAACTGTAAATCGTTGTCCATATAATCGCACTTGTTTGCCAATTGGACTTACATTTTCAAAAAGACTGTTTGCCAATTCATCTCCAATTACTAAAACAGCAGCCCCCGAATTGGATTCCGCTTCGTTATAAAACCTTCCTTCTGCAAATTCCAACCCTTGGATATCAATAAATTCATAAGAAACAGGTACAACATTTACACTACTAACCGATTTGGTATCGTATTTCATGATTTCGCTTTTCACAAAAAGCTGGTAAGCCATCTGTTGCGCTTCGGGCAAAGCACTTTTTAAATATTCATATTCGGTGTATTTCACTTGAGGGAATTGGTCTCTTTTCCATCTTGGTATTACAGAAGGACCGAAAGAACCTTTAAATAAGTAAATAGTGTTTTTGTCTAAACTACTTAAATCTTTTTTTATTTTTCTATCTAATGAATCTACTGCGGCAAGTACAGCAATAATTGAGAAAATACCGATAGTCACTCCTAAAAGCGAAAGTAAAGTGCGCAATTTATTATTTCGCAAAGCATTCATGGCAAAACCGAAACTCTCTTTTAGTAAACGAAGATAAACTAGCATATTGGTTTTTTTCTATTCAAATTTAAGATATTAGTAACTAGTAAGAGGTATTTGTTACAATAAATTAATGTGTATTTAAACCAGTTTAAGAAAATTATTGTTTGAAAATATTCATTTTCTCATCATAAATTGGACTTTGAACTCCTAAAAAATTTAATACACTATGAAAAACATAATATTGAGAAACTAATTTATTTGGCTTTAATTTTTTGGATCCATCCGAAGTCCAAACTATAAAAGGAATTTCATATTGTTCTTTAGGAGCAATGCTTAATGGAAGACCATGCATGTATAAGTTTTTTTCACCTAATGATTCCCCATGATCCGAAACAAAAATCATAGTACTATGATACTCTTTTAATTGCTTTAAATCTTCAATTACTTTGGACAAAAGATAATCTGTATATACAATTGTATTATCATATGCATTTATTAGCTCAGCCTGAGAACAATTTCCTAATTCGACACTATTACAAACGGGTTTAAAAGTTTCAAATTTAGGTGGGTATTTTTTGCTGTATGTAGGCCCATGGCTAGAACTAGTGTGTAATACAATCAAAACTTTATTGTTTTTACTAGCTTGTATTTGTTCTTTTAATCCTGTTAAAAGAAGTTCGTCATATTCACATCCTCCGCCATTGCATTGGCCCAATAAATCCTCTCTTTTTTGATAATTTTTTATGTGAACTGGTGGCTCTCCCCAATTAGTAGTTCTCCACACAACTTCTACATTATTTCTATATAAATAATTAGGTAAAATTTCATATAAATCACCCGAATCAGTATGGGATAAAATCCCTTTTACTCCTGCAGTGGTATAGGTTGCACAAGAAGTAGCATTAAAATGAGTCACATTAGGAATTTTAGAAAGCAGTGGATTAGTGTTTTTATTGTATCCGTATAAAGAGAAATTTTGACTCCTGGCGGATTCTCCTATAACTAAAACTACCACCGATTTTTGATTGTCTTTTAGAGTAGCATTTGGTAATAAAATTTCTTTTTGATTACTTTTATATTGATGTACATAAAAAAGAGAAATATTAACTGTGTAAGACCATGGCATAGCAAGGCCACCTAATGTTTTAGAATTTTTATCAATCCATAACCAATTACTAGCATTGGCAAATATTAAAGATAATAGAAACAATAAAGTAATCGAAATGGTGATTAAAAATTTCTTCCAAACTACAGTTATTATTTTTGCATTAACAATATATATACTCGGAATTATACCAAAGAAGAAAAGATATAATATCAATTTGAAAGAAAAGAAACTGCTTGATTCTTCAAATTTAGTGTTCAGAATATTGCCAATCATAGATTCGTCAATAATAATCCCGTAAGTATTTACAAAGTATACCGAAATCGAACTGATGATAAAAAACAATACCATTAAAAATTTTCCAACATATTGAGAAAGTGAGAAAATTAAATAAAACATAAATGCATTTAGCACCAACATCAATATAATTAAACTTATAATTATTGTAATGCCGTTGAAGCTACTGTAATCCAGATTTTGAAAAACAAATTTGAAAAATGGAAAATGAAAGAATAAAAAATTGAAAACACTCAATAAAGCAACAAAATGAGTGATTTTAATATTACTTTTTAATGTAAACATAACTGATTTTAAAAATTGAAATAATTAAAGAAATTAAAGATAAATAAAATACAAATAAATTTTCATTTATTATTTTGTTAATTAACACAATACAACAAATCAAAAATAATACTATAAAAATTGGGTAGTATTTTTTATTGTTTACCCAATGCCAAATTTTATATTTCCGGCTGATAAAAATCCCTAATAGTCCTGATATATATCCTATTAAACCACCTGATATGGTGTCTAAAGGATGGTGAGCACCTACTCCAACCCTCGTCAGTACTAGAAGTAAACCAGCAGCTATGATAATTACATACCAAATAATTTTGTTATTGATTTTTTTTGGCATAAACGCAAATAATAAAATCGTTAGCACTGTAAAAACTGTTATTGAATGACCCGAAGGCAAGCTACTGTGCCCAACCAATTTTTTTCCTAGGATTATAAAAGTTTTATTATCAAAAATTGCGGCAGGTCTCGGAATCAAAAATAGGCTTTTTAAAATGTTAGAAAGTAATGCTGAAACTATAGATGCAGATAGTAAACTCTCCCATAATTTAGGAGCATATAAAACAAATAATGTTAAAAGGGACATGAAAATTAGGGCGTCCCCCATTTGAGTAAGATTATAAATAATTTGAGGGAATTGAGATAATTTAGAATTAATAAAATAAAATAAATCCTTTTGAATACCTACATAACCCTCTCTAGATAAGCCATTCTGAGTATATAAAAATACAACAATTGTAATTAATAAAAAAAGTGGTAAAAAAAATAAAGATAATTTGAGTTTGGAATAATTAGCAATAACATTCGTGTTTATTCTGTTTTTCGTTTCCAAATTCACTTTAAAAAAATTATTTAACATGTACTGATGATTTTATACATTATATGATTTCTAGAATGATTTACAGGTAAAGTATTGTCTGTATAAGTTATAATCATACCTAGTTTAAAACACAAACCTAGTTTTGAGTATATATTCCTTAAGGAACAAATTATACTATTGTCAAATATATAAATTATATTCTTATTACTATTCAAGTGGAAGATTTATTAGAACTTAGAGCAGCTTGAGAAAGCTATTCTAAAGAAATTCTTAATTGATTTGGGAAGGACCTAAAGAAAAAGGATACAGTGTGCTGTAAGCATAAATAATACAAATTCCCTCTAGAATTTTCAAAATTATTTTTCATATCTTTATGAAATAAATTTGACATGAAAATTAAATTTAGCATAGTATTTTTTTTTATTTTTAGTCTTGTTTCTCAAGCGCAGGAAGGTTTTGAAATGCAAGCCAATAAAAAAAGGATTGTTATTCCGTTTAAATTAATTAATAATTTAATTTTTATTCCTCTAACAGTAAATGGTGAAAATCTTACTTTCCTTTTGGATACAGGTGCCGAAGAAACGGTTTTGTTTAGCCTAGAAGACCAACAGTTAAGCCTTGCAAATGTTGAGAAAATTAGAATAAAAGGTTATGATTCTTCGGTGTATTTAGAAGCTTTAAAATCTACTAATAATATTCTTTCTACTGGTGGTTATTCAGACGGCAATCATAATTTATACGTTATATTAGATCAAAGTTTTAATCTTTCGTCGCAAGTTGGAATCCCTGTAAATGGGATTATTGGTTATCCTTTTTTTAAAAAATATTTGATAGAAATTAATTATGAAAAAGAGAAGATTTATATATATCCCAACCAATCCAAAATTTACAAAAAAATAAATAAAAAATACAGCAGTTATACTATAGTTTTGGAGCGAAATAAATCTTTTTTATCTGCTAAAATAGGCATCGAAGGAAAAGAAACAAAAGCAAAATTACTTTTAGATTCTGGCAACAGTAATGCTATATGGCTCTACAATACCCTTAGTAACCCAATTACTATTCCTACTAATAATCTAGACGATTATCTTGGCCTTGGTTTTAGTGGTGAAATTTATGGCAAAAGGGCCCGCATTGATTTTTTAGATTTAAATGAATTTAAATTTCTGCAACCAATTGCTGCATTTCCCGATTCGCAAATAACGCAAGAAGAGCAAGAAGTTCAAGAACGAGAAGGAACTTTAGGTGGTGAAATACTGAAACGTTTTTCTGTATTTTGGGATTACCCAAATAGCAAAATTTATTTGAAACGAAATGGCAATTACAATTCACCCTTTAACTATAATAAGAGTGGAATTGAGATACAACACGATGGATTGGAATGGGTAAAAGAAGAAGAGTTAATCAATAAATACGCTTCTATCACGCTAGATGTAGCGCAAGATAAATTAGTTAATTTTAAGTATAAATTTTCTTTAAAACCAGTTTTCAAAATTACAAGTGTTAGAAAAAACTCTCCTGCTGCAGCTTGTGGCTTACTAAAAGACGATGTTATTCACACTATAAACAAGGAGAAAGTATACCGTTATTCGTTGCAAGAGTTAAGCGAATTATTGAAATCGGAAGAAGGAAAATGGATCACTTTAGAAATTGAGCGCAATAACAAAACCATAGTTTTTAAATTCCAATTGCAAACGATGCTTTAAAAGCAAAAAAACTTAATCTTTATTACTAAAATAATTTTGCAATTAAAATATAAAATAGATTAAAAAAACTACTTTTGTATGCTTAACAAAACTACACAATGAGCACTACAAAAAAGATTCAATCAGCTCTTATTTCGGTATTTGACAAAACCGGTTTAGAGCCAATTGTGAGACAACTTCACAAGCAAAACGCAACTATTTATTCTACCGGTGGAACTGAAGATTTTATTAAAAACCTAGGTATTCCTGTGGTTCCAATAGAAGATATTACGTCCTACCCTTCCATTTTGGGTGGTCGCGTAAAAACGTTACATCCAAAAGTTTTTGGTGGTATTTTAAACCGTCAAGACAACACAACGGATGTAGAACAAATGAAAGAATTTGATATTCCGCAAATTGATTTAGTTATTGTAGATTTATATCCGTTTGAAAAAACAGTAGCTTCGGGAGCTAGCGAAGCCGATGCAATTGAAAAAATAGATATTGGTGGAATTTCGTTAATTCGTGCCGCGGCTAAGAATTTTAAAGATACCGTAATTGTGCCATCGGTAGCAGAATATGAACTGTTTTTAGGAATGATTATTGAAGGAAATGGTTCTACCACTTTGGAACAACGAAAATATTTGGCAACAAGAGCGTTTCATGTTTCTTCTAATTATGACACCGCAATTTTTAATTATTTCAATACCGAAGATACTTACTACAAAGAGAGCATTTCTGAAGGACAGGTTTTACGTTATGGTGAAAATCCGCACCAAAAAGGATTTTTCTTTGGTGATTTTGACGCAATGTTTACAAAATTACACGGTAAAGAATTGTCTTATAATAATTTATTAGATGTGGATGCAGCGGTTAATTTAATTGCAGAATTTAAAAATAATGACTCTACATTTGCTATTTTAAAACACAATAATGCATGTGGATTAGCAACGAGAAAAACCATGAAAGAAGCTTATCTTGCAGCTTTAGCTTGTGACCCAACTTCGGCATTTGGCGGAGTATTAATGGCTAACGGAAATATTGACGTTGCTACTGCAGTCGAAATTAATTCGCTTTTTTGTGAAGTAGTTATTGCCCCAAGTTATGATACGGAAGCAATAAATTTACTACAAGAAAAAAAGAACCGAATACTTTTGACAATAAATGATGTACCTTTACCTCAACGTCAAGTAAGAACTTGCCTAAATGGTGTTTTGGTTCAAGATAAAAATAACATTACAGATTCGGAGAAGGATCTAAAAACCGTAACTCTAAAAGAACCAACGAGTCAAGAAGTAGAAGACTTACTATTTGCATCTAAAATTTGTAAAAACACTAAGTCAAATACTATTGTTTTCGCAAAAAACAATACATTAATAGCCTCTGGAACAGGTCAAACCTCTAGAGTAGATGCTTTGAAACAGGCAATTGAAAAAGCAGAAACTTTTGGTTTTGATTTGCATGGAGCAGTAATGGCAAGCGATGCTTTTTTTCCGTTTCCGGATTGTGTAGAAATAGCTCATAATGTAGGAATTACCTCCGTAATTCAACCAGGTGGATCTATTAAAGACGAATTAAGTGTTAATTATTGCAACGACAATAAAATTTCTATGGTATTTACAGGAACACGTCATTTTAAACATTAATTTTATTATTTTTGTAAGATTAAAATATTTTTTTAACAAACTAATACCCTTTTATAACGTATGGGATTTTTTGATTTCATGACCGAGGATATAGCAATTGACCTTGGTACCGCTAACACGCTTATCATCCACAACGACAAAGTTGTGATTGATAGCCCATCTATTGTTGCAAGAGATAGAATCTCTGGGAAAATCATCGCCGTTGGTAAGGAAGCCAACATGATGCAAGGTAAAACCCATGAAAATATCAAAACCATACGCCCACTTAAAGATGGTGTTATTGCCGATTTCGATGCTTCGGAAAAGATGATAAGTATGTTTATTAAAAGTATTCCTGCATTAAAGAAAAGAATGTTTACTCCTGCATTGCGTATGGTTGTTTGTATTCCCTCAGGAATTACCGAAGTAGAAATGCGAGCGGTTAAAGAATCTTGTGAACGTGTAAACGGAAAAGAAGTATACTTAATTCATGAGCCAATGGCTGCCGCAATAGGTATCGGAATTGATATTATGCAACCTAAAGGAAACATGATTGTGGATATAGGTGGTGGTACTACCGAAATTGCAGTTATTGCGCTTGGCGGAATTGTGTGTGACAAATCAGTTAAAATTGCTGGAGATGTTTTCACTAATGATATAATTTATTACATGCGTACACAACATAATTTATTTGTTGGAGAAACTACTGCAGAAAAAATCAAAATTCAAGTTGGAGCAGCTACAGATACTTTAGATTCTCCACCGGATGACATGTCGGTTCAAGGTAGAGATTTACTTACAGGTAAACCAAAGCAAGTAGAAGTTTCTTTTAGAGAAATTGCAAAAGCATTAGATAAATCTATCCAACGTATTGAGGATGCTGTTATGGAAACATTATCGCAAACTCCTCCTGAATTAGCTGCAGATATTTACAATACTGGTATTTATTTAGCAGGCGGTGGATCTATGCTACGTGGTTTAGACAAACGTATTTCATTAAAAACTGATTTACCTGTATATATTGCTGAAGATCCTTTGAAGGCTGTTGTAAGAGGAACCGGAATGGCACTGAAAAACATACCAAAATTTAGAAGTATCCTTATTAAATAGTTTTTTTACTTTTCCTACTGAAATAACTGAAACTGAACACTGAACAAATAAAAGATGCAACAAATATTTAATTTTGTATTTAAAAACAGCTATCGCATGCTGTTTTTGTTGCTTCTATTAATATCGTTATTGCTCACAATTCAATCCCACTCTTACCACAGAAGTAAAATAATTAGTTCTGCCAATTTTTTTACCGGTGGTGCTTATAAAATGACCAATAATATTGAAGGTTATTTTAATTTGAAAATTCAAAACGAAGAATTAGCGAAAGAAAATGCACGACTTAAAGGACTTCTGTTTAACATCAAAGACAGTGCTAAAATTAAAACTTTAGATTCTATAAAAGGAATCAAAAAAATTGATATTGTTATAGCCAAAGTTATAAAAAACTCCTATAGTTCTCAAGTGAATTTCCTAACATTAGATTCTGGCTCTAGTCAAGGAGTTCAGCCAGAAATGGGCGTAATTAATAGTTTGGGTATTGTTGGCGTTATTGAAAATGTTTCCCCAAATTACAGCACTGTATTGAGTATATTAAATACCGAATCTCCAATAAATGCTAAAATTAAAAAATCTAACCATGTAGGCTCTTTAACTTGGAATGGCAAGAATACTGGATTCGTACAGTTGGTAGATGTGCCGAGACTTGCTACTGTAAAAAAGGGAGATACTATTGTAACTGGAGCGCAATCAACAATATTTCCAGAAAATATAAATATTGGGTCTATTGATAAAATTTATATAGATAATCAGACTCATTTTTATACTTTAGATATTAAATTATTTAATGACATGACTAGTTTAGGTCATGTTTATATTATAAAAAACAAAGACAGACAAGAAATTAATAACCTAGAAAAAAAGTTGCAAAAGAATGAATAGTGGAGTATTATTCAATATCGCCCGTTTTGTTTTGCTACTTGCGGCTCAAGTTCTTATATTTAATAATATTAATTTTCTTGGATATATAAATCCGTTTCCCTACATATTATTTATCATTTTATATCCAGTCAATGGTAACAAATATTGGTTACTAATTACAAGTTTTTTACTCGGAATAATAATGGATTTATTTTGTAATTCGGGCGGCGTTCATACCACAGCTTGTATATTACTTGCGTGTTTCAGACCAGCTTTATTTAAGTTTTCTTTCGGATTAAGTTACGAATACCAAACAGTAAGACTAAACGATGTGCTTACTCCTGAACGCTTTTCATTTATTTTTTTAGCAATAGTTATTCATCACTTAACTTTATTTATTTTGGAAGTTTTTACGTTTGAATTTATTTGGAATATTATTTTTAGAACATTAATTAGCACCTTATCAACTACAATAATTAGCATCTTAATAATTTACTTAATTAAGCCCAGTAAAATATGAGAAAAGTCTTGCTTCCAACTTTAGTAATTATCACAGCTTGTTTGTTGGTGGTACGACTATTTTATTTGCAAATTATTGACGATTCCTTCAAATTAAAATCTGAAAATAATGCAATTAAAATCAAATATGATTTCCCTGAAAGAGGTTATGTTTACGATAGATATGGCAAACTTTTAATTGCCAACCAGTCGTCTTACGACATCATGGTAATTCCTAGAGAAATTAAAGAAATAGACACAATCGAATTTTGTTCTTTATTAAATATCTCAAAAGAATATTTAATAACAAAAATGAAAAAGGCAAGGATTTATAGCCCAATGTTACCCTCGGTTTTTCTTCCTCAATTAAACAAATTAGAGTATGCAGCCTTTCAAGAAAAAATCAGAAGATTTTCAGGGTTTTATATTCAAAAACGTTCTTTAAGAGATTATCAAGTAGATTATGGCGCCAATGTTTTTGGGTTTATTACACAAGTAAATGAAAATATAGTAAAGAAAAATCCATATTATGCTGGTGGCGATTTAATCGGCAAACAAGGAATAGAGGAAAGTTACGAAAAGTACTTAAGAGGTCAAAAAGGGGTAAAATATCTTCTTAAAGACAAATTCAATAGAGAAATTGGATCCTACAAAGAAGGAAAATACGACACAGTTTCTAAACAAGGTAGTGATATAACTCTAACTATTGATGGCGAACTCCAAAAGTACGGGGAAGAATTAATGGTGAATAAATGGGGAGGAATTGTTGCAATCGAGCCAAAATCAGGTGAAATATTAGCAATGGTTAGTGCGCCAAATTTTGATCCTGCCCTATTAGTTGGCCGACAACGATCTAAAAACTATACCCTGTTGCATAATGATTCTATTGCAAAACCATTATACGATAGAGGCCTACTTGCAGAATATCCACCAGGATCTCCATTTAAAATCTTAACGGCTTTGGTAGCACTTCAAGAGGGAGTTATTGATGAAAATACAACTTTTTATTGCCACCACGGATTTAGTTATGCTCGCGGTAGATTCATGAAATGCCACTGTAGCGGTGGTGCACGACAATTATACAATGGTATTTACCAATCGTGTAATACCTATTTTTCCAATGCATACATGAAAACCATTAATAAGTACAATAGCCCATCTTATGGAGTAGATGTTTGGAGTAAACACTTAAAAAGTTTTGGATTAGGTGCCTTCATGGGTTGCGATTTACCTATTGGTAAACGAGGTAAAATTCCTACTTCTAAAACCTATAAAAAATTGTACCCTAATGGTGGTTGGAGAAGTACAGCAATTGTTTCTAATGCTATAGGTCAAGGGGAAGTATTAATGACTCCAATTCAATTAGCCAATATGATGGCTACGGTTGCTAATAGAGGTTACTATTACACCCCTCATATTGCTAAAAAAATTAAAGGAGAATTAATAGATAAAAAATTTAGAACTAAACACGTTACAACTATTGAAAGTAAATATTTTGAACCTGTAATAAACGGTATGAATGCAGTTTATGGGCCAGGAGGAACCGCTTCGGGACTTGGAGTGACGGGAATAGAAATATGTGGTAAAACAGGTACTGCCGAAAATTATTTAAAAGTAAACGGAAAAAGAGTAAAACTTCAAGATCACTCTATTTTTGTTGCCTTTGCACCAAGAGAAAACCCAAAAATTGCAATTGCAGTTTTTGTAGAAAACGGTTATTGGGGTAAACGTTGGGCTGGACCTATTACAACTTTAATGATTGAAAAATATTTAAGTCGGAAAATTACGAAAGTTGATTTTGAAAAACGTATGTTAGAAGGTAGTTTGAAAGACCAATACAGCAAACTTTATCCGGTAAAACACCAAGATAGCATTTCTATACTTAATTCAAAAGTTAAAGATAGTATTGCCAGATCAAAAAGGGGAAATGATTCAATAATTGAAAAACCTTTAAAAGAAGAAAAATTAGATACAATTAAGAAAAAGTAAAATGAAAAACCAAAACATCACTAACCATATCGACTGGATAAGTGTAGTTCTCTTTATTACATTAGTAGTAATGGGATGGCTAAACATTTACTCCTCTTCGTTATCGTCGGCAACTGGCGATGGTACAATCTTTGATTTAACGCAATTTTATGGAAAACAATTATTATATATTTCACTAACAATACCACTTATATTGATTATACTTTTTGTAGAAGGAAAATTCTATGAAAAATATGCATCCGTTATTTACATAATTTCAGTAGTGTTAATTGCTGGTTTGTTTATTTTTGGAAAATCAGTTAAAGGGCAAGCCAACTGGTATTCGTTTGGCTCGTTCGGACTTCAACCATCTGAATTTGCTAAAGCTGCCACAGCCCTAGCCTTGGCAAAATATCTGTCGGATGTTCAAGTAAATCTTAAAAATTTAAAAGATCAATTTATTGCCCTATCAATTGTATTCTTTCCCGTATTATTAATTGCCATTCACGATCCAGGAAGTGCTTTAATTTACATGATTTTCTTCGTAGTACTTTATAGAGAAGGGTTGCCAGGATGGTATTTATTTTCGGGATTTTCAGCAATATTATTATTCATTTTGATGCTTTTATCCAACAATCCTTATATAGTTATTGGAATTTCAGCAGTTGCATTATTAATTAATTATATTAGAAGTAGATTGATAAACAGAAATATTATTGGCAGTTCAATAATATTAATTTTGGTAACTATCTTTTCATTTTCAGTGAGTTTTGTGTTTAATAACGTTTTTAAACAACACCATAGAGATCGTTTCAATATACTTTTAGGAAAAGAGGTCGACATGAAGGGTATTGGATACAATATACACCAATCGGAGATTGCAATTGGGTCTGGAGGATGGATTGGCAAAGGATATCTTGAAGGCACACAAACTAAGGGCGGATTTGTTCCAGAACAACATACCGATTACATTTTTACTACTGTGGGCGAAGAATGGGGATTTTTAGGATCGGTAATTGTTATTGGGCTTTTTTCATTTTTAGTAATCCGATTAATTTATTTAGCCGAAAGACAAAAAACAAAATTTAGTAGGGTTTATGGCTATTGTGTTGCAGGAATAATATTTATACACTTCTTTGTAAATATAGCAATGGTATTGGGGATATTCCCTACTATTGGAATTCCGTTACCCTTCTTTTCCTATGGAGGTTCTGGACTTTGGGGCTTTACTATTTTGCTGTTTATTTTCTTGAAAATGGATGCAAATAAAGTGAACGAGTGGTAATACTATATTTTTTATAATACTTATTGAAACTTAAATAATCCGTATTTCATAATACAATACAAAGCTCTAACGCCATCTTTCCATCCAATTTTCTTACCTTCGTCATAAGTTCTTCCATAATAAGAAATACCTACTTCATAGATTCGAATTTTATAAATCCTTGCAAGTTTTGCGGTGACTTCTGGCTCAAAACCAAATCTGTTTTCATTAAGTTTAATACTTTGAATAATATCTGTTTTAAACATTTTATAACATGTTTCCATATCAGTCAAATTCAAATTGGAAAACATATTAGATAAATTTGTTAAAAATTTATTCCCAATTGTATGCCAATAAAAAAGTATTCTATGTGGATTTCCTCCCATAAATCTTGACCCATAAACAACATCAGCAAACCCATCTAAAAAAGGTTGTAATAATAAATTATATTCCGTGGGATTGTATTCTAAATCAGCATCTTGTATAATAGTAAGATCACCTGTGGCTTTTTCAATCCCTGTATGAAGTGCTGCTCCTTTTCCTTTATTTATTTCGTGTTTAAAATATTGAATGTTTAATTCAGGATTAACTTGAATATAATTATTTATTGCTTCTTCTGTATTGTCTTTAGAACAATCATTTACGATTATTATTTCCTTTTCTATTGCATTAATTAATTCAACATTTTTTATTTTATCTAATATTATGTGGATAGTTTTTCCTTCGTTGTATGCAGGAATAATTATGGATAATTTTTTCACGACTGTATTCTTGTTTTTATTTTAATTAAATAATAATATTCTAAAGTTCCTGCCCTTTTTTGTTCAAGCAAAAATGATAATTTTAATCGAGTTATTGGATAATTTTCAAATTTCTTTTTTTCAATTACTTGAACTTTTGATTCTATTTGCTGCAAATTATCCTGTTTAGTAAATAACCAACATGGTTTTTGAATTGTATCAATATCTTTTAATGTAATTAATTTATGAACTGGATTTTTAGTGTAAAAATTAAAAGAATGTGATTTTTCATCTAAAAAATAAACTTTATCATTTGTTTTATTTTCATAAAACCATTTTCCTGCCATTGAATCTGCTTGATATGTTAGCAATTTAGGATAGAAAACAAAACTCAAAAACAAATTTAATACTATTACATATCCTACCATTTTATTTATGCCATTGATTGAAATTTTATTCAATCTAAACAATACAAAAAGTTGCAAAAGAATTAATAAAATTAGAATGAAATTTAATTCTGTAAAGAAAAAAACTTGATAAATTAGAAGTAAAATGAGAACTATTATTCCAAAGCCAAAATAAATTTTATTCCAATTTTTCCATTGTTTTTGGCTAAGAGTTTCTATGTAATCAGCACAAATAATACTAGCGAAAGGAAAGGTTACAAATAGGTAATGAGGCAATTTATAGTGTGACATTGAAAATAAAATAAATAGCAAAAGAAAACCACTAATAGAACTAATTTCAATACTTGTTTTATTTAGTGTTTTCTTAATTTGAAAAAATAATCCAAAATATAAAATTAAAATCCAAGGGAAAAAATCCCAACTAATAGTGCCAATAAAAAAGTGCCACGGAAGTCCGTTATCCCAAAAGTTTTCGCCTGTAATTCTTCCAAAACTTTGTAACCAATAATAAAAATAGAGTCCGCTTTGATGGGGCACCCCGTTTGTTATTTTCTCGGGATGCAAATCAAACTGGGTATACAATCCATAGGACATTGGAATTAATAGCACGCAAATTATAAGTAGATAAAAAAGCCACGAAAAACTAAAAATTTGTTTCCACTTTTTTTTATACAATAACTGTAATCCAACAGGCATTAATACTGCAATTATTCCAACAGGACCTTTGGCCATCATAGCAAATGCGGTAAAGACTGCAGCAAAAACTAAGTGCTGTATCTTTTTATTTATAAAATATTCGGTGAGCAACCATATTGCAGTTATTACACTTGAAGTCAATATTCCATCGGTTCTAACATCGTTAGTCATTAAAAAAAATGCTTGACAAGTTCCAAAAATAAGTACTGCATTTTTAGCAACATTTTGACTATAATAGATTGATGTAAAACGAAAAACAGAATAAAGCGAAAGCAGCAACATTAAAAATGCTCCTATTTTATAAGCAAAATTACATACTCCAAAAAAACCCAAACTTAAACTTGAAATCCAAAATAAAAGTGGCGGTTTATCTAAATAATCACTTTGTAAATCTTTTACTTGCAAATAAGAATGACTATGAAGCATTTCTAGCGAAATGGAAGCATATTGTGCCGCATCTACATTCATAATATCTATAAATAGATTATTAATTAAGATTGAAACAATAATAAGTAGGATTATCTTTTCATATTTAGATAAATTAAAAAGAAATTTTAAGTCCATTTTTGATGTTTTTATTTCGCTGTAAACACAATTCTAGTAGGTGGTAAAATTAAGCAATAATACTAACATATGAATTACTTCAAAAGAGAGATTTTTTTTTATGTTTTTTCTGTAACTTTTTTTTGTTTTATTACGTATAATTACCTGAACACTTAAAAAAAGCAAAGGAAATTAAATGAGACAACTCAAAATCACCAAGCAGGTAACCAACCGTGAAACTGCTTCCTTAGACAAATACCTACAAGAAATTGGAAAAGTTGATTTGATTACTGCCGATGAAGAGGTAGAATTAGCACAAAAAATAAAGGCCGGAGACCAGCGTGCTCTAGAAAAATTAACCAAAGCCAATTTACGTTTTGTGGTTTCCGTAGCTAAACAATACCAAAACCAAGGTCTTACACTTCCCGATTTAATCAACGAAGGTAATTTAGGATTAATAAAAGCAGCTCAACGTTTTGATGAAACTCGTGGATTCAAATTTATATCTTATGCTGTTTGGTGGATCCGTCAATCTATCCTTCAAGCACTAGCAGAACAATCTCGTATCGTTCGTTTGCCTTTAAATAAAATTGGTTCTATCAACAAAATCAACAAAATGTACGCTTTATTAGAACAATCTAACGAAAGACCACCATCTGCTGAAGAAATTGCTAAAGAACTAGACATGACCGTTAACGACGTAAAAGAGTCCATGAAAAACTCTGGCCGTCACCTTTCTATGGATGCACCTCTTGTTGAAGGAGAAGACTCTAACCTTTACGACGTTTTACGTTCTGGCGAATCTCCAAATCCGGATCGTGAATTAATTCACGAATCGCTACGTACTGAAATCGAACGTTCATTAGAAACCCTAACTCCAAGAGAAGCTGACGTTGTTCGCTTGTATTTTGGTTTAGGCGATCAACACCCAATGACTCTTGAAGAAATTGGAGAAACTTTCGATCTAACTCGGGAGCGTGTTCGTCAAATTAAAGAAAAAGCAATTCGCAGATTAAAACATACTTCAAGAAGTAAAATCTTGAAAACCTATCTAGGATAATCTTAATAGCATCTTTATACACAAACTCCGAATAATATTCGGAGTTTTTTTATGGCGTGCCCCTACGGGTCAGGCTATTCGCTATATCTTTTATTCCTTTTCGTTCCACAAAAGGATACCGCTACTATCCTTCACGCAAGATGTTTACAATTCCTATATAATTTTTATACATTCAATTGAACTAAATATTTTACCTTTGCCAAAACAACAACACAATGAGTAAAAACATCCTTATTGCACCATCTGTTCTTGCAGCCGATTTTGCTAATTTACAACGCGACATCGAGATGATTAATGCAAGTGAAGCCGATTGGTTTCATATTGACATCATGGACGGTGTTTTTGTTCCGAATATCTCTTTTGGAATGCCCGTTTTAGAAGCCATTTCTAAACATGCTAAAAAAACTATCGATGTGCATTTAATGATTGTAGATCCAGATAGATTTATTAAAACATTTGCTGCATTAGGGTCTAACATCCTTACTGTACATTACGAAGCGTGCACCCACCTTCATAGAACCTTGCAAGCAATCAAAGCCGAAGGGATGAAAGCTGGAGTTGCTTTAAATCCGCATACCAATATTAGCTTATTAGAAGATGTAATTAAAGATATCGACATGGTGTGTATTATGAGTGTAAACCCAGGTTTTGGAGGGCAATCGTTCATTGAAAACACCTACAAGAAAATCAAAGAATTAAAAGAAATGATTGTTCGTAATAATGCCACAACAATTATCGAAATTGATGGAGGAGTAACCAACAAAAATGCAATTGAATTAGTTGAAGCTGGAGCCGATATTTTAGTGGCTGGAAATTATGTCTTTAAAGCAGAAGATCCAATTGCAACAATATCTGATTTAAAGAAAATCACTTCCTTATAATAAATGCTCCATGAGGAGCATTTATTTTTATAAAACCAACATCTTAAATACTTAATAATAAGATATTTAAGTTTGAACAACACTATTCATGAGTTTCACCCTACTATCGTCGCCTTTACAAGGATTTACTGACTTTCGTTTTAGAAATGCCTTAAATAAATATTTTGGTGGGATTGACACCTACTATTCGCCTTATATTCGCTTAAATGGAAAATTGATTATCAAATCCTCTTATGAACGTGACCTGCTTCCGGAAAACAATTCAAGTCTAGAGGTAATTCCCCAAATAATCACCAATGATGCCGAGGAATTTTTATTTGTTGCAAAATACGTTCAAGAACTTGGCTATAAAGAATTGAATTGGAATTTAGGATGCCCTTACCCTATGGTAACAAAATGCGGAATGGGGTCGGGATTGATAAGTGATTCTGAAAAAATAAATGCCATTTTGAATAAAGTACATTCCGAATCGGACATAATTGTTTCAATGAAAATGCGGTTGGGATATGATACTACCGATGAAATCCTTAATGTCTTGCCTATATTAGATACCTATCCAATTAAAAATATTGCCATTCACGCCCGCATTGGCAAACAACTTTACAAGGGAGGCGTTCATTTAGATGCTTTTCAAAAATGTATTGACAATACCAAACATAAATTATATTACAATGGGGATATTACAACAGTATCAAAATTTAGAGAAATGCAAGAGCGTTTTCCTAAGATTCACCATTGGATGATTGGGAGAGGGCTAATCTCAGATCCGTTTTTACCGAGTATGATTAAAAATGATACTTTAGAATATCCAAAAAATAAAATGGAATTATTTAGTGACTTTCATGAAACACTATACCAAGGATACAGCGAATCGTTATCGGGAGCAACTCATATATTATTGAAAATGCACCATTTATGGGAATACTTTTCGACTACATTTTCCAACCCGCATAAAGTTGCCAAAAACATCAAAAAAGCAAAGAGCATTCGTAATTATGAAGAAACCGTTAAAGAGGTTTTTAAAAAAGGATAATTAATTGGAAAGTAGATTATAGTTTACCAATCCATTCTTATTATCAGTGTCTATTTTATATATTTGCATTCAAGATAAAAGTATGATGAACAACGCAGTATCTGGATTTTCAAAATTATCCAAAGAAGAAAAAATTAACTGGATTGCCTCAACTTATTTCACAAATCCAGAGGATGCTATTTCCACAATTAAACAATATTGGAATGAGGATAGCAAATTACAAAAACTTCACGATGAGTTTATAGAAAACACCATTACCAATTTCTATCTTCCGATGGGGATAGCGCCTAATTTTTTAATAAACGGGAAATACTATTCCATTCCGATGGTAATTGAAGAAAGCTCGGTAGTAGCTGCTGCAGCAAAATCTGCGAAATATTGGAGTACCCGTGGCGGATTTAAAACTTCCGTTTTAAGTTCTGAAAAAATTGGACAAGTACATTTTATATATAAAGGAGATGTTTCCAAATTAGAAGATTTCTTCCAAAAAATAAAACCAAAATTCTTTACCGAAACCGAAAGCATTACCAAAAATATGCAAAAAAGAGGTGGTGGAATATTAGATATTGAACTTCGAAATAAAACTACAGAATTAGAAAATTACTTCCAGCTTCACGCCACTTTTGAAACTAAAGACAGCATGGGAGCAAATTTCATCAATTCCTGTTTAGAGCAATTTGCTAAAACATTAAAAGAGGAAGCGCAAAAAATGGAATCGTTTACCGAGGAAGAAAAAAACCTTGAAGTAGTAATGAGTATTCTGTCTAATTACGTTCCGAATTGTATAGTTAGAGCCGAAGTTTCTTGTAAAGTAGAAGACCTAGCAGAGAAAAAAATCGAACACCCTCAGGAATTTGCAGAGAAATTTGTTCGTGCAGTTTCAATTGCCGAAGTAGAACCTTTTAGAGCAGTCACACACAATAAAGGAATAATGAATGGAGTAGATTCGGTGGTACTTGCCACCGGAAATGACTTTCGAGCTGTAGAAGCAGGCATTCATGCCTATGCATCTAAAAATGGAACGTATTCTAGTTTGTCACACGCAAAAATAGAAAATGGGATTTTCACCTTTTGGATGGAAATTCCTTTAGCATTAGGAACAGTTGGTGGATTAACTTCTTTACACCCACTAGTGAAAATGGCATTAGAAATATTAGGAAAACCGACTGCACATGAATTGATGCAAGTGGTTGCAGTAACTGGACTTGCGCAAAACTTTGCAGCCCTGAGATCTTTAACTACAACTGGAATTCAAGAAGGACACATGAAAATGCACTTAAATAATATTTTAAACCAGTACCAGGCCACCCCAGAAGAAAGAATAGCTATTGCTAAGTATTTTGAACAAAATACAGTTTCCCATTCTTCGGTTGTAGACTTGATTGAAAATTTAAGAAAGTAATACAACAAGGCTTTAGTTTTTAATTCTTTGCAAGGTCTATGAAAAAAACATTTTACAGCAACGGAAAATTATTAATCACAGGAGAATATGTAGTGTTAGATGGTGCACGAGCATTAGCATTACCAACGAAATTCGGCCAAAATTTAATAATTGAAGAAGCAGATGACAATTTAATTCATTGGAAAAGTCACGATCACGATGGTAGTATTTGGTTTGAAGAGACGATTCCTTTTTCTTCTATTATTGAAAAAGAACAATTCGAAAACGGGCATAACATCAAAAACAAGCTGATAGAGATTTTGCATGAAGCTTATAAATTAAATTCTAATTTTATTACCGAAGCCAAAGGTTATCGAATTACCACCGAATTAACTTTTCCGAAATTTTGGGGCTTAGGCACTTCTTCTACCCTAATAAATAATATTGCGCAGTGGCTAGAAATAGATGCTTACCTATTGCTTAAAAACAGTTTTGGTGGAAGTGGTTATGACTTAGCTTGCGCTCAAAATAATACAGCAATCATTTACCAACTTATTGAAGATAAGCCTGTGGTAGAAACTATTGTTTTTCATCCTGATTTTACACAAAAGATATATTTTGTGTATCTCAATAAAAAGCAAAACAGTAAAGAAGCAATAACGTCTTATCTCGAAAAAAGAGGATCTATTGAAAAAACAATTACCATTATTAATGACATCACAGCTAAGGTTTCCAATGCAACCGAAGCCAAAGAATTTGCTTTAGCATTACAAAAACACGAAATTGAAATGAGTAATGTTCTAGAATTGAAAACTGTTCAAGAAGCATTATTTGAAGATTTTGAAGGAGTGATAAAGAGCCTAGGAGCCTGGGGAGGTGATTTTGTGTTAGCAATATCTAAAGAAAATCCAACAGTTTATTTTAAAGAAAGAGGCTATAAAATCGTTATCCCTTACAGCGAAATGATTTTATAATTAAATGGCTATAAAGCAAAAATCCCGTTCTCAAAAGAACGGGATTTTTTATTTATTAATTTAACCTTAATTATTAATAAAATTCTAATCTATTATCATCAATCTTAGCATCAATTTTCAAAGCTGGAAAAACTCTTCCTGCAGCTTGAGCATTAGCTGATTTTATTTTTGAAATATAATCATCGTACTTTGGTAATTTAGCTGCTTTAGTAACTGCTTTTGCTTTTACAACATATACTCCTGAATTTCCTTCTACTGGAGCAGACACTTTATTTGCTGGAGTTCCAAATGCCGCACCAACAACTTTAGGCTCTGCACCAACATTAGCTAAAACTGAATTTTCTACAGATGCAGCTGGCGCATTTTGAACAGTAGTAGCATTTGCTTTAGCAATAACTTCAAGTGAAGCACCTTTCATTTTAGCAATGATTTTGGCTGCTTTCTTTTTGTTTTTAATAATTCCTTCTACAGATGGTTTAGCATCTTCAACAGTCATTAGTCCTTTTTCATTGATTTTTTTCAAACGGGCAATTACATTACCTACGTTTACAACTTCAAATCTTTTTAAATCGCCAACGTTAGTATTGCTAGTGAAAGCCCATTTGATGATTTGTCTTTGATTTCCAGTAGTTCCAAAAGCTTCCTCCATTGCTTTAGCTTTTACAACTGGATTGATAGTTAATTTAGCAGCTTTAGCAACAGCAGCAAAATCTTTATTGTTATTAGCATCCATTTCAAATTTGGTTGCTTTAGTGTATAATTCGTTAGTTGTAGTTTCTGATGGCTCAATTTTTTGAGCAACAGTAGCTAAACGAATAGCATCTTGTTTATCGGTAATATTAATAATATGATAACCAAATTCCGTTTCTACTAAACCTATTTTTCCTACAGGATTATTAAATGCAAAGTCATTAAATGGTTTTACCATTTGACCAGGCGCAAAATAACCTAAATCACCGCCCTGTTGTGCAGAAGAATCATCTGAATTAGTTAATGCCAACATCATGAAATTTCCAGGACTTGCAAGTGCTTGAGCCAATAACATATCTGCTTTAGCTTTAGCTTGTTCTTTAGTTCTTTTTTCTTTCTTATTTGGTACTTTAGTTCCTTCCCAACTTATTAATATGTGACTAGCTTTTGTTTTAGCTCCGGACTTTCTTCCCATAACTTTAGAAAGACAGTAGTATTTTCCGTTAATATAAGGTCCGTAGATTTCGCCATCCGGCAAAGCAAATAATTTATCCGCATGCTCTGCAGGTAAATCTTGTTTAGCAATATAAGTAGAATCGTAAGCTTTATCAGAATTCTCTGCAATGAATTCAGCTACATTAGTTGCAGTTTTAAAACTTGGAATAGTATCATTTACTCCCGTTTCTTTATTATAAACTACACTTCCCACTAATAAACCATTAATCTTAGATTTCATTTCAGTTTCATCGGATGCAGATGGTTTATCTTCAATTAAAACGTATTCAATTTCTCGAGATTCCTCCGATTTAAATTTTTTCTCGTTTTTCTTCATGTAGTCTAAAATGTCTGCATCAGTAACTTTAACATCACTATCTTTAACCGTAGAATACAAAACAGAAACATAATCAAAATTAATTTTGTCTGCTTCTAATTTATATTTGAATTTTCCGTCAGCATTTGTAGCGTACAAACCGGCTTTAATCATGGAACTATAAACTTGGTATTTAGCATTGATTTCAGCATCCGTTTGACGATCTTCAAAAGCTTTAGCTTGCTCTGGATTGTTTTTAAAATATTCTTTAAATTTAGCCAAATCAAATTTTCCTAATTGATTTAAAAACGCAGGATTTTGACCAATATTTGGATCTTTTTTGAAAATTTCAATAATATTATTTTCGCTTGTGCGGATTCCTGCTTTTTCGAATTGCTCAGAAATTAAAGCAACTGCAACTTCTTGATCCCACATTTGGTTAGCCGCTTGAATTTGAGTCATTGGTTGCCCATTTTGACCACTTTTTTCAGCATTTGCTACCTTAATTCTAAATTGATCAAAAGAAATGTCTTTTCCATTGATACTTCCTACATCTTTAGATTGACTTTTAAACCCTTTGGTGAACAAATCTTGAACCACAAAAGCTAATAGAGCAAACCCAATAGCAAGTAAAAGTAATCCGGAACGTTTTCTAATTGTTTGTAAAACTGCCATTTTTATATATGTTAATTTTTATTCAGTTTGCGAAAATACAATTATCTCTGAAATAATAATAATAGAAGCGCTATAATTTGCAATAATTTGTTAATTTTTTTTATTCTTGTTGAAATACGGACATTTTCACTACTTCAATTTTAGTATTTGTAGCTTCTTCAATTACAAAAAGATATTGATCTATTCGAATTTCGTCTCCTTTTTGAGGGATTTCTTTAGTTGAGTTTACAATAAAACCTCCTAAAGTTCCATAAGAATCATCCTCAGAAATAGTAAGTTTGTACTCTTGATTAAGATATTCAACATCTAATCGCGCAGAGAATAAGTAAGTATTTTCACTTATTTGTTTTTCAACTAACTTCTCATCACCATCGTGCTCGTCTTCAATTTCTCCAAAAAGCTCTTCTATGATATCTTCTACAGTTATAATACCTGAAGTTCCTCCATATTCATCTAAAACCACCGCAATACTTTTTCTTTTTTTAGTAAGTACATTTAATGCGTCTTTAATAAAAATAGTTTCTGGAATAAATTCTACCGGAATCATAATTGATTTTATGCTTTTGGGTTTTTTAAACAACTCAAATGAATGCACATATCCAATTATATCGTCTATTGAATTTTGAAAAACTACTATTTTAGAATACCCTGTAGTAACAAATAATTCTTTCAATTCATTTATTGAGTCATAGACATCTATTGCGACTAGTTCCGTTCTGGGGGTCATGATTTCTCGTGCTTTTACACCTGAAAATTCAAGTGCATTTTGAAATATTTGAATTTCCGAATCCATTTCTTGGTGGTCTTCAACAGAGCTCATTTGCTCGTTAATATAATTTCCTAATTCTACTTTGCTAAAATAGGAAGGAACATAATCTCCTTGGGTGTGGAAGAATTTTTTTAAAATATAATCTGAAATCCAAATAATAAAAGTTGAAATATAATTGAAAATGACATAAAAAACATAACTAGGGATAGCAAAAAATTTCATTAGATTATTTGCATATATCTGAAAGAATACTTTTGGTAAGAATTCTGAAGTAACTAAAACTATTAGGGTAGATATAACTGTTTGGAAAATCAGACTTGGAAATTCTAATAAATGAAAGGGTAATTTTTGTATCCAATGCATTGCCAAATCACCCATGAAAAACCCATAAACTACCATAGAAATGTTATTTCCAACCAACATTGTAGCAATAAATTTGGAAGGTTTTTCGGTAAGTTTAGCTAATATTTTGGATAGAAAATTATCTTGCTTTTTTTCAATTTCAAGGTAAATTTTATTAGAAGACACGAAAGCAATCTCCATTCCGGAAAAGAATGCACAAAGAAGTAAACATAAAACGGTTACAACTATATTCATTAGGGTTATTTAGAATTATTTTGTTTGTCTCTATCTTCAAATTTCTTTGAAAATTTAGTTCTAAAAAAATAAGTAAAAAAAGCCAAACCTGCAAGAATAACACTTAACCAAGGCTTAGTTTCGTCATTCCATTTAGAAAAAGCATCATAAACCATTACAAATCCAATAATCAAGTAAATATATTTTGTAATATTAAGGTAATTCATAAATCTACTGTTTTTCTACTTCTCCAGAAACTCCTTGAGAATTTATTATTTTAAAATCTTTACTAAAATCTATCCCTTCACCGTAAGAAACTCCTTTAGGATCCGAGAATTTATAAGTTTTTTCGGTATAAAACCATTCGTTTTTTTTATCAAAATATAATTGTTCGGTTTCAAATACTTGTCCAGTTTCATTTGTGATTTTTACAGCACCGCGTAAATCAATAATATTGGTATTTTTAAATGAGACCGCATATTTAGAACTCACAAATGTTTTCTTTTCACTTTGATCATATAACGTAACCAAAATTCCTTTAGGAAATTCGGTAAACGGAAATGCTACCGAAGAATAATCCAACATTTTCGAACTTACTAAAATGGATTTAATTCTACCTGAATCAGTATATTTAATATTGATAGAATCGGCTTCCCCGCTTGGAACAAACTCGGCAATATTAGATTTTTGTACTTCTTTAAAATTGCTTTCACAAGAAAACAATAAAAAGACCACCAACGCAGTAGTAAATACTATTATACTATTTTTAGTAGTGCCGTTCATTTTTTAGAACTTAACAGTTTGCTGTATCCAACAACCAATTTTTACTGAATTAACTTTAGAATCACTATTTAAAGTTACTTTTTTAAGATATTCTGCAGACATTGCATCGGCAGTAGGTTTCAGTCTTGGCTCAACATCAATTGCTTTAAGAGCAGTAGTAGAAGCTAATTTGTAAATAGCGCTTCTCTCATTTTCATTAGTTCCACAATCGTTGGCACTATTCGCATATAAATTAGCTAAGAAAATAAAATACCTTCCATTACTAGGATTACTTCCTAGTGCATTAAGTACCATTTTTTCGGCAGTAGCTTTATCCGAATTTGATAAAATAGTTGCAATAGAATAATAGATAGTCGCTTTTTCTATAGAATCCGTTGCTAACTCTGCTGATTTTTTATAATACTCAATTGATTTTTCTTGATTTCCTGTATTTAAATTATAAGTTGCTACGTAATATGCTGATGTTGAAGTAGGTCTGTCACTATCTAATTTAGAAGCAACACTCCCAAAAACTGGGCTATTTTTACACTCTACCGAAAGGGCTTTAGCTGTAGCCTCTAACCAAGAAGAATCTATCGCGTTTTTATCTAATTTTTTTTTTGCATACGGAATCATATTTTCTTTGGTTAAAACATCCTTCATAAGCAATTCTATCCCCAAAGAAACACGATTGTATTCCTCTTTTTTAAAAGTAAATTTTCTGTTATTTTCAGCAATTAAAGAACTTACTGCACAGTATTTATCAATCAACTCCTCTAAAGGAATAATAGATTTATTTTGTTTGTAATGATCAAAACACATTTCGAAATATACGTATACTGCTTGAGAGTTGGCAAAGGTTTCTTTTTCTTTTTCAAAAGCCTGGTTCAAATAGGAAAAAAGATCATCCGGTTTACCTACTTTATTATTGATAAGAGCTAGTGCTCTTTTTTCGAAATTACCATTTTTATTATTAGGATAGTATTTATCGTATTGGTCGTATAATTGCAACAAAGCAGTTACTTTATCTTCTTTTTCTTTTGGATCGGCAATTTCAATTTGATATTGCAAGACTTTATTCCCAAGTAGATAAATTTTTTCACTAAAAGAAGGACAGGTAATTTTAACATCCTCCCAAGTTTCCGATGCTTTTTTATATTCTGCATCAACAAGATATTGGTTCAATTGCTTTTCCTTTTCCCCACATTTTGCCACTTGAGCATTTGCTAAAGAAGAAAAAATAACAACTAAAAGAAGTAACAATTTCGTTTTCATATCTTAATGGAATTATATTAATCGTATTTTCTTTTCACAAACCATCTATCGTTTAAGGACAAACTAACATTAAAGTTCATGTATTGCTCACTAACTAAACCAGCACTTTTAGTTCCTCTTTCGCCTAATTCAAAACCAATATTTATATTAGAAAAAGCTCCTTTTAAAGGCATTCCCAATCCTAAAGTTAGCGCTCCATCTTTAATCGGTGTATTATTTATTACCAATCCAGTATTTTCATATCTAAATCCTCCACGGTATACTATTCTGCTGAAGTACTTAGAAAACGATTTGTAGTTTGGAATGTAATAACCTCCCACTGTAAACTTTGAAGCATTTTGATAACTTACATTTGAAATATCGCTGAATCTATTTCCAAAATTACTCGAATTTTGTAAAGTTACTTCCGTTCCAATCGACCATTTTTTTACATCACAAACACCAATTCCGAATGTAATTTTAGACGGCAGCTTTAATTTAGTACTTGGAACTGTAATATCTACAGGATCTCCAACCACTCCTGCAACTACACCTGAAATAGTTTGAGCTAAAGATATTGTTCTAGTATTTCCTAAATTCAAATTTGACTCTGGTGTATAGGTAGCACTTGAAAACAAGGTAAGTTTATTATCAATTTTCGTTTTATAAGAAAGGCCTGTATTAAAATTAACCCCACTGGCAGTAGATTTATTAAGCTCTACAGTAGCATATTGAATTGGGAAACCATTACTATCATATCTAATAGAAATGTTTTGAGTTTTTATTTGTCCAAAATTGTATTGTGCATCGGCACCGATACTTAAATCTTTAGTTATTTGATAGCCAAAACCAAGAAATACTTTATTTACTCCACCATCACCTTTGTTATAACTATCTGTTCGGATTAAATTTAGATCAGTAGAACTGCTTTTAATGTTATAACCAACAGATGAATAGGGAATTAATCCAAAACCAATTCCAAGTTTTTTTAATGGGATACCAATCGCTAAATAATCTAAAGCGGTACGTTGGGCTTTTTCACTTTGAGAATCTGTTTTTAGTTTATTAACCGAAAACGTGCCTCCGACAGCATAAGTAGTTAATTTCAAACTAGAATACATGGCAGGATTAACAATATTCATGTGAATACTATCTGGAATAACCGACATGCCGCCCATTGAAGTATTCTCAATAGTTCCTTTAAAACGAACATCACCAATACCATAAAAAGAATAAGGAGAAGAAGTGCCGTCTTGGGCGAAAGAAACTAAAGATAAAAGTAAACTGAAACTTACTATAATTTTTTTAATCATTGTTGATTGAATTGAAAAGTTTGATTCAAACTTTCTAATAGAAAATTTGGATTGGCAAATATGGTATTTTTTAATCGTTCAGCCAAAAATTCTGAGTCTCCTCCAGTTAAAATTATGATAAAGTTATCATTTTTATTTGAAATCGAAGAAATAAAGCCATCAATTTCTAAAGTAATGCCGTTTATCACCCCAGAATGAATTGATTGAACTGTAGAATTGCCAATAATTGCATTTGGATTTTCTATTTTCAATAACGGAAGATTAGAGGTATAATTGTGCAAGGATTCATAACGCAACCGGATCCCTGGGGAAATTGCACCACCATGATATACATCATTAGCATCAATAAAATCATACGTAATGCAGGTTCCCGCATCAATAATCAACCTATTTTGACTTGGAAATTTTAAGACTGCCCCAGCGGCCACAACCATTCTATCAATACCTTGAGTAGACGGAGTTACGTATTGATTTTGGAACGGAAATTTACTTTCATTTGAGAAAAAAAATACCTCAGCATAAGTTTCAAATTTTAAAAAATCACTTTTTTGAAGATTTCCTACCGAAGCTACAACTATGTTTTGTATTTCCGAAAAATTAATTAGCGTGTTTTCAACCTCCATTTTCCAATCGGAATAGGGAATTGTTTTTTTATTAATAATTGTATTCTGTTCAAATACAGCTAATTTGATCTGCGTATTACCTATGTCTATGGCTAAAAGCATAAATGTATCATTAGAATACAAAGGTACAAATAGATTTTTTTTAAAAATTGTTTTGGATAAATTAAAAATCGTTCTATATTTGCACCCGCGTTAGCAAGGTACCTTAGCTCAGATGGTAGAGCAATGGACTGAAAATCCATGTGTCCCTGGTTCGATCCCTGGAGGTACCACAAAAAATATCCCTAATCACTTATAAATAAAGTAGTTAGGGATTTTTCGTTTTAATTAGTGAAATATTTTTTTTGCCTTTTATTCTCTTTACATGGAAATGTAAATTCAAAGTAACTAAAAAATCTTTTTTCTTCATGAAAATTAATTTCATCCGATAAAATCAAATCTCTTATTCCCTATTTATTTAATGTTAAAAAATCTTCAAATGAATACTGTTTTTAATAAAAATAAATAATATCAAAAACTTTTCAACACGAAAACGATATAGTTTATGATAGATTTATTAAATTATTTTTTTTGATAAATAAAATTTTAAATTTGATAATTATATATTTCATAAAATATTAACTAAAAAACAACCTTATGATTAAAAAACTCTTTTTATCTACCATTGCTATTTTGCTTTTTTCGCTAAATAGTAGTGCGCAATCCATCTCGATGATAGGTGATGCTGTTAGTGGATGGTCGACCGATGTTGTGATGAGCACAACAGACAATGTAAATTATACATTGTCTAACTTCACTTTTTCTAATGGTGGAGCAAAATTTAGACAAAATGCCGATTGGGGAACCAATTGGGGAGCAAATGCATTTCCCTTTGGAACTGCCAATTTGAATGGAAGTAATATTCCTGTAATTGCAGGAATTTATAATGTTTCTTTCAATATCTCAACCAGAGCATTCGGCTTTACAGCGGTTGAAGCAGGCTTTGATGCGATTAGTATTTCAGGAACAGCTGGTCCAGGATTAAATTCGGATACTGCTATGCTCACAGTTGATGGAATTCATTATTCTCTTAATAATTACGCTTTAACAGCTGGTAACTTATTGTTTAGAAAAAATAATTCCTCTGCTGTAACTTGGGGTTCTACAAATTTTCCGATTGGAACGGCAACTCAAGGAGGAGCATCTATGTTAGTTTCTCCAGGAACGTATGACATTTCTTTTAATAAGACTACTGGAGCTTACAGTTTTGTATTTGCTAAAATTGGAATCATCGGATCAGCTACAGCTGGTGGATGGAATACAGATACATTAATGAGTACTACAGACGGTGTAAATTATACTCTTGAAGGAGCTACTTTAACTACTGGAGATTTAAAATTTAGACAAAATCAATCTTGGACCATTAATTGGGGAGCTAGTACATTTCCTGTTGGAACAGCCACATTAAATGGTAACAACATTGCAGTAATGGCTGGTACTTATAGTGTTAGCTTTAATAAAAATACAGGAACTTTTAATTTTAGTGCTGGTTATCCGGTTATCAGTTTGTCCGCATCTGCTAACTCAAGCGTTGAATTGGTAACTCTTGATGGAGTAAATTATTACTTAAACAATTATTCAATTAGTGCAGGAAATTATTTATTTAAACAAAATAGTCCAAGTGTTAATTCATGGGGGACTAATTCTTTTCCTTCAGGAACAGCTACATTAGCAGGAGCTTCAATTCCGGTATTAGCGGGAGATTATAATATTACCTTTAATAAAAGTACGGGTGTGTTTAGTTTTAATTATCTTACAATTAGCGTGATTGGAAGTGCAACTCCAGGAGGATGGTCTTCAGACACTAATTTAACCACTACAGATGGGGTTAATTATACCTTATCAGGATTAGCATTAATAGTCGGAGAATTAAAATTCCGTCAAGGTAATGATTGGTCTGTTAACTGGGGAAGTGCTAGTTTTCCTGGAGGAACAGCTTATAATAATCACAACAATATAGCAGTTTCTAGTGCTTCAAATTTCACAGTAAACTTTAACAAAACTACTGGTGCATTTTATTTTTATGACGAAGTGAATTTACAAGCCACTTCTACTGTTAATTTATGTAAAGGATCAACTGCTGCTTCTTTATCAGCGCATGTACATGCTGTTCCAGGCAGTATAGTAAAATGTTACACACGAGGTGGAACAACAGCTAGTCCAACTTACACTCTGATTCCAAGTGGAATACCATCGCCTTCAACATCTACAATCGGTACTAAAACCTATTATATGTCACAAACTATTGGAGGTGTTGAAGGGCCAAAAGTTACAATGGTTGTAAATGTAGTTGCTATACCTACAGCTCCAACGACATTATCAGGTACAGCTGCTCAAGGTGTTCTTGTAGGAACATCAACCACTGCAACTTACTCAACTACTGCTGTAACAGGTGCTACTTCTTATTTATGGACTGTACCAACAGGTGTGAATCTTGTTTCAGGACAGGGAACAACTAGTATTGTAGTAAACTTTAACGATGTAGCTGCAGGCGCAGGTGCTATAGGATCTATTACAGTAAAATCTGTTAATGATAATGGATGTTCTAGTGCTGCTGCTAAATCATTAGCGCTTACTAAAGCACTTCCTGCAGCTCCTGCAGCAATTAAAATGACTAATGGGGTAACTTCTACAGCTATTACTAATTTTGGGAAATACATAGGAACCTCAACAATATTAACTTTGACAGCTACAACGGTTGCAGTTGCCTCTTCTTATGTTTGGGAATTACCTACGGGAATGAATAAATTATCTGGCGGGAATTCAAATGTAATTACTGTTAATTTCTTAGATGTTCCTAATGGTACTAATGTATTACAAATTGGTTGTAAATCTCAAAATGGTGTAGGAACTTCTGTAACAAATAATGCAACTGCTGTCCCTTCAACAACTTCAACTTCTAAATTATTGAAAATTACTGCTATTATTCCTGGCACACCTGCAACCCTTTCTGGTCAAGTTGCTGGACTTTGCGGAGGAAATACCTACAGCTATACAATGACCGCAGAAGCATTAAATGCTTCAAGCTATTTCATTACAGCTCCAGTAGGATCAGTAGTAAAATCTGAATCAAATACTAGTAATTCAACCAACACTTTAGTAACAAATGGTTTGACATTCACTGTACAATATCCAGCTGATTTAAACACTTTAGCCGCAAAGACTATTGTTGTTTATTCAAGAAATGGTGTCGGAGATAGTGCTTTGGCTAAAACTACCACTTTAGTTACTACTATGCCAGCGGTAACAACCGTAACTGGTACTGCCACTACATTTCAACGATGTACTACTCAAAGTTTCTCAGTTAATAACGCTGTAGCTGGTGCAACTTATACTTGGACTGTAGCTAATGGTGCAGTAATAACAGGAGGTCAAGGAACTTCTACAGTTACAATTGATTTCTCTGCTGTGGCCAGTTCAGTAGTTAGTACAAAATTAACAGTCAAAGCTACAAACTCTTGTAATGTATCTTCTGCAGTTAAATTAATAACTTTAGCAACAAGCGAATGTGCTTTTTCAAGTAAGGAAAATTTTGTAGATGCTACAACTATTAGTATTTATCCAAACCCTGCAGCTTCTGAATTCAATCTTGATTTGACAACAAGGAAAGATGGAGTAGTTTCTATATCAATTTATAATATAGATGGCGCTGTAGTTTCTTCTAAAGACCTTACAATTACTGAGGGGATTAATACGGTAACTGAAAATATCGCTGATTTAGCTAGCGGAGTTTACTTTGTGCAATTCACTAATCATGCTACAAATGAAACTATAGTTAAGAGGTTAATCAAAAAATAATCTTCTACTATTTCCTTTAGGATAAATTAAAATTTGTCTTAAAGGAAGTATCATTATTGACTAGTCCCAAGTAATCGATTTAGATTTTATCGATTATTTGGGACTAGTTTTTTTAGGATTCCAATTCAAAAAGTTAGAATAAAAATAAAAAAACCTTTTAAAAGAAAGGTTTTAGGTATTTTAAATTTAATTTTCTAACATTACCGAAACCCGTCTTGCTAGTTGAAGTGCTGTTTTAGAATTTGAAGGTATAGAACTATCTACTCCTTGACCAATTATTTTAAGTCTGGATTCCGAGATACCGCTTAACACCAATAAATCGTATAGTTTTTTAACCCGGCGTTCTGAAAGATTTTGATTAAATTTTTCACTACCTCTATTGTCAGAATGACCAACTAGCTTTACTTTAACTGTTGGGTTTTTCTTTAACAATGAAATAATTCCATAAATGCTATTTGTAGAACCTCGGTTTGGTTCAACTTCATTAATATCATAAAAAACATTTACTAATCCATTATCTAACATCGATTTAAATGCATTATTCTCAGCTTGTACTAATGCTTCAGCCATTTTTTGAACTTTGATTTCCTCAATCAATTTCGGCTCTAACTCATCTGGATTACCATTTCCATTTGTATCAATAAATCGCCCTTTGGTATCCACTATAACTCCGTTTGGCGTATTGTTTTGCACATCCAAATAATCAACAACTCCATCCTTATCCGTATCATTCATTAGAGCTTCAATTTGATCTAAACGATTAGTAACTTCTGGATCAACAGGAACCACAATTTTCGGTATAAACCAATCTGAATGATTTTGATTTTTTCCTATATAAAAAGTTAAACCTAGAGAAGTGGAATACATCAATCCAGTAAAATTATTTTCTTTGGCAGCTACAGTTCCATCCCAATTAAGACTTTGTCTCACATTAGATAACGCGGTAAAATCTAACGTAAGTATTGTTCGTTCAGAAAGTTTAATTTGAGGTGTAATTCCTATTAAATAACCTCCGTCAATTGCAGTAACCGCCTCCTGGTTATTTATGCCAGTTTTGGATTTAAATTGCGAAAATTGAAGCCCTCCGTGCCCCAATAATCCTATTGTATTAGTAAAAGTACTAAACTCAAATACCTTTCCTAAATCTAAAACACCTTGTATTCCAAATCTACTTTGCATGGATTTAAATGGTAAAGAACCGTTCCCATCTTTATTGGCAATATTATCAAAACCAAAATCTGCTTTCACACCAAATTTGGAGTTTAACATATAACGAAATCCAAAATCAAAATGATTCAAACTTGGAGAACTTAAAAAATCTTTTTCACTAGAATTATATCCAGTTCCAAAAGGCCGAACTGCTCTATTACTTCCAAAATTTATCTCAAAAGACCATTTATTAACTTCCGTTTCCTCCTCTGATTTTGTTTCTTGAGCCCTAAGTGAAGAAGTCGTAATACTAAAAAGGATAAATCCAATTAGAATTTGTGATGATTTTATATATTTCATTTTTATTCTATTTATCAATGTGTAAAATAATTGGTTTTATTTTATGTGGCTTGAGTGATTAAATTAATTTTTATTAAAGAGTTGTAAAACTCACTTCAGTGCCGTATGCCGTTCCCGAACTATTTGTTGCATACGTTCTAACATAATAAGTTGTTCCAGTAGTTAATCCAGAAAGTGAACTAGTAACGCTTCCTGTTGTTCCTGTCTCTGTTGATTTACTGTTTTCAATGGTTGGATTAGTTGCAGTTCCCCAACAAAATCCTCGAGCAATGATGCTTGATCCACCCTCTGTTATTATCAATCCAGTTGCAGTGGCGGAAACCGTTGTAATATTACTTATAGTTGGAGGGTTTATTTCTGCAGAAGTAGAAACAGTTATGATTCCTCCTTTTCTATTCAATCCTCGCTTTTTAGATAAACCACCCGTTCTATTTATATAATTTAAATTAGTCGATGAAACGGCTCCACTTCTAGTTGCTATTGTTACTCCAATTATTGTTAAAGTTGCATCAATTGAAGCACTTTGGTATCCTCCACCAGACGCTTGTGTTGCAGTAATTGTTGTTGTTCCTGGACTAATAAAAGTAATAGTCCTTCCAGTTATTGTTGCAACTGCTGTATTACTACTTGTGTAAGAAAAAGTACCAGGACTATCACTAGTTGGTGGAATTAAAGTGTACGAGCGATCATGAAAATATTTAGATTGGGAATTAAAATTACTTAAAGTCGGATTATTTCGAATAGTAATGGTTCCGGTTGCACTAATTGCCCCACAACCTCCTGTTAATGTAACAGTATAATTAGAAGCTCCAGAACCACTTGGAGAACCAGAAATAGTTACTGTTCCTGCATTATAATTTCCTGAAACATCAGTAGGTAAATCTGAAAAAGTAGCTCCTGTTGCACCAGTTGTACTGTAGGTTATATTTGTAATACTTGAATTGACATTAACCGTTTGAGAATTAGTACCTGCTGCAGAAGATAAGGTCATCGAATTATCTGGAGTTACTGTAACTACTACCCCACTTGAATTTGCTGACGAACAAGGGCTGCTGGTTACAATTGCTCTAAAATAAGTAGTTGAAGACAATGCAGAAGTAGTTAAACTAGTCGTTGTATTGGAAATATCAGTAAGTGCAGTTGAAAAATCACTAGACGATGACGATTGCCACTTGGTAACCGTTCCCGTATTTCCTGATAAAGTTAAAACTTTTGTTCCTCCAGAGCATATAGCTCCTGCTCCACTAATTGTTCCTGCAACGGAGGTAGGACTTACTGTGGTTAAAGTTGATGAAGTTGCTAAAACTGCAGTACAACTATTTGAATTGCTATAATTGATTGTTACCGTTTTAGATCCTGTAGTTAACCATTTTAAAACAACTGAATTATCGGCAGTAGTACCGCCAGATGTTATAGAATAATCTGCGCCTAATGTTCCTGGAAAAGTCCAAACATAATTAGATTGTCCTGATTGAGAGGTATAAGTAACATCAATGTTTCTACACGCTGTAGCACCTGGTTGTGATGTAAATGTTGGAGTCGGCAAACTGTAAATATTCATTGCGACAGACGTTGAATAAACTGTACAAGATCCATAAATTACTTTAACTCTATAATAGGTAATGGCACTCAAATTAACGGCTGTAAAAGTAGCTGCTGTTTGATTTGTAATATCTGTAAAGGTGCTATTATCGGATGAAACTTGCCATTGAAGTGTGTCTGCATAATAGCCACTTACAGTTAAAACAGTACTATTTGTTCCTGAACAAACCGACCTGTTCCCCGAAATTGTTCCAGCTAAAGAGGAAGTACAAGACTGAGAAATTGTTACATTTTCAGTAAAATCATCGGATACTTTATTCGATTCAGTTCCCACTAATGTTTGCGTTTTAGTTACTGTAAATGTTTCTGTTGTGGGACTAGTTACGGCATTTGCAGTAGCAACTACTGTTAAAATGTGTTCCTCTCCATTGTACATCGTTCCAATGTTCCATGCCCGGTTTGACCCTGTACCTGTTACGGTACCATAAGTTGCAGTAGCACTTGTAACCGTTAATTTACTAGGAATTGCATTATTAATTACTAAATTAGTTACATTATTTTCACCTAAATACTTCACAAAAACAGAAAAAGTCACTGTTTCCCCCGAAATCAAGTTGTTTTTATCTGCAACGGTTTTAACAATAATCTCTGGATTACAGTCATAAACAGATTGCGTTGCGGACTCGTAAACACAAGATCCTTGTGTAACTTTTACGGTATAATTCCCTGCAGCTTCAGGAGTATAAGTATTAGAAGTTATACCTGGAACTAAAACACCACTATTGTACCATGCATAAGAAGTATAGCCTGAAGTCGCTGATAATATAGTACTTGGCAAACATCCGTCTCCCACTAAATACTGAACTTGAATAGTTGGAATAGTTTCAAAACCAGAAAAATAACCCGAAGCTCCGGCTGCGCCACTATAACCAAAAAAACCAACCGCAATAGGACCAGTAGCGGATACAGAAACATTTCCTGTTAAACCTGAAAGGTAGAATGTTTTCCATTCCGTAGTTCCTGCAACTGGTTTTTGAGCAGCAGAAATTGTACTTGTAGAAACAGTATTTGCTCCTTGTTTTACTGTTATACTTGCGTTTGGTATGGCAGTTGAAGCTATAATTGTTACACCTCCAACTATTGTTGTGCCTGCCATATCTGTAATACTTGGAATATTATTAACTGTATTACTAAGTAAACAATTGACTGGTGCTATAAAATTAATATCTTGAGTATTATTACTTGTATTATTTGCTCCTGAAACTGACTGAAAAGCATACACCTCTTTTGAAGTTGTTACTAACATATTAGCACCTGCATTACCCCCGCCAGAAGCTGAAAAATAGGTTGATGGAATTGCAAAATAGTCTCCGTTATTAATAGTTGCAATAGCTGTTGTACCTCCATTTACATATATCTTGGTACTATTTTGTGTTGCAACTACAACTGGAAACTCTTGTGCATCTGGACCATTTCCTCTAACAAACACATATTGTCTTCCAAGAGTATTTTCAGGAATAATTTGATCCATACCCGCATCTTGTCCATCTAATGCGTCTGGTTGAAAAAGTAATTCACCAAAACTCACCGCAATGTTTTTATCAGAAGTAATTGACGCACCCAGCCATCCTTCTCTATTTGGCGCTGTTGAAGCTCCATTTACAATTGCTTCCAAAACATACGTTTGGCCTTTATTTAAGCTAATAGTAATTACATCGCTAGTTATTCCTGACGCATTTGACCCTAACCTGAATGTACAACCTGTATCATATCCAAAAATAGTAACATTAGTATTATCTTCAGTCGCCATAATTCCAAGGCATGAATTTAGTAATGTGGTATTAAGTCCCTTATTTGGAATACCTCCCCATTTAAAAGCTGTCCCTAAAGCAGCACGACCTTTTGAAGTTAGTGAAGAAGCTTGGGAAGCAGATTTTCCCCTCCAATTGACATAGAATTTTTGACCACTCGGAGATTCAAATCGTAATCCTGAATTACTTTGTACACTCCCGCAATTCGCTGCAGTTAATAAAGTAATATCATTATCACCTCCAGATGTTAAAGTATATGTATATGGTGAAGCATTTGACACTGTAAAAGTTGTAAACAATGAAGTTGAAGTACCTTTGTATACATTTACTGTAAATCCAGTAGTTACTGGTGTCGAAATATATATTTTTTGGTTGTCAAAGGCACCACCACTAGTTGCTTGTTTTAATGGCGGTAAATAATGCAAATCACTCAATTGAGAGTAACTTTCTAAAGTGCCAAAAAAAACAAAAACTACCAAAATTAACCGTTTTAAAAACGCATTAATTTCATTATATTTAAAGTATGATATTCTCATTTATATTGTATTTTTTTATTCATTATTCCTTTTATATGCAAAACTAATTTCCATATTATACTAATTATTACAATTTACATCTCCAAAAATCTAAATATTCTAATTATAAGTAGAATACAAATTGTCTTAATTAAATAGTTTAGACATTAATTAAATTGCAGATGTTTTTTTGTGCAAAACAACTACAATTTAATTAATAAGCATATTCAAATTGAACCCTATCACTTACAGAAATAGTATAACTTTCATTGTTTGCAGGAACATAAGTTAAGGTAGTTCCACTAATTGTATAGGCAGTTTTACTAATTCTTATTCCATTGATGTACATTTTGACCTTTGTATAACTACTAGGAGTTTGAGTTAACGTAAAACTCGTTTGTCCAGCAGTTGCTGTAATTTCATCATCGGCATCAGTTAATAATGGGGTTCCGCTTGAAACGGTTCCATTTGCCATTAAAAATTGACTTGATGTTCCTCCCGTTTTCACAAATGAATTGGCAGTTAAAGCAGCACTAAATGTTTTGGCACCCCCAACAGATTGTGTCGATGATAAATCCACAAAATTTTGAGAAGAAGATCCGGTTCCACCATTAGCAATAGGTAAAATACCCGTAACTCCTGTAGTTAATGGCAATCCAGTTATATTAGTTGCAATTCCAGCTGAGGGAGTGCCAAGATTTGGTGTAACCAATGTTGGGGAATTAGACATTAATATACTTCCAGTTCCAGATGCTGAACTCTCTTCTGCAACGCCAGAACTATTACCAATTAGTAGTTTTCCGTTTGCTAATTTATATCCTAACAACCCTACCCATGCAGTACCGTCATTAATCATTAATTTAGAACCCGATGTAGAAGTACAATCGGTACACCAAACAATCATTCCTTCTACATTTCCAATCGCAGTTAATTGCGTATTGGTCATTCTAGGAGGCAAAAATCCTTTGGTAGTGCTTTCAATTTCCAAAACTGCTTTCGATTGGATATTGTTTAAATTTGATCCAACTTTTAATAGCGCTTGCGCGGATGCTTTATTCGAACCTATACAAAGCATTAGAAAAATTGTTGCTAGTGATAAAAATGTGCTTTTCATAATTTAATTATTTATTTTATTATTGAACTTTATTTTTATTTATTATTTATTGTTGTTTTATTATTATTTTAATCTCCCCAAAACTCTAATTCTCCAATATATGTTGTAGAAGTAAACACTAATTTCCATGTTGTTCCTGAAATATTAGGTTGAATTTTAAATCCTGTTCCTGAATAATTAATTCCTAAACCATCACTTTGAGATATCGTAGTTTGTGAGTAGGTCCCAATTGTAACTCCATCAACTATTAAAGTTGCAGAAGTTGGAAATCCACCCGTTCCTTGTTCCCTTGGAACCATAAAAATATTTCTTACAGTAACACTTCTTGGAAAAACAAATTGCCCAAATTGACTTGCTCCGCTACTACACCAATCCATTTGAGATCTGGCGTTGTCAAAAAGTTGTTGAGGACCCCAAGCAGCATTGTTGCCATAAGTAGTTTCTCCTGTGAAGCCAACTTGTCCTCCGCCTAAAGCCGGATTAAAAGGGAAATTTCCTGATGTTGTTATAGCAGTATAAGTTCCTTTAGGAATTAATAATGCAGTAGTGTAAGCCACTGTCGTAAAACTAATCTCATTTCCATAAGAAGTTCCTGCACTATTGGTTGCATAAGCTCTCACATAATAAGTAGTTCCACCAGACAATCCCGTTATGCTACTTGTAAACGGAGTTGTTGTTCCATCAGTACTTTTAGAATTTGCAATTGTTGGTGCTGTAGTTGTACTCCAACAAACTCCCTGAGCAGTTATTGCAGCACCACCTGTTGCTGTTACTGTACCTCCAGAACTTGCAGTAGTTCCAGTTATAGAAGTTATTGCTGTAGTAGTAACTGTTGGAGCAGATAAAAATCCATATTTTGCTTTTGTAGCATTAAAAAGCTGCATGATTTCGGCTTCAGTTAAAGCTTTATCATAGATAAGCACTTGTGGTATGTTTCCCTTGAATATTTGACCAGTACCACCACCACTCCATTCACCTATGGATAAAGTATTTCCATTTAGGGCAGTTCCAGAAACTGTATTAGATACTTTATTGGTAATACCATCCCCATAAATGGTATGCGTTACGCCTGAACGAACTGAAGTTAAAAAATGCCACTGAGCATCTGGTAAAGTTAAATAGATACCAAACGGGAAAGGACTTTCATTTATTCCACCACCCCATTGATTAGGAGTATTGCCATTTTTTCCTATCCAAAAACCATTGATATAATTATTATCGACTAAACGACCGTAATTAGAAGAGCCGTTGTCTTTAAACCAAACACATACCGTAAAGTCTGTAAAAGTCGGATTGAAATTTGTTTGTATTCTGTCATCAATTCCATCAAATACCATAGTACCACTATTACTACTACTATATGTAGTACCATTTATTAAAGTACCATTATTCCCATTCCCACTTAAATCTGTCAAAGTATTCCCAGAACCAGGATAACTTGAAGTATTACTTGCGTCAAAATGAAGTTTCAATCCAGTTGTAACAAAAACAGGAGCAGTTGCGGTAAAACTAATTTCATTTCCATAAGTAGTTCCTACACTATTAGTTGCATACGCTCTAACATAGTAAGTAGTTCCATCTATCAATCCTGTAATGCTACTTGTGAATGGAGAAGTTGTTCCGTTAGTCGTTTTGGAATTAGCTGTTGTTGGTCCAGTTGTGGTTCCCCAACAAACTCCTTGAGCGGTTATTGCTGCTCCACCTGTTGCTGTAACAGTTCCTCCAGAATTAGCAGTGGTTCCCGTTATAGAAGATATTGCAGTTGTAGTAACCGTTGGTGCAGACAATGTTGTGAAACTAATTTCATTTCCGTAAGAAGTTCCTGTACTATTTGTTGCATACGCTCTAACAAAATAAGTCGTTGCATTTGTCAATCCTGTAATACTACTTGTAAACGGAGAAGTGGTCCCGTTGGTGGTTATAGAATTAGAAATTGTTGGCCCTGATGTAGTTCTCCAACAAACTCCTTGTGCTGTTATTGCTGCTCCGCCTGTAGCAGTTACTGTTCCTCCAGAATTGGCAGTGGTTCCCGTTAGAGAAGATATTGCAGTTGTAGTAACCGTTGGTGCCACAGCTAATGTTGTAAAGCTAATTTCATTTCCGTAAGAAGTTCCGATACTATTTGTAGCATACGCTCTAACAAAATAAGTAGTAGCATAAGTTAATCCAGTTAGGCTACTTGTAAATGGAGTTGTTATGCCGTCGGTAGTTTTAGAATTAGTAGTTGTAGGATTAGATGCAGTACTCCAACAAACTCCTTGTGCCGTTATTGCTGCTCCACCAGTAGCAGTAACTGTTCCTCCAGAACTAGCAGTTGTTGCTGTTGTATTTGAAATTGCAGTTGTAGTTACTGTCGGCGCAATTGCTAATGTTGTAAAACTAAACTCACTTCCATAAGAGGTTCCCACACTATTCGTTGCATACGCTCTAACAAAATAAGTTGTTGCATAAGTTAATCCAGTAATACTTGCTGTAAATGGGGAAGATGTTCCATTTGTTGTTTTATTATCCGAAGTAGTTGGTCCTGATGTAGTACTCCAACAAACGCCCTGAGCGGTTATTGCAGCGCCACCAGAGGTAGTAACAGTTCCTCCAGAACTAGCTGAAGTAGCAGTTTTAGAACTTATAGCAGTTGTTGTAATTGTTGGAGCAACTGGTAATGTTGTAAAACGTATTTGTCTACTATAAACTGTTCCTAAATTATTAGTAATAAAAGCACGAACATAATAAGTAGTTCCTCCTGTAAGACCTGATAATGCAGAAGTGTAATCTCCTGAATTTAATGAATCAATTACCGAATTATTTGCTGTCGTTGGACTAATAGAAGTACTCCAACAAATACCTCTAGAAGTAACTTGTCCTCCAAATACATTTGGAATGGTTACACTTACCGATGCACTAGTTTGTGTAATTAATATCGCTTCTGATATTGCTATTCTAGTTACGTTTGGTGCTGAAATAATTTGTCCGTTAACTGTTCTTCCAAATCCAGACCCTTTAGCACCATATCTATTGGTTGCTTTTGAGGCAACTACTATTGGCTGACCGTTTTCGCCTATTACTCTTACTAAATTAATTTGTAAAGTAGCATTATTTGGCAACGAAATACAACCATTGCTATCAGTAACTATTAAATCAAAATTATAACTGCCTGGTGTATTAGATGCTGGTAAAGGAATTACTAATGGAGTCGTCGTTATAGCATCATTATTTATTGCCTCAAACGATGGTAACGCACTAGAATTATTTGTTACTAAAGTGAAATTAGTAAGTGTAAAATTAGTAGTATATGGAATTAAGAATTGAACATCCATTGTATTTACTGGCAAAATAGTACCCAATGTAAGTACAGGTAACGCATTCACTGTAACCACTACATCAAAAGGATTTGCAACACAACTTCCTGCAGCTCCTGAAGTTGCTGTTACAGTATAGGTAGCCGTTTGAACAAGCACCGTTGGATTTGATAATGTTCCAAAGATACTATTTTGTGAAGTTCCCGCTAAACCGCCTGTAACACCTCCTGTAACTATTGGAGCACTCCAAGTATACGTTGTATTTATTGGAATTATTGTTGCTGCAGTAGGATTTCCGTTGGTTAATATTTTATCAAATGAATCGTTACTACAAATAACAACGGTTTGATTCGGAATTACTGGTGTTGGGTTTACAGTTATAGTAACCGTAAATGCAGCACCCACACAACTTCCTGCAGCACCAGATTTTGGTGTTACCGTATAAACTACAGTTTGAACGCTATTGGTTATATTAGTTAAGGTTTCCGAAATAATCGCTTGACCAACCGTTTGATTACTTTGACCTGTAACATTTGCATTAGTTGCAACAGTCCATGTATAAGTAGTATTTACAGGAACTATTGTAGTTGCAGATGGATTTAAATTTACTGGTGATTTTGTGAAAGCGGTGCCACTACAAATAGTTTGAGTTTGTGCAAAAATAACAGGCCTTGGATTTACATCAACAATAACTGTGAAAGATAATCCAACGCAAGAACCTGCAGCACCAGATGTTGGCGTTACTGTATAGGTTGCTGTTTGAACTACATTAGTTGGGTTAGTAAGTGTTCCGAAAACAGTTGTTTGCGAAGTTCCTAAAACACCTCCTGTAACCCCTCCTGTAACTACTGGAGAAGACCAAGTGTAAGTTGTGTTGAGCGGAACTATTGTAGTAGCCAATGGGTTTCCATTAGTTAATACAGTCGTAAAAGTATCAAAACTACAAATTACAGCAGTTTGATTCGGAATTTCAGGTCTAGGATTTACTGTTACTGTAACAGAAAACGTTGCTCCTGGACAAGTTCCTGCAGCTCCCGATACTGGTGTCACTGTATAAACCACTGTTTGAACAGTATTGGTTAAATTCGTTAGTGTTTGACTAATATTTGTTTGAGCTGCTGCTTGGTTACTTTGTCCTGTTACATTGCCATTGGTTGCTACTGTCCATGTATAAGTTGTATTCGCCGGAACAATTGTAGTTGCAGACGGATTAGAATTTATAGGCGCTATAGTAAATGCGGTAGCGCTACAAATTGTGGCTACTCGGTCAAAAATAACTGGTTTAGGATTTACTGTAACTGTTACCGTAAAGGTTGCTCCAACACAATTTCCTGTTGTTCCTGAAGTAGGCGTAACAGTATATGTAGCCGTTTGTGGAATATTTGTCGGATTAGTAAGTGTACCAAAAATAGTGCTTTGTGAAGTTCCTAGTGCACCGCCTGTAATTCCTCCAGTTACCGATGGTGCACTCCAAGAATAAGTTGTGTTCAAAGGAACTATGGTTGTAGCATCTGGTATTGCATTAGTTAATGCAGTACTGAATGAACCTCCACTACATATAGTCTCCGTTCTTGGAGTAACAAATGGTTTTGGATTAATAGATACTATTACTGTAAATGTTTCGCCAACGCAATTTCCAGCAGACCCAGATGTTGGAGTTACTGTATAGGTAGCCGTTTGAACTATATTTGTTGGATTGGTTAATGTTCCGTTAATTGTAGTCTGTCCCGTTGCTAAAGCCCCACCTGTCAATCCACCAGTAACTACAGGTGCACTCCAAGCATAAGTCGTTCCCGATGGAACTATATGGTTATTAGCAGTTCCATTAGCAGGTGTTATCGCTGGGAAAGCAGTACCACTACAGGTAGATATCGTTTGGGTACTCACATACGGTTTTGGATTTACCGTTACCGTAATGGTAAAAGTTGCTCCAACACAGTTTCCGGTGGCTCCAGATGTTGGAGTTACGGTATAAACTACATTTTGTGCAATATTAGTTAAATTAGTAAGCGTTTGGCTAATACTACTTTGAGCACTAGTTTGATTGCTTTGTCCCGTTACATTTGTATTTGTTGCAACAGTCCAAGTATAAGAAGTTCCAGTTGGAATAATAGTGGTTGGAGCCGCATTGATAGGACTTGTAGTAAAGGCATTACTACTGCAAATTGTTGCCGTTTGAGCTGGTATAACTGGGGTTGGATTTACTGTTACCACTACCGTGAAAGTAGCACCCGGACATGCACCTGAAGTTGGAGTAACCGTATACGTGGCCGTTTGTACTATATTAGTAATATTGGTTAATGTACCCGATATTGAAGATTGAGCTGTGCCTATAGCACCTCCTGTCATTCCACCCGTTACAACTGGAACTGGCCAAGAATAAGTAGTTCCTGCAGCAATAATATTATTATTAACTCCTCCAGTTGTTGGGATTACTGTAAACGTACTCAAACTACATACAGATGTGGTTTCATTTGCAACCGTTGGTTTTGGATTTACTGTTACCGTAATAGTAAACGATGCCCCTGGACAAGTTCCTGCAGCTCCTGATACCGGAGTTACTGTATAAACAACCGTTTGTGCAACATTAGTTAAGTTCGTTAGTGTTTGACTGATATTAGTTTGTGAAGTTGCTTGACTAGTATCACCTGTAACATTAGTATTGTCAACTACGGTCCAAGTATACGTTGTATTTGCTGGAACTATTGTTGCACCACTATTAGCAGGACTTGTTGTAAATGCCGTTGCGCTACAAATAGTTGCCGTTTGATTTGGAATAACTGGTTTCGGATTTACCGTTACCGTTACTGTAAAAGCAGCTCCAACACATGCTCCTGTTGTTCCTGAAGTTGGAGTAACTGTATACGTAGCTGTTTGAGGAATATTTGTCGGATTAGTAAGTGTACCAAAAATAGTGCTTTGTGAAGTTCCTAGTGCACCGCCTGTAATTCCACCCGTAACTGATGGTGCCGACCATGTGTAAGTAGTTCCTGCTGGAACTATAGTAGTCGCACTTGGAACTCCATCTGTTAAAGAAGTACTAAATGATCCGCCACTGCAAATAGTCTCCGTTCTTGGAGTTACAAATGGTTTTGGATTAATAGATACTGTAACCGTAAAGGTTTGTCCCACACAATTTCCTGCAGATCCTGATGTTGGAGTTACCGTATACGTAGCTGTTTGAACAACATTAGTAGGATTAATTAAGGTCCCGGTAATTGTACTTGACCCGGAAGCAGAAACTCCTCCTGTCATTCCACCTGTAACTACAGGTGCGCTCCAAGCATAAGTTGTTCCTGTTGGAACAATATTACTAGTTACTGCATTTACCGGAGTAACCGTAAAGGCGCTTGCGCTACATGTAGATGTGGTTTGTGTGCTTACAAATGGTTTTGGATTTACTGTTACTGTAATAGTAAAGGCAACTCCGACACAATTTCCTGCGTCCCCAGAAGTTGGTGTTACTGTGTAAACAACATTCTGTGCGACATTAGTTAAATTGGTTAGCGTTTGGCTAATATTACTTTGTGGTGTTGTTTGATTGCTTTGTCCGGTAACATTTGCGTTTGCTGCAACGGTCCATGTATAGGTTGTATTTGCTGGAACTATAGTATTAGTAGAAGTCGAAGTAGTTCCATCAACCCAGTTAGAGGTTGTTCCTGTAAGTGCAAAATTAGTAAGTGTTCCGTTATTAGCGTTAGATGTTGCGTCAGTTAAAGTGGTTACCCCTGTATTTGTTCCTGCAGCCGTTCCTTGATTGAATTTATAATACGCTTTCAATCCTGATTCTGAACCTGTTAAAGAAGAGTTCATATTGTTTTGTATGTCCGTTTGTAAACGGGCTATATTCCATATACGAACTTCATCCATACTTCCATTGTATGCCTCAGATGATTGACTTAGGGTTAAATTATTCGTCCCTCCAGCAATTGTGCCTGTCCAAGTTGAAGTTGTTATAAGGTCTCCGTTTTTATAAATTTTAACGGTATTGGCAGCATCATCAAATACAAATGCAACATGTTGCCAAACTCCAACTGTAACTGTATTATCAGGAGTAACAGCAGCATTTAAATCACCTCCTAATACCACTGCTAGTGCATTTGTAGCTCCAAATTTTCCTCCGAAAAAGTACCCAGTTCCATAATTCCTATGAACTAATCTATCCCATTTACCATTACCCATATTCTGAGTTGGTTTTATCCATAATTCTATTGTCATAGAACTTGTAATATTTAAACTGGAATTTGTTCCGCAATCAACATAATCATTTGTCCCATCAAAATTCAATGCATTTCCTGCTATACTGCTTGCACCTGTGATATTATTAACTGGACTCGTCGTAAAAGCAGTTGCACTACAAATAGTAGCCGTTTGTGCTGGTATTTCTGGTTTTGGATTAACCGTTACTGTTACTGTAAACGTTGTTCCAACACAAGTTCCTGCAGCACCAGAAGTTGGTGTTACAGTATAAACTACTGTTTGAACGGTATTAGTTAAATTTGTTAAGGTTTGACTAATTGTGCTTTGGGCAACTGTTTGATTACTTTGTCCAGATACATTAGCATTGGTTACAACAGTCCAAGTATACGTTGTGCTAGCTGGAACTATAGTAGTTGCCGATGGGTTTCCATTGGTTAATGTAGTTGTAAATGCAGCTCCACTACAAATAGTTGCTGTTTGATTTGGAATTTCAGGTCTTGGATTTATAGTTACCGTAATAGTAAACGTAGCTCCAACACACGCTCCTGCAGCTCCAGATGTTGGTGTTACTGTATAAACTACCGTTTGAACTGTATTGGTTAA
>CANGWK010000018.1 GCA_947457615.1 Flavobacteriaceae bacterium
CCTGCTACAAAAAAACAAGAAAATTATGCCAAGATCAGTAAATTCAGTTGCTAAAAGAGCAAGAAGAAAAAAGATAATGAAGCAAGCCAAAGGTTTCTTTGGTCGTCGTAAAAACGTTTGGACTGTTGCTAAAAACGCAGTTGAAAAAGCGATGGTTTACGCTTATCGCGATAGAAAACAAAACAAGAGAAACTTCCGTGCACTATGGATCATGCGTATCAACGCTGGTGCTAGACTAGAAGGATTAAGTTACTCTCAATTCATGGGTAAAGTAAAAGCTAACGGTATCGAATTGAACCGTAAAGTTCTTGCAGATTTAGCAATGAATCACCCAGAAGCTTTTAAAGCTGTTGTGAATAAAGTGAAATAAAAAACGTTTGTACAACCAGTTTAACTTACTTACTTATAAAAAATCCCAATCTTTCGATTGGGATTTTTTTGTATCTGAAAATTGCGAAGTGTTTTACTTTAAAGATGGAATAACCTCCCCTACCTTCTTACAACCGTCCAAAAAAAGGAGAATATTCTATTAAAAAACCTCTTCCTTCTCTCCATCAAAACTCGCAAAAACCATGCGTGGATGCGAATCTTGGTGAAATAGGTTTCCGTCTTTATCTATAGCAATAGCGCCTGCAAAACCATCATAAGGTTTTAATTCGGCAAAGGTTTTTTCAAATGCTTTTTCTAATGTAAATCCATCCGTAACCCGTGTTACAATTTTGGCTGCCGTGGCATTGCTTACAATGTCCTCACCCACTCCAGTCAAACTTACTCCACAAAAAGCATTTACATAATTTCCGGCAACAGTAGCACTATCGGAAATTCTTCCAGGGATTTCAAATCCTTTTCCTCCAGTTGAAGTAGCTGCAGCAAGTTTGCCATCTGCATCCAAAGCCACACAACCAACAGTTCCCATTCCGCTTGCTACTAATTTTGCTTCGTATTCTGCTCTGCGTTGGGGAATTTCGGTAGAAAATTTTTCAAAACCGTGTTGTCTAGCAAAATTAGTGGCGCCACTTCCGCCCAAAACTCTATCGTCGACTTTCATTAATTCCAAAGCAACTTGAATTGGGTTTTTGACTTCTTCAATATTAATCACTCCACTAAACTTTTCGGTAGTACCATCCATTAGAGAAGCGCTCATTCGTATTTTCCCGTCGCTCTGAATTTGCGAACCAATTCCAGCATTAAACAATTCATCATCTTCCAATAAAGAAACAGCATAAACCACAGTTTCTAGTGCCGAATGCGTTTTTAAATACGCATACGAATACTTTACAATCCGCAATAATGCTTCTTGTTTAGCAACTTTAGTTTCGTGATTGGTTGAAGATTCCGAGAAAAAACCACCGTGTATTATTATTTTCATTTTTTTAATGGGTATTGGGGGTTGGGTTGAGGGTATTGGGTATTGGGTATGGGGTATTAGGTATTGGGTATTGGGTATTGGGTATTAGGTGATGGGTAATTGGAGAAAATTTAGTATTTAGTATTTAGTATTACAACCTCAGACCTTTGACCTTGAACCCAAAACCTTAGACCTTAGACCCTGAACCTATGACCCAAAACCAACTAAACGTATTGCGAAGATTTAATTGTCATTTTAAGAGTATCCAAATCAAATGTATCGTATTTGCTCAATACATGCGTAACCAAATGGCTTATAGAAATAGGTTGCCCCATTTCAATTTGAGTTAAATTAGTATCTTTAATCTCTCGACCATCCACCAAAATCACAAGTCCAGAACCTATCGCTTCCATTTGTCTTCCATTTGTAATCAATAATCCAGTATCTTCTCCAAGACCAATTCCTAATACTTTCGGGTTGCCAACAACGGTTTGAAACAAACGACCAATTCGGCCTCGTTGTACAAAATGCGTGTCAATAATTACGTCATCAATTAATCCAAGACCAGAGGTAATTTTCACTTCGCCTTTCAACAAAGATTCACTACTACTCCCTTGATAAATCATATTATTGGATGCTGCAGCAGCACCCGCTGAAGTTCCTGCATAAATAAAATTCTCATTTCTATACTTATCCAATAGAATATCATGAAAAAGTGTTCCTCCAAGAATAGAAGTCAAACGCAATTGATCTCCTCCCGTAAACATTACAACATCAGCATTTCGCAAACGTTCCAAAATTTCTGGATCCGAGGCTTGCTCCCGTCTCTCAATATTTATAACATCCGTATTATGGGCATTCAAATATCCTAGTGCTTTTATGTATTCCGGACCAATTTCCAAAGGAATTTTAGATGCAGTAGTAATGATTTCTATTCGTGATAATTCTTTATTTTTCGACTCATTTATTACTCTCTTTAAAATACCTTCTTCAAAGAAATTTAAATTCTTTGGAGCATCTCTATCTAAATTGGTTTCAGTAAAACTGCCTTTATCTACAGCCCCACCTATTATAATTAATTTTCCTTGTATTTTCATAACACAAAAATAACCAATTCAAAATATTGACCAAACGATTTTTAGCTTTAGAACCGAAACTTATTGACTACTTGTTAACCATTTTCCCGCTTTCCGTTACAATCTTTTCCTACCTGTCAGGTTTTAAAACCTGACAGGTAGGAAAAGGATTTTCACTGCAATCGGGGGTATGCAGCAAGGATATTGTTTTTAATTTATTATAATAAAGGATAGATTTCTTAACTACCTACCATTTTTCCTGTACTATTTGTCGTTTATTATTTTATAACAAAAATAAATTCCAAAAGAATAAAAACATTTATCCCAAATTATAGCATAGAGTTACAAATATTTATTTATTTTTAACAAATACATTGCAATACAATTAATACTATAAGAAACCCCTATGAAAATTGATAAAATTCAAGCCCTACGAGGACCAAATATTTGGAGTGTTCAAAGAAAAAAACTAATTCAAATGCGTTTGGATTTAGAAGATATGGAAGAACGACCAACCAACAAAATTGAAGGTTTTAGGGAACGAATTGAAGCTACATTTCCTACAATGATAGAGCACCGATGCTCTGAAGGTTGCCGTGGCGGATTCTTTTCTCGAGTTGATAAAGGCACTTGGATGGGTCATGTTATTGAACATATTGCACTTGAAATTCAATCTCTTGCCGGAATGGAAACTGGATTTGGAAGAACCCGTGAAACCAAAACTCCAGGAGTCTATAATGTAGTATTTAGTTACACCGAAGAAAATGTTGGGATTTTTGCAGCCGAATCTTCCGTAAGAATTGCCGAAGCATTAATAGCAGGAACGGATTATGATGTAGAAGGTGATATTCAACAAATGCGTGAAATTAGAGAACGTGTGCGCCTAGGACCTTCCACAGGAAGTATTGTAGAAGAAGCCGTTTCAAGAGATATTCCATGGATTCGTTTAGGAACAAACTCCCTCGTTCAATTAGGATATGGAATAAACCAAATGCGTTTTCAGGCAACCATAACTTGTAAAACCAGTAGTATTGCGGTAGACATAGCTTGTAATAAAGAACAAACTAAAAAAATGCTTGATGCAGCTTCTATTCCAGTAGCAAGTGGTGGCATTTGCGTAGATGAAGAAGATTTAGAAGCAGTTATAACTAAAATTGGCTATCCTATTGTATTGAAACCTTTAGATGGAAACCACGGTAAAGGCGCTTCTATCAATGTGAAAAAATGGGAAGATGCTGTTGAAGGTTTGGCATACGCCAAAAAATACAGTAACCGTGTAATTGTTGAAAAGTTCATCACAGGTTATGACTTCAGAGTTTTAATAATTGATAACAAATTAGTTGCTGCAGCCAAAAGAGAACCCGCGCATGTAAAAGGAGACGGAAAATATACTATCCAAGAATTAATAGACGAAACTAATAAAGATCCCAAACGTGGCTATGGACATGAAAATGTATTAACTCAAATTGATGTAGACAGAGATACCACCGACTTATTAGAAAAATTAGGCTATAACCTTGAAACTGTTCCAAAAAAAGACGAAGTAGTTTATTTAAAATCTACTGCCAATTTAAGCACAGGTGGAACTTCAATAGATGTTACTGATAGGATGCATCCAGAAAATATTTTCCTTTGTGAACGTATTTCTCGTGTTATCGGGTTAGATATTTGTGGCGTAGATATTATGGCGGAAAACTTAACCCAACCACTTAAAGAAAATGGCGGCTGTATACTAGAAGTTAATGCTGCACCAGGTTTTCGTATGCACTTAGCACCGTCTGAAGGATTGCCTAGAAATGTTGCTGCACCAGTTATTGATATGCTTTACCCACCAGGGAAACCAAGTAGAATTCCTATTATTGCCGTAACTGGAACCAACGGAAAGACTACCACCACCCGATTGATTGCTCATATTGTAAAAAACAATGGACTAAAAGTTGGTTTCACAACATCCGATGGAATTTATGTGCAAAACCACATGATGGAAAAAGGAGATACCACGGGACCAATTTCTGCCGAATATATTTTGAAAGATCCAACGGTTGAATTTGCTGTTTTAGAAACTGCTCGTGGCGGAATTCTCCGTGCAGGTCTTGGCTTCAGTCGTTGTGATATTGGCATCATAACTAACATCCAAGAAGACCATTTAGGATTATCCGATATCCATACGCTTGAAGATTTAGCTCGTGTAAAAGCAACCGTTGTTCGAAGTATTAAAAAAGATGGATGGGCAATTTTGAATGCCGAAGACGACCAATGTATAAAAATAGCAAACGAATTAAATTGTAATGTTGCCTATTTTGCGATGAATGAAAACCATCCTAGAATGGTTCAGTTTGCAAAAGATGGTAAAATTGTAGCAGTTTATGAGAACGGTTACATTACCATAAAAAAAGGGGAATGGAAAATTCGCGTAGAACGCGCAACCCATGTTCCTTTAACAATGGGCGGAAAAGCAAAATTCATGATTGCTAATGTTTTAGCAGCAACTCTTGCGGCCTATTTACAAGGGTTTAAAACTGAAGATATTAGTCTCTCACTAAAAACTTTTATTCCTAGTGCTGCACAAACACCAGGAAGAATGAACTTATTTGAATTTAAAAAATTCAAAGTTTTGATTGATTTTGCACACAATCCTTCTGGTTATAAGGGTGTTGAAGATTATTTAAGTAGCGTTGATGCCATCAAAAAAATAGGTATTATTGCAGGAGTCGGTGACCGACGTGATGAAGATATTAAAGAATGTGCTACCATTGCAGCAAGAATGTTTGACCACATTATAATCCGTCAAGAAAAATACCTACGTGGCAGAACCGAAGTAGAAATCATCGGAATAATACTTGAAGGTATTGCGGCTTCAGGAAGAAATGTAACCCACGAAATTATTTCTAAAGAAGTAGAAGCTATAAAACATGCTATTGACAATGCCGAAGATGGAAGTTTCATAACTGCCCTTAGCGATGTAGTTACCAATGCCATAAATATTGTTCAAGAATATTTAGACAAAGAAAATGAGGGAGAAAATGGATAAAAATTAATATTATTTAACTATATTTACACTAACATGACTATAGATAAACTTATTCATTTGCATTTTCTTTCTTTGTACATAGTAGTACTAATTATTCTTGTTGTTGCAATTTATATAAAATTGAAAAACAAGAAGGCTCCCAAAAAGCTTTCTGAAGAAAAATATCAATCTACAATAACTGGTAAAATGTTGGATATAACCGCTAAAGAAAGTATGTTTAACATTTGGCCATTTGTTAATGAATTAAAAAGAGCACTAATATTATCTAAAAAAACAAATGAAAGTGAATTAATTTATAAGATTTATAAAGACATTAATGACAATTTTGAACACATTTTACTTAATTCCGAAAATGAGAATAATTATATTGTAATTGTAGTAAACTTAAATAAAAACAAAGTAATAGGGTACTTCTTAATTAATTCCTTAAAAGATTATATATAAAAAGATAAGCTTCTATAAAATTAGATACTAAAATGAACATTCCATTCATTAATACACATCAAAATAACATAATTAAGTACTTAATTACGTTATTTTTTTATATATTTGTTTAATAAAATCATTCTTATGAAAGTAATTAATTATTCTGATTTACGTTTAAACCTAAAAAAATGGTTAGATAGTGTTACTGATGACATGGAAGAAGTGCTCGTGACTAGAAAAAATAATAAGAATTTAGTAGTGATATCACAAGAAGAGTATAATTCTTTAACCGAAACAAATTATTTATTATCTGGAAAAAATAGAGAGATTCTTCTGAAAGCCGTGGAGGAGGTAAAAAATAAAAAAACATTCGCTAAAGAATTAATTGAAGAATGAAACTATCTTGGCATTCTCAGGCATGGGAGGATTATCTTTATTGGCAAAAAACGGATAAAACAAAACTGAAACGAATCAATGATTTAATAAAAGCAGCTATAAGAAATCCTTTGGAAGGCATAGGAAATCCTGAACCTTTAAAACATGCACTTCAAGGCTATTTGTCTAGACGAATTGACGGAGAACATCGATTGGTTTATACCATTCAAGAGGAGGAGTTAATAATCGTTTCATGCAGATACCACTATAATTAAAACTATAATCCAACCTCATTTAATATAAATTATTTGAGGTTTGTTTTTTTAATTCTAAAAAATCTAATTAACAATTAGAAATCTCCAATAAAATATAAGAACTTTGCTCACTTTTTAATAGTAAAACACAAACTTACTATTAGGAAATTACCGAAAGATGAAAAAGAAAATAGAAATATTAGCACCAGCTAAAGATTTGATCCAAGGAATTGCAGCTATTAATAGTGGCGCTGATGCGGTTTACATAGGTGCTCCGCAATTTGGAGCACGATCTAACGCTACCAATTCAATTGAAGATGTAGCTGAATTAGTAAAATATGCTCATTTATTTTATGCCCAAGTTTTTGTAGTTATTAATACCATTTTGTACGATAACGAACTTGAAACATGTCGCAAAATGATATGGGATTTATATGCTATAGGTGTCGATGCGCTTATCATCCAAGATATGGCGATTCTAGAAATGGATTTGCCACCTATTATTTTACACGCAAGTACACAGGCCAACAATAGAGATCCAAAAAAAATTAAATTCTTAAAAGATGCGGGAATGAAGCGTGTTGTTTTGGCTCGTGAACTTAATTTGCATCAAATAAAAGAAATTAGTGAAGCAAGTGATGTAGAATTAGAATTTTTCGTGACAGGTGCGTTATGTGTATCCTTTAGCGGAAATTGTTATATGAGTGTTGCCAATGGCGAACGATCAGCCAACAGAGGTTCGTGCGCACAAAATTGCCGTTTGCCTTATAATTTGATAGATGGAAATGGCGATACTTTAATAAAAAATAGCCACCTACTTTCGATAAAAGATTTTGATGTTTCCGATCAAATTCCGAATTTAATCGAAGCCGGAATTTGTTCTTTCAAAATTGAAGGTCGTCTTAAAGATATTGTTTATGTGAAAAATAACGTTTCTTATTTAAGACAAAAATTAGATAGTTTTTTAGAAGTAAATAGCGATAAATATACCAAAGCATCCTCTGGAAATTGCACTTTCACATTTGATTCTTCCTTAGATAAAAGTTTCAATCGTGGCTACACCGATTATTTTGTAAACGAAAGACACCAATCTATCGGTTCCTGGGAAAGCCCAAAATCGAAAGGACAATACATCGGAAAATTAATTCAAACTATTGGCAATTCTTATGAAATTGAAAACGGAAATTTATTGAATAATGGTGATGGTTTATGTTTCATTAATGAAAATAACGAAGCCGACGGGATATATGTAAACCGTGCCGAAAATGGTTTGGTTTATCCAAATGTATTGAAAGAAATTAAAGACGGTACATTTATTTATCGCAATAACGATGCAGCTTTCATTAAAATTGTGGAGCGAGAAGATAGTGCTGTAAGAAAAATTAGTGCTACTTTATTATTATCTGAAAATGAAAATGGTTTTGAATTAACTGCCACTGATGAAGATGGAAATGTGAGCTCTGTAACTCTAGATCATCCGAAAGAGCCAACTAAAAATAACGAATCTATTGAAGAGAACTTCAAAATTAATTTGGCTAAAACTGGTTTCACTCCCTATACAATTGATGATATCAAAATTCAATTTTCAGGAAATTGGTTTCTTCCTATTTCAAAAATTAACGAAATGCGAAGAACGGTTTTGGATCAATTAACCGAAACTCGTTTGGCAAATTACCATCGAGAAGAACGACCAATTGTTAAAACATCGCATCCTTACCCAGAAGAAAAATTGGATTTTATGTATAATGTTGCCAATAAATCGGCTCGTAAATTTTACGAACGTCATGGCGTAACCGAAATTGAAAAAGCTTTTGAATTGCAGTGGGATCCTGGAAAATCTCGCGTAATGACTACAAAATACTGCATCAAATACGAATTAGAAAAATGTCCAAAATACCACAAAGAAACTTTAGGAGTAAAGGTTAAAGAGCCTTTGGTATTAAAACAAGGCGAATTGGAATATAAATTGAAATTCAATTGCAAACCTTGTGAAATGGAAATTTGGGAAAAAGATGCCGAATTTGAAATTGAAGAAGATTAATATTCAAAAAAATAGGGCAAAAGGATACAGTTTTAGTCTAACTAAATTGTATCCTTTTTTTATATCTTTATCCCAACAAATAAATACCACAACATGTACAAAAAAATACTATTTATATTCAGTTTAGTTTTCGCATTAACTTGTCAGGCACAATTAAAAACCTTCACTTTAGATGAAGCTGTTATGCAACAAGCTCGTGCTTTTAAAGCAGATAAATTATCTGGTTTTCAATGGATTCCTAATAGCACTAATTATGTTTATTATACAGATGGGAATTCCAAAATGATGCAAGCAACAACTTCTGATGCCAAAGCAAAAGAGTTTGTTAAATTGGCAGAAATAAATGCAGTACTTGGAACCAAATTAAAAAGTTTTGCAGGTTTGGAATGGATAGATGCTACTACTTTTTTAATTTCTGAAAATGGAAAATATTATACTTATTCTTTGACTACTAAATCTGGAAAAAATATTCAAGAAACTTCTGACACATCGGATAATCAAACCTTTGATGCATCCAAAATTAATTTAGCATTTACAGAAGATCACAATTTGTATTTCTTTAATAAAAATAAAGAAAAAATAGCCGTTACATCAGAGACAAATAAAGGTATTGTTTCAGGTCAATCAATTTCTAGAAATGAATTTGGAATTAAAGGCGGAATTTTCTGGTCTCCAAAATCAACCTATTTGGCTTTTTACCAAAAAGATGAAAGTGAAGTTGCCGATTATCCTTTGCTGGACATAAACGAAACTCCAGGAAAATTAGTTAGTCTCAAATATCCAATGATTGGTCAAAAATCTGAAAAACCTAGAGTTGGAATTTATAATTTAGTTACTGGAAAAACGGTTTTTATTTCTCCTAAAAGCGGAAATGTGAATGATTATTTAACCAATCTTTCTTGGTCTCCAGATGAAAAATATGTTTTGATTGCCGAATTAAATCGGGAGCAAAACGACATGAATTTGAATGTATACGACGCTAATTCTGGTAATTTTGTAAGAACTATTTTAAATGAAAAAAATAATGCTTGGGTAGAACCAGAGCATGATGTGTTTTTTCCGAATTCAAAATCCAACAACTTTATTTGGTTTAGTGAAAAAGACGGATTCCAAAATTTATATTACTACTCTATTGATGGTAAATTAATCCAACAAATAACAGCTAATAAATTTCCAGCAAGAGAAATTATAGGGGCAAACACAGCAGGTAACGAAATTTATTTTAAAGCAACTGGATCAAATCCAACTAATATGTTGGTTTACAAAGTAACTTTAAAAGGAAAACAAACTCTTATTACTCAAGAAGAAGGAGTGCATACTGTTGCAGTTTCAACTGATGGCAAATGGTTTTTTGATGAATTTTCTAATCGTTCTACCCCTTCCAAATCATTATTATACGATTCAAAACTTAATACTACTTCACTATTGGTTAGCAAAAACAAATACGAAGGATATCAAATTGGGACCTCCGAAATTAAAACCATTAAGGCAGCCGATGGAACTACCGATTTATACACACGCTTAATCAAGCCAAGTAACTTTGATGCCAGTAAGAAATACCCAGTAATGGTTTATGTATATGGTGGTCCGCATGCGCAAATGATTACGAATTCGTTTTTAGATGGTGCTAACTTATGGATGTATTGGATGGCAGAACAAGGGTATTTAGTATTTACTGTTGATAATAGAGGTTCTGACAATAGAGGTTTTGCTTTTGAAAGTGTAATTCACGGAAAATTGGGTGTAAATGAAATGGATGACCAACTGAAAGGAGTGGATTATTTAAAATCGTTACCTTATGTAGATGGTAATCGTCTTGCTGTTCACGGATGGAGTTTTGGTGGATTTATGACAACTTCTTTAATGTTAAGAAAACCAGACACCTTCAAAGTTGGAGTAGCTGGTGGGCCTGTAACCGATTGGAAATGGTATGAAGTTATGTATGGCGAACGTTATATGGATACTCCTGCAGAAAATCAAAAAGGATTTGATGAAGCAAACACACTTAATTATGTAAATAATTTAAAAGGAAAATTACTATTAATTCACGGAACTAGTGATGATACAGTGGTTATGCAACATAATTTTGCATTAGTTAAGAAATTTGTGGAAGCAGGAAAACAAATTGATTTCTTTCCTTATCCAATGGCGAAACACAATGTTTTAGGTAAAGATCGAGTACATTTAATGACCAAAGTTTTGAATTATATTATAGATAACAACAAATAATAAAATAAATTAAATTAATAAATTAATGGTCTGTATAATAACAATCCATTTGCAGGGAAATACGGAAGTGCATATTGCAGTGGTTTATCAAAAATATTTTTAGGTATTTTGGAGAATTCTTGTTTAAAAATATTTTTTAATTCTTGATGGTATTCTATATTTAAGTTAGAATAACAAAAAGCTTCTGCAACAGTATGAAAGACTATTTTTTTGCTAATTATATCATTGCCTTGTGCTATAAATCGGCTATAATCTAAAATTTCATTTGCATAATCTTCAATTATGAATCTTGATTTATTAGTTAGCTCCAGAAACCAAAGTTTATAAGCTCTAAAACGAATGTTTGGAAAAATATATATATTCTCTAAATCTTCCGAATTTATTGACGATGAATTAAATAATTTCTTTCCTATTGTTAATGATTCTTTGAACTTCTTGGAAATAAAATAATATCGAAACAAAACCGATTGTGAAAATACAAAATCTTGAAGAGACTCAATAGAATCCTTATTTTTGATGTCATTGCGATATAACTTAAAAGCGTAATCATAATTTAAAATTCGAAAACCAGGATCAAAACCATCTTCTAAAACAAATTCTTTAACAAATTTGTTTTGTGAAAATTCTGAAAAAAAAAGTTCCGGTTTTTTCATCATTAGCAAACTATCAAAAACTTCTAAGGCAATATTTACTTTGTAGGAATATTCTCTATTATCAATACTTTCAAAATAATCCTTTAAAGGATTAAAAGATTCATTTGCTATACAATGAAACAATAAAGAATTACTAACTTTATTTTGGTCATTAGCAATAACTTTACCTGAATAGGAATTGGATTCAACAGTGTCAATAAAATCTTTCCAAGAAGAATACCCGATATATTTAGATAATATGTTTAAAGTATTAAGGTACGGGGAAACACCGTTATTATTCACAAACAAACGATACAAAGTGGTTTCAGATATACTTCCGTAACCTTCTTTTATAAGAATTTCGCTAAGTTTAGCACAATCCGACTTACCTTGAATAGGAAAAAAAAGTTTTAAAGCTATATGGCTTTTTAGCTCTGAAAGAGTATAAGAATTAAGTGCGAATCTTGAAACGGGCATTAACATAAGAATTTACTTAACAAATTTATGTTATTTTTTAATCAATATAATAATAATCCATCCTATTTTATAAAAAATATAAATCCCTATCTTTGAAAAATTATGCTGCTGATAGGTACTAATTTTTTTTAATACTAAGCCGAATTCATTAGGTAATTTTGAAAAAAAACAAAAAACATTCTATAAAGTTTCTATCCAACTTGTTCTATACCAGAGATGAATCATGGTGGTTGGTAGGTTTTTCTATGCTGCTCGCTGGAGGAATTATTGTAGAACCTCAATTAATATGTTCTGCATTACTAAAAAATCAATTGTCAGACATGTGGCTTTATTGGAGCGCTGCAATTGGGTCAGCCTTTAGCATTTCATTTTTTGCTCATTTGTGGCAAAATGTACCTATAAAGACTGAGAATGAATTTCTTTTTTTTCGTTTCTCTGGATTGGGAGCTAGAGTTTTACACCAATTTAGAAGTTTGTATTTAGGATTTTTGATAATTCCATTTATTATTAGTTTTAGCTTGTTAGCTTTTAGTAAAATTGTAGGAGCTATTTTAGGTTTAGAACTTCAAAATACTATTTTATTATTAGTATTTTTATTAATTATTCTCACCTTTTTCAATAGTTTAAAAGTTCGACTTCGAATGGATTTTGTACTATTTTTTATTTTTATTATTCTGTTTTGTATTCTAATAATAAATTTATATGATGCTACTGGAGGATTATTAAATTTATCCAAAACAATAAATTCATCTAAATTTAATTTTAATATCCTACCAATAGTTGGATCAAAAACTTTTAATGCTTTTATAGTTTATATAAGTGTTCAATGGTGGTCGGCTTCTTTATTAGATTATCCAGACATGAATGGCCAAAAATTGATGGCTTCAAATAATAGCAAAGATTTGGTGAAAAGTATTTTTCTTCCTTCATTTTCAATTTTGCTCTTTAAAATACTATTATTCACTTTGCCTTTTATTGCAGTAGTTTATGGCTATACAAATGGATGTAAAGATGGTGAATTAGCATTTACTTCTTTATTTATAAAAGTTTTACCATCTTGGATGCTCATTTTGGTAGTAATACTATTTATGATTCCGTTATTATCTTTTGTACAAAACATGCAAAATTGGGGTGGTTCCTTATTGGTTGAGAATTTCTATAAGCACTTTATTAATCAAAATGCAACAGAAAAAAAATTAAAATCACTTGGACTTATAGCCATGGTATATATAATTATTGCTTCGGGAGTAATAGCAGCATTTTCTAATTCATTAGTTGAAATAACCAAATATTTGTTTGCAATTACAGCCGGGGTTGGTCCCGTATTTATGTTACGATGGTATTGGTGGCGCATCAATGCATGGTCGCAATTGTCGGCAATGTTGGCATCATTATTTTTTCCTTCAATTTTAGATTGGATAGTTGCTAACAATACAAGTATTCATTTGTTAATGAGAGAATTAGAAATTAATTTAAACATGGATTATTATCCTATAAAAATAATAATACTAACGATTACTGTTTGTACTACTTGGATAACGGTTACTTTTTTAACGTCACCAACTGATGAAGTAATTTTGAAAAAATTTGTTAGCACTATAAAACCTGGAGGATTTTGGAAAGGTTTAGATGGTTGTGGTAAAAGCCTATCAAAGACAAGAGTTTTAGCATGGATAATTCAAACTTTAAATGGTTTTTTAGTTTATTTTTTGTTTTGGAACTTTCTTATCGGAAATTATCTGTTTTTTATTTTGTTAACAATAGCTTTTTGTATCTGTTTTTTCTTGTCTTATAAACTAATTCAAAAGGCAAATGCTAAATATGAATTAGAAATAAAAAAATAAAAATTTTACTCATAAAGCAACTTCAGTACCCATTTAGCTCCCATTTTATTGCAAAAAGATTTAAGATTGGCATCCATAATTTTCTTATTATCTCCCGATGCAAAAATTGAAGCTGTGGCTAACTCTATTACAATTTTATCATCACTTTGATTTTGAAATAAAAATGTGGCTACTCTAAATGGAGAATATACAATCTTATGATTAAAATAAACAGATTTATAAATCCAATATAACTGTAAAATATACAAGGCAATCGAATGACTTCCTTTTTTTTGATTTAATACCAATTGGTCGATATAATCATTTAATTCTATATGATTTAAGATATCAATTTTTAAATCAAATAGTAATAACGCTTTTAAAGATCTAGAAATCATCCAGCAACTTTCGTAATGATCAAGTAACTTTGATTGTTCAAGTATTTCATTGATGTGTTTTTTAAAGGATTTTTTTAATATGCCACTAAAACCATCAATGATAATAGAGCACTCTAACCATCTAGATAATTCATGATAGTGACATTTATTTTTATCTAAAGAAGTAATTAATTTCTCAAAAAAAGGAATATGCTCACTGTACTGAAATTGCTTGTTTGCTTTCTGTCCAATTGCAAAACAATAAACAAATAACTTTTTATAATCGTTCTTAATTTCAGGTAAATAATACTGAATTAATGCATCCGAAAAATAATTGTTATAATTATTTTCATCTACAAAACATTCATAAAAAAACAATTGACCAATATTACTTTTAGCTAATAGCTTTAACAATTCTTTTTGTTTAGAACTCGTTCTGATGTAATTTCCTATCATCTCAGCAGCACTATACATAATTTTACTATCCGCTGAATTTCTAGATTTTTCAAGAATGATGGATAATGAGTCTAAATCTTCTGTAACCAAGATTGATTGCAAAACTGATAATGAAAATCCGTCAGTTGCTTCTGTCAAAAAATAATTAGTATCAAAAGGAATATTAGTTTGATTAGTACAAAAATCTTCCCAATCATTGTAGTTTAAATAGCCAGATAATAAGTTTAAAGTATCCTTATATGGAGTTCTAAATGGTTTTATTATTCCAAATAAACGTGCTATTGTATGAGAAGATATACCTAAATTCTTTTCTTTTAAAATTTTAGAAAATTTTTTAGCATCACTTAATTGATTAATTTTAAAATTAAGATCGTCCTCAATTTTACCACAAATAGAAATAATATAGGGATCAGGAAGATTCATTACAGAATTTAATTTTTATAAATTAATCACAAATTGATGGATAAAAAATATATCAAATATAATTTTTTTAAAAAAAAAGAAAAAATATTTTAAAACAGAAATTTAAATTATTTTATAGCTATTTATATTTCAGCAAGTTATAAAAATCAATTCGTAGCTAAATAAAAAAACAAAAACCTGAACTAAATTGCATTTCATTTTTATGAAAATAAATACTTACTTTTGTACTATAAGTAGGGTAATTGAAATTATTTATTGACTTGAAAGTATAAAGTACTGAGAAAAATAAACTTCAATAAAACTATTTGCAGATAGGAGATGAAATTAAAGTTTTTTAATTAAATGAAAAAAAAATAAAAATAAAAAAGGAAAAAAAGGATAAAATTAAATACATATTTGGACTAACTCTGCTAGTGGTTTTTGTTTTTGCTTTATTATATTTATTATTTGAATTTTTACAAGAAAATATATTTATAAAACGTTCTTAACGAACTAGCTTGTTACAAAAAATAATTAATAAATCTTAGGAATAAATTTCTTTTAGATCTAATATTCCCTCCATCATAAGCGGTTTGGCATAATAATTCGTAACCAAATCATTATTTTTTGCTTTCTCAATATCCTCTGGATTTATTGAACCGCTTAAAAAAAATATTTTAAATTCTCCAATCAAAGTAGACTTAATTTTATCAAACTCCTCTAAAAATGACCAGCCATCTATTTCTGGCATATTAATATCTAAAAAAATAAATACCAAATCATTTTTTGATAAAGTTATATTTAGATCTATGAGTCCTTTTAAGGCATCTGAAACATTAAAAAAAGGAAGTACTGAATTTGATATCTCAAGTTTTAAAAACAATCTTTTATGAAAATAATTTATTGCTAAATCGTCATCAATCAAAAGTATACTTTTTATTTCCTTTGCCATATTATATTTTTTTTGAAATGGTGAAATTAAATGTACTTCCCTCTCCTAAAATAGAATCTACCCATATTTCACCATTATGAATTTCAATGATTTTTTTACAATGTGCTAATCCAATTCCATAACCTTTATAAATAGTTTGGGTATGTAATCTTTTAAAAATCATAAAAATTTGTTCCGAATTTTTAGAGTCAATTCCAATGCCGCTATCTTTTACTTTAAACAGCCAATCATTTTCTCTTTCTGTAAAACTAATTTGTATTTTAGGATATACATCTTGTTTAGAAAATTTGATAGCATTACTAATTAGATTTTGAAATAATAATCGAATGTACGTTGGATAACAATATAGTGTAGGTAATTTTTCAGAATTAATTATGGCGTTGTATTTATTAATTTTATTTGCTAAATCCTCTTGTACTTCTTCAAGCACTATTTGAAGATTGGTTTCAACCAAGTCTTCTATTTTATTTATACTTGCATGTTGCATTAAACCCGAAATTAAATTTCGCATTCTATCTGCTGATTTATTAATAAATTTCACGAATATTTTTCCTTCATCATCTAATTTGTCTTGGTATTCGTCTTCCAATAATTTAGAATAACTAATAACAGACATTAAAGGCTCTTGAAGATCATGAGAGATGAGATAATTAAATTCTTCTAATTCTTTATTTTTAATTTTTAACAACTTGTTTTCTAACTCAATTATATTTTGCTTCTCCTTGATAAAAGTACTATCAATTGTATTCGAATCTGTTTCACTGCTTTTAAATTCAATAATATAGAATAATTTATACTCCATATTTTCAATAGTATAGGTATCAAATTGAATCAATAGAGGTTGATTAACCCCATTAGAATTTATATAAAAAGAAGTTAAATTTTGTTTGTTTTTCAGCTTATTTATTTCCATTTCTGGAAAAAAAAATTTTATGGGTCTTAAAACAAAATCTTGTGAAGTAAGTTTTAAAAATTGTGTACCAATATTATTTATAAATACAATTTTATTTTCTTTGTTGACAACAATTGTAGGAATAGGAATGGTGTCAAAAAAATCTAACATAAAATCGAATTTATTTAAAACTACTAATGTAATTAAAATTATAATTACTAATTCAATTATCAAAAGCTAATCGCTGAAAAAGCTAATTATTATGTTAGAAAAACGAAACCTATAGATTAAAATAATTATAATTTAAAATTGCATTTTGCCAAGAGCTTCCATTACATAATTATGCATTACTTCCTTATAATCTAAATGCGTTACAATTCTAAGTTTACCATGACCCATAGAACTTATGAAAATACTTTTTTGTTGTAATTTTTCAATAACCCATTTTTCTTCTAATGATGGTCGGACAGAAAATATTAATATATTGGTTTCTATGGGCTCAACCTTTTCTACCCAATTTAAAGTTTTTAACAAATCTCCTATTTCTTTTGCTCTTCTATGATCCTCTTCTAATCTTAAAATATTATGCTGTAAGGCATACATTCCAGCAGCTGCTAAATAACCAGATTGTCGCATACCTCCTCCAAATATTTTCCGGATGCGTAAAGCTCTTTTCATATCGGCTTTACTTCCTAATAAAACTGAACCTATTGGGGCTCCAAGTCCTTTAGATAAACATACTGAAATAGTATCAAAAAGTTCTCCGAATTGCTTTGGATGTTGTTTCTTAGCAACTATAGCATTCCACAATCGGGCACCATCCAAATGATATTTTAAATTATGATCAACACAAACTTGTTTTATTTTTTTTAATTCCGAGATATCATAACAAGCGCCTCCGCCTTTGTTAGTAGTATTTTCTATGCTAACTAAAGAAGTTAATGGTGCATGGTAAAATTCAGGATCGTTAATTGCATTTTTCACTAAATCGGCAGTAACCATTCCGCGGATTCCATCTACTAAGCAGCAAGACACGCCACTATTAAAGGAGGCTCCTCCGCCTTCATAATGGTAAATATGCGAATATTTGTCGCATATTATTTGCTCACCTGGGTTAGTATGTAACTTAATTGCTGTTTGATTTGCCATAGTTCCAGATGGAAAAAACAAAGCATCTTCCATACCAAATAATTGAGCAACTGAAGTTTCTAATTCATTAACCGTTGGATCTTGTTTGTAAACATCATCGCCAACTTTTGCATTAAACATAAATTGCAACATTTCATTACTGGGCTTGGTAACTGTATCACTGATTAAATTTATTTCCATATCAAATTTTGAAGCATTATATTTGCGATTACAAATTTACATAATTTATGACAAATACCGAACAAATAAAAGGTATTGTAGAGCGTCTTGGTGCGTTGAGGAGGTATCTTTGACATTGATGCCAAGCTTATCGAAATTACCAATGAAGAAGAAAAGACATTTGCTCCCAATTTTTGGAATAATGCTAAAGAAGCTGAAATACTAATTAAAAATTTACGCCAAAAGAAAAAATGGGTTGAAGATTTTGAAAAAGGTATTGCATTAGCGGAAGAACTTCAAATTACCTATGAATTTTTTAAAGAAGGTGATGTCTCTGAAGAAGAACTAGATACTCATTATGAATTAACAAATTCTCATATTGAAGATTTAGAATTTAGAAACATGCTTTCAGAAGAAGGAGATAGCATGAGTGCGGTGCTTCAAATTACTGCAGGTGCTGGCGGAACAGAAAGTTGCGATTGGGCATCAATGTTAATGCGAATGTACATGATGTGGGCCGAAAAACAGAAATACAAAATTAAAGAATTAAACTTTCAAGAAGGAGAAGTTGCAGGAATTAAAACAGTAACTCTTGAAATTGAAGGGGATTTTGCTTTTGGTTATTTAAAAGGGGAAAATGGCGTACACCGTTTAGTGCGTATATCTCCATTTGATAGTAATGCAAAAAGGCACACTTCTTTTGCTTCTATTTATGTGTATCCTTTAGTAGATGATACTATTGAAATTGATATTAATCCTGCTGATATTGAAATAATTACTTCCCGTTCAAGCGGAGCCGGAGGGCAAAATGTAAATAAAGTAGAAACTAAAGTTCAATTGTTTCATAAGCCAACTGGAATACAAATTCAGTGTTCTGAAACACGTTCACAACAAGATAATAGACAACGAGCTATGCAAATGTTGAAATCCCAGCTGTATGAAATTGAATTGAAAAAGCAATTAGCACAGCGAGCAGATATTGAAGCAGGAAAAATGAAAATTGAATGGGGATCGCAAATTAGAAACTATGTCATGCAGCCTTATAAATTAGTAAAAGACGTTCGTTCAGGGTATGAAACCAGCGATGTAGATGGCGTTATGAACGGAAATATTGATGAATTCCTTAAAGCATATTTAATGATGATGGGACAAAAAGAGGAATAGTTTAAATTCCTAAATAAAATAGCCGACCTGATTAGGTCGGCTATTTTATTATAAATCATAATTATTGAAAACTAGTTTTCTTCTTTTAAAGCTTTTACTTTATCTGTCATTTCTAAAAAGTTGTAAACCGATTTTAGATTGCTTTTAATTACATCATCTTTTGGATCTAATTGGTGTGCTTTTTCTAACAAAGGCATAGCTTTGCTAAACAATTTTTGTCTTTCTATTTTTAACACCTCGTACCTTTTTAAATCCTTTGGAGAAGTAGAAAGTTTATTAAGCTCTTCTACGATTTTAGCATCTGGTTTTAAAACAAGATCCGCTAAATTAATATAAGCATTAGTAAAATCTGGTTTTAATTCTATTGCTTTTCTGTAGTATTTTTCTGCATCTTCAAATTGGTTCGCATTACCACAAGTAACTCCTAAATTAAATACCAATACTTCATCATTAGGGCTTTTCTCTAACGCTTCAGTAATTAATCTTTTATAGTTTGCTGTGTCATTTTCACTTAGATAAATATTAGCTTCAGAAACTATCAATCCAGAATCTTCTGGGTTTTCTTTTCTAGCTTCTACTAATGCGCTTTTAGCTTCAACTGTTTTTCCTTGGTCTACTAAAATTAAAGCAATATTTCGGATAATTTCACCTTTTTTAGAAGGATTTTTTTCATCCCTAGCAGAAATATGAGTTCCTAATTGAATCATATTATCTCTAATACTTTTATTATTAAAATTTTCTTCAGCTCCAGTAGCTTTATTTTTAGCGTAATAGATTGTTCCTTCTCCTGTATAATTTAATGCTTTTAATTCTTTATAATACACTAATGCATTATCATAATCATGTGCATTAACAGCATAATTAGCAGCGTAATACAAGTTTTCTTGGTCTTTTTTATCTAGCTGATAAATAGAATATAACACATCTGCAGATTCCTTAAAGTTTTTTTCATTACCTAATCTTACGGCGTAATTTATAAGCTCTGGTTTGAATGAAGTTATGGTTTCATTAATATCCTCTGTTTGGATTTTTTTACCTGTCTTTTTTTCATAATCTAATGTAGCATTTAATCCAGAAGCCAATTCGGTAATTGATTTTGGGCTAACAAACTTCATTAAAGCCATCTGAATTTGCAAAGGAGCCATAGTTTTATCAATAGCGCTATACTCCAATACAGGAATCATACATTTATAAAAATTAGCATAAACTTTATCTCCTTCTTCAACAGCTAATGGTTGTACTTTATCTGCAAGAGATTTATATTCGGCTAAATCTTCCCCTTTTATAACATCTTTATTATAAATTTTTTTTAACGCCTTTAATTCGTCCTTCTGAGCGAAAGTAGTAACAGAAACTAATAATGCTCCTGCAATTATTATTTGTTTAATTCTCATGATAACTATTTTTATTTATTAATTTATTTGTTTAAAAAAAGCCATGCTATCTAAAATAGTTTTAGTAACACGGCTTTCTTTTAATTCATTTTATTAGTTTATTCTTCTGAATCGTCTTCATCCGCAACTTCATCTTCTGCTTCATCAACCTCATCGTCTTCAGAATCATCTTCGATAATTGCATTTGGATCTAATTCTAATTCTTCTCCGTCGGCAGCAATTGCTTCTTCTTCATCGTCTTTCATAACTTTAGTTACAGCAGCAATAGAATCGTTTCCTTTAATATTAATTAAACGAACACCTTGAGTTGCTCTTCCCATAACACGAAGTGTAGAAACATCCATTCTTATGGTTAAACCAGATTTGTTTATAATCATTAAATCGTCAGCATCGGTAACTGAATTAATAGATACTAATGCGCCTGTTTTTTCAGTAATATTTAGTGTTTTCACACCTTTACCTCCACGGTTGGTAATTCTATAAACTGCTTCCCCTTCATCTTCAAGTTTGGTTCTTTTTCCGTAACCATTTTCAGTTACTACCAATAGTTGCGTATCATTAATGTTGTTTTCGTCAACAGAAACCATACCAATAACTTCATCTTGATCATCTCTTAAACTAATTCCTCTAACTCCAGATGCAGTTCTACCCATTGGGCGCGTTTTAGCTTCTTCAAAACGAACTAACTTACCTGATTTAACAGCTATTAATATTTGACTATTTCCATTTGTTAACTCTGCAGCCAATAATTCATCCCCATCTTTAATTGTAATTGCGGCAACTCCATTTACTCTAGGTTTAGAATATTTCTCTAAAGAAGTTTTCTTAACCTGTCCTTTTTTAGTAGCCATTATTACATAATGGTTCTTAATGTAGTCTTGGTTTTTTAAATCTTGTGCACAAATAAATGCTTTTACTTTATCATCACTTTCAATGTTGATAAGGTTTTGAAGCGCTCTACCTTTACTTGCTTTGGTTCCTTCTGGAATTTCATAAACACGCATCCAATAACATTTACCTTTCTGAGTAAAAATTAATAAATAGTTGTGGTTGGTTGCAACAAAAAGATGCTCCAAGAAATCTTGATCTCTTGTAGCAGCAGATTTTTGACCAACTCCTCCTCTATTTTGAGTTTTGTATTCTGTTAAAGAAGTTCGTTTAATATAACCTGCATGTGAAATAGTAATAACTACATTTTCATCAGCAATTAAATCTTCAATACTTACATCGCCTCCAGAATATTCAATTATTGAACGACGCTCATCGCCATATTTATCTCTAATTTCAATTAATTCTGTTTTAATTAATTCCATTCTTAGTTCTTTACTAGCAAGTAATTCTTTCAAATGGTTTATTAATTTCATTAATTCTTCATATTCTGCTCGCAATTTATCTTGTTCCAGACCTGTTAATTGTCTTAAACGCATTTCAACAATAGCACGCGCTTGAATTTCAGATAATTGGAAACGATCAATTAATTTTGCTCTAGCTTCTTCACCATCTTTAGAAGAACGGATCAATGCAATAACTTCATCAATATTATCAGAAGCAATAATTAAACCTTCTAATATGTGGGCTCTTTCTTCTGCTTTACGTAATTCAAATTGGGTTCTTCTTACCACAACTTCATGACGGTGTTCAACAAAATAATGAATCAAATCTTTTACGTTTAACATTTGTGGTCTACCTTTTACTAAGGCAATGTTATTAACACTAAAAGAAGATTGAAGTTGCGTAAATTTATATAACGTATTTAAAACTACATTCGGAACCGCGTCGCGTTTTAATTCATAAACAATACGCATACCTGTTCTATCCGATTCATCTCGAATATTTGAAATACCTTCAATTTTTTTGTCATTAATTAAATCAGCAGTTTTTTTAATCATTTCTGCCTTATTCACTTGGTATGGAATTTCAGATACAATAATTGCTTCTTTACCGTTAATTTCTTCAAAATTAACTTTGGCACGAATAACTATTCTTCCGCGACCCGTTTTAAAGGCTTCGCGAACACCCTCATATCCATAAATTACACCGCCTGTAGGAAAATCAGGTGCTTTAATATGTGTAATTAACTCATCAATTTCAATATCATTATTATCAATATAAGCAAGAGTACCATCAATAACTTCGGTGATATTGTGTGGCGCCATATTGGTAGCCATACCTACTGCGATTCCAGATGCTCCGTTTATCAATAAATTAGGAACACGGGTTGGCATAACGGTTGGCTCATACAAAGTATCATCAAAATTCAACTTAAAATCTACGGTTTCTTTGTCAATATCTGCCATTATGTCTTCCGACATCTTTTTCATTCTAGCCTCAGTATAACGCATTGCTGCAGGACTATCGCCATCTACAGATCCAAAGTTACCCTGACCATCTACTAATAAATAACGTAAACTCCATTCTTGAGCCATACGAACCATAGCATCGTAAACTGAAGTATCGCCGTGAGGATGGTACTTTCCTAATACTTCTCCTACAATTCTTGCTGATTTTTTATGGGCTGATTTGGAGGTTACTCCTAGATCGTACATTCCGTATAATACCCTTCTATGAACTGGTTTTAAACCATCGCGAACATCAGGCAGTGCTCTTGATACAATAACAGACATCGAATAATCGATGTAAGCTGATTTCATTTCGTCTTCAATGTTAATAGGAATTAACTTTTCTCCGTCAGACATATTTATAAATTTTAAAGTAAATTAATTTTCAATTCAATCGTGCAAGTTACATTTTTTAAATTCTTTTAAAAGTATTTTCTTATACTTATTTCAAGGATTTATTAACAAATTAGCAACAATAAATGGTTAATAAATTACCAAATTGTAAGTCTTATATCTAATTATTTTTTTGTCAATTTACTGACAAGTGTTTTTGTTAGGAATGGTATTTGTATTACCATTTATAATTCACTAAATTTACAATTATAATATATATAATATGATGGATGATAATTTTTCGCCAAGGGTAAAAGATGTAATAACCTATAGTAAAGAAGAAGCTTTGCGATTAGGACACGATTTTATTGGAACTGAACATCTTATGCTTGGGATTTTGAGAGATGGTAATGGAAAAGCAATATCAATTCTGAATAATCTTTCGGTAGATTTAGATCATTTAAGAAAGAAAGTAGAAATATTAAGTCCGCCAAATCCTAATGCTGAATTAAGTTTAGAAAAGAAAAACTTACACCTTACTCGTCAAGCGGAAAGAGCATTAAAGACAACTTTTTTAGAAGCAAAAGTCTACCAAAGCAGTTCTATAAGTACAGCACATTTATTACTTTGCATTTTAAGAAATGAAAATGACCCTACAACTAAGTTACTTAATAAACTAAAAATAGATTATGAAGTAGCTAAAGAACAATATTTAGATATGACACCAAAAGAAGAAAATTTTTTAGAAAATTTACCTAAAAACGATGCATTTAATGATGACTCTGGACAGGATGAAGGAATTAAAGGAGAAAGTTTTAATAATCCTGCTAATAAGTCTAGTAAGAAATCTAAAACTCCTGTTCTAGATAATTTTGGTCGTGATTTAACTGAAATGGCTGAAGAAGGTAAACTAGATCCGGTGGTTGGTCGTGAAAAAGAAATTGAACGCGTTTCACAAATATTAAGTCGTAGGAAGAAAAATAATCCACTATTAATTGGAGAGCCAGGTGTAGGTAAATCTGCAATTGCCGAAGGTTTAGCTTTGCGTATTATTCAAAAGAAAGTATCTAGAATTTTGTTTAACAAAAGAGTGGTTACTTTAGATTTGGCTAGTTTAGTTGCAGGAACTAAATACAGAGGACAGTTTGAAGAGCGCATGAAAGCAGTAATGAACGAGCTGGAGAAAAACGACGACATTATTTTGTTTATCGATGAAATCCATACCATAGTTGGTGCTGGTGGCGCTGCAGGTTCATTGGATGCATCAAACATGCTAAAACCTGCTTTGTCCAGAGGAGAAATTCAATGTATTGGAGCTACTACTCTTGACGAATACCGTCAGTATATTGAAAAAGATGGTGCATTGGAACGTCGTTTTCAAAAGGTAATTGTAGAGCCAACATCCGTTACAGAGACTATTTTGATATTAAATAATATAAAAAATAAATACGAAGACCACCATAATGTAATTTACACACAGGAAGCAATTGAAGCTTGTGTGAAATTAACCGATAGATACATGTCGGAACGTTTTTTGCCAGACAAAGCTATTGATGCATTAGACGAGGCTGGTTCCCGTGTTCACATTACCAATATTGATGTTCCTAAGCAGATAGTAGACTTAGAGCGTCAGTTGGAGGAGGTTCGGGAACTTAAAAACTCAGTCGTTAAAAGACAGAAATACGAAGAGGCTGCAAAACTTCGCGACGACGAAAAGAAACTTGAAAAAGACCTTGCAATTGCTCAAGAGCAATGGGAAGAAGATTCAAAGAACAACCGTATTGAAGTTACTGAAGATAATGTTGCCGATGTGGTTTCTATGATGACAGGGATTCCAGTAAATCGTATTGCGCAAACCGAAAGCAACAAATTAGCAAAATTACCGGAACTACTTCAGGGCAAAGTTATTGGTCAAAATGAAGCCGTAATGAAAATAGCGCGTTCCATTCAAAGAAATCGTGCTGGATTAAAAGATCCTAATAAACCAATTGGATCCTTTATTTTCTTGGGACAAACAGGAGTTGGAAAAACACAATTAGCCAAAGTATTAGCCAAAGAATTATTCGATTCTGAAGATGCTTTAGTACGAATTGACATGAGCGAATATATGGAGAAATTTGCCATATCGAGATTAGTTGGTGCTCCTCCTGGATATGTTGGATATGAAGAAGGTGGTCAATTGACTGAAAAAGTTAGAAGAAAACCATATTGTGTTGTTCTTTTAGATGAAATAGAAAAAGCGCATCCTGATGTATTTAATATGATGCTTCAAGTGCTAGACGATGGGTATTTAACGGATAGCTTAGGACGTAAAATAGACTTTAAAAATACTATTATTATCATGACGTCTAATGTTGGTGCACGCCAATTAAAAGACTTCGGACAAGGAGTTGGTTTTGGAACTGCTGCCAAAGTTGCACAAGCAGATGATAATTCGAAAAGCATTATCGAAAATGCTTTAAAGAAAACATTTGCACCAGAATTCTTAAATAGAATTGATGACGTTATCGTATTTAATGCTTTAGAAAAACATGATATTGACAAAATTATTGAATTAGAATTAGTAAAATTATATGCTAGAATTAAAGAACTAGGATATACTTTAACTCTTTCTGATAAAGCAAAAGCATTTATTGCAGAAAAAGGTTTCGATAAACAATTTGGCGCAAGACCTTTAAAAAGAGCTATCCAAAAATATGTTGAAGATTCTCTAGCTGAAGAAATTATTACTTCTAAAATTGGTAGCGGAGATGAGATATTTATGGATATTGAAGAAGATGCTTCGGAGTTAAATGTGATAATTCAAAAAAAAGAAGAGCCTACTAGTTAATATAAAATTTAAATAGTGAATAGATATGGAGATTAAATTAAAAAAAGTACAAGAAAAACATTTGCCTCTTCTAAAAGAATTGGCTAAATCACTTCATATTGAAATAGAAGAAGAAGTTACAAGTCCTTACAATAAAGAATTTATTGCTAAAATTTTAAAAGGAGACAAAGATTTAAAAGACGGCAAAGGAGTTAGTATTGCTTTGGAAGATATATGGAAATAAGATATACTCCCGATGCCTTAAAAGATTTAACTTTTTGGGGGAAATCTGGCAATAAAACAATTCAGAAAAAAATAGTTTTGTTAATTGAAGATATAATAAAACATCCTTTTACTGGATTAGTAAAGCCAGAGCCTTTAAAGTATGAACTTACTGGAAAATGGTCTAGAAGAATAAATAATGAACATAGAATAATTTATAAAATTGTTGAAGAAAATGTAATTGAAATTTTAGAAATTTTTTCTCTAAAAGGTCATTACAATTAAATAACACATACTTAACCACGAAATACTTTAATTTCTCTGAAAAATTGCTGTAATTCGTGGTTTTAAATTTATATATAATGCCTCAAAACAAAATTATATTAGGATCTGAAGAATGGTGTTCATTTCCAGAACTTGGAATTCCCGCTATTAAAGCGCGTGTTGATTCAGGCGCTAAAACATCTGCATTACATGCAATCAACATTTCTCCATTTGTAAAAGAAGGAATTAATTGGGTGAAATTTGATATTAACCCAATTCAGAACAATCTTAAAACAGTTATTCATTGTGAAGCATTGTTGATTGACAAACGCGTGGTGAAAAGTTCAAGTGGTTTTCGCGAACAACGCTACGTTATTCAAACTAATATTACTATAGGAGGCGACATTTGGTCTATAGAAATGACGCTTACAAACCGTGATTCAATGGGTTTTAGAATGCTTTTAGGCAGAGAAGCCATGAGCGGAAGAATTTTAGTTGACCCACAACAACAGTATTTATTAGGTCAAAATACTACGGAAAATCTAAAAGATTTATATATTGATGCAATTCCAAATAAAACAGGTTTACGAATTGGATTATTAGCCAGTAATCCCGATTTGTATAGCAATAAACGAATTATGGAAGCTGGCGAAATGCGTGGTCACGAAATGCACTTTCTAAATATTAAAGAATGTTACATGAAATTGGATGCAGTTAAACCTGAAATTCATTATCGAGGTGGAAAAGTTTTAGACAATTTTGATGCTATTATTCCAAGAATTCGTCCTAGCATAACTTTTTATGGGTGTGCTTTAACACGCCAATTTGAGGCTATGAAAGTCTATTGTTTGAATTCGGCTGCAGCCATAACCCAATCTAGAGATAAACTTTTTTCACTTCAATTGCTATTAAGAAATGGTGTAGATATCCCAACTACTGGATTTGCTAATTCCCCTTTAGATACAGATGACTTGATTAAAATGGTTGGTGGATCACCGCTAATTGTAAAATTATTGGAAGGAACGCAAGGAAAAGGAGTTGTTTTAGCCGAAACTAAAAAGGCTGCCGAATCGGTAATTAATGCTTTTAAAAGTCTAAATGCAAATATATTAGTTCAAGAGTTTATTAAGGAAGCTAACGGAAAAGATTTACGCCTTTTTGTAGTTGATGGAAAAGTAGTTGCGGCAATACAAAGAGAAGCAGCACCTGGGGAATTTCGCGCTAATATTCATATGGGAGGAACTGCATCTATTGTAAAACCAACTTCAGATGAAAGAAGAATAGCAATTAAAGCTGCCAAAGCAATGGATTTAAGAATTGCAGGTGTCGACATTATTCGTTCTTCTAAAGGACCACTATTGCTAGAGGTTAACTCATCACCGGGGTTGGAAGGAATTGAGGGAGCTACTAATAAAGACATCGCTGGAGAAATGATTAAAGCAATTGAGAATAATATTAAGAAAAAAATTTACTAAATGATAATTAATAATCCCTACTTGGATATTATTATAAGAAGTATTTCTGTATATTTTTTTATGATAATTGCTTTAAGGATATTTGGTAAAAAAGAATTATCTCAATTAAATACTGCCGATGTAATTTTAATTTTGCTCATCAGTAACTCGGTACAAAATGCAATGGTAGGAAGCAACACTTCGCTTTTAGGAGGAATTCTCGCAGCATTTGCATTGTTTGTAATCAATATTATTTTCAAGAAAATGATGTTGCATTCTAAATTTATTAAGGAAATGCTGCAAGATAAACCCGAAATATTAATACATAATGGCAAAATAGAATTTAAAACACTAGCCAAATTAGGAATTTCTTCAGAGGAACTTCAAGAAGCAATGCGGGAACATGGAGTAGAACATTATAAAGAAATAAAACTTGCTATGTTTGAAATTGATGGTAGTATTAGTATTATTTCGGGAAATAAAAATTTAAAACAAACCCATCACAAAAGAAAAATACACAAAACATTAGGAGATTTAAATAATTAATATTCTAATTATTACTTCCTATCTAATCTAAAGGAAATTCTTTTCCGTCTTCCGCTAGATGCACATTTGGGAAAATAGTTTGTGCTTCATTTTTAAACATTTCAATACTGCTATATCGTGTAGAATAATGACCTAAAATTAGGTTTTTAACATTTGCTTTAAGTGCAATAGTAGCAGCTTGCTTTGCAGTAGAATGCATGGTTTTTTCAGAAAGTTGTTCTTCACTTTCTAAAAAAGTGCTTTCGTGGTATAGGTAATCGGCATTTTGAATAATAGGAATAATACTTTCGTTGTACATGGTATCACTACAATAGGCGTAGGATTTTACTGGTATAGGAGGATAAGATAATTCAGAATTTTGAACCACCATGCCATTGTCTAGAGTAACATTGCCTCCATATTTTATTTTATTGAAATATACTTTATCAATATTATAATTTTCGATGGTTTCGATATTGAGTTTACGTTCAACATTTTTTTCTTGGAAAAGAAATCCGTTAGTATAGATGCGATGGCTTAAAGGAATAGTCTTTACAATTACTTTTTCATCTTCAAAAACCGTTACCGATTCTGTTGATTCAAGTTCTTGAAAATAAAGATTATAACCAGTATAGGATCCCGAAGCCTTTAATTGTAATAAGATGATTTCTTTAATTCCTTTTGGTCCATAAACGTGTAAATCATTTTCGCGGTTAAGCAACATAAAAGTAGAAATTAACCCAATTAATCCATAAAAGTGGTCGCCATGAAGATGCGAAATGAAAATGTGATTGATCTTGGAAAACTTGATTTTGCTTTTGCGCAATTGCACTTGGGTTCCTTCGGCACAATCAATTAAGAACACTCTGTTTTTTATTTCTAAAACTTGAGAGGTTGGATTGGAGAAGGTTCTGGGTGTTGCGGCATAACAGCCAAGTATGGTTAGTTTCAAATTTTTATTTTTGTTTTTTGGAAAAAATTACATTTAAAATGCTAAGAATGCGTTAGAAAATATATTAAAAAAATTATAGTTATTTCTAATATATCCTAAATAGAGATTAACAAATAACAAATAATATTTAATGCCGTTAAAATGTAAAACACTCTTTTACTAATATTAACTTACTAGGTTTTGTCGTTTTCTATTTTACCCAGGCGAACCACTTGAAAGGCAACATAAATTAAGATTAAGCTATTTATAGCAATCTTTAAATAGTCAAATTCTTGTGTTTTAATTGCTTTAAATACGCGACTTGAGAGCAAAAAAGTTAAAACAAACAAAAAGACTACATAAATGTAAAGCAAAGTTTTATTATTAATTTTCATGGGTTTGTTTTAAAATCCTAAATCGCGCTCTATCTCTTCCATTTCAATAATATCTTGGGCTTCTAGAATAGAGGGAACAACAGTTAATTGGGTTGGAATGGCATTAAAATCAATATCGGATGCAACTAAAACAAAGGATCTTTTCCCTTTGCAATGCACTTTAGATAAATCGGAAAATAATTTAATATCTTTTATTTCCACATTTTTATTGTGGGTAATATCTAGAATTAAATTTTGAGTTTTAAAAGTAGCGTGTTCGTGCGTTATTTTCTCCAAGAAATTTTGAATATTTCCTTGGGTATCTTTTATTATAGTGAAATGATCTTTTTGCTCTACTTTCATTGGGATATTAATAGAAGTAATTTATAGTTCAATTATTATTAAATCTAATTCTTCGATTTTTGAAAATTGTTTGTCAGCGGTAACTAAAGGATAAGAATATACAATTGAGGTGGCTGCAATAATAGAATCTAGTAGTTTTAAATTATATTTTTTTCTTAATTCAATTGTTTTTTCTTTGATTTTAGTATTCCAATCAATAGAAAAACAATCACTAATTAGGCTATTTAATTCTATTTCTTCCTTTTTTGTAATATTTTTAAATCCTAAAAGTTCTACTTCAGTTATAAAGGAAATTCCGAAGTTATAATTCAAAAAAGGTTTAACGATTTTGTTTCCTTCGTGTATGTAAATTAAAAAATTGGTGTCAGCTATAAAATCAATCTTCATTTTTTCTTATTTCCAACTGATAATTAAGTCCATCTAAGTTTCTTTTTAACTTTCCGAAATGACTAGTCAAATTTCCTTTTATGGAAACCTTTTTCAATTTGGAGGTTAAAATTTTATCTATGTTTTTAGAGTTAGATTTATTTATTACAACAGTCATAATGGATTGCTTTTATTAACAAATATATAAAATAATTTCTTTACTGTTTAATTTTAGAAGCTAATAAATAAATAACTGCCATTCTAATTGCTACTCCGTTTTCTACTTGGTCTAAAATAACAGATTGTTGTGAATCGGCTACATCGGAGGTTATTTCTACTCCACGGTTTATAGGTCCCGGGTGCATAATAACAATTTCTTTATTTAAAGAATCTAATAAAGCTTTGTCTACACCATATTGCTGTGCATATTCTCTTGTAGAAGGAAAGTAATTCACATCCATTCGTTCGTTTTGTACGCGAAGCATATTGGCAACATCGCACCATTCTAGTGCTTTTCTTAAATTGGATTCTACGGTAACTCCAAGGCTTTCTATATACTTAGGTATTAAAGTTTTAGGTCCGCAAACTTTTACTTCGGCACCTTGCATTTGCAAAGCATAAATATTAGAAAGTGCTACTCTTGAGTGTAAAACATCACCAACAATTACCACTTTTTTTCCTGCAACTTCTCCTAATTTTTCACGAATTGAAAAACTATCCAATAAAGCCTGTGTTGGATGTTCGTGCGCACCATCTCCAGCATTAATTATACTTGCTTTCACATTTTGCGAAAGGAAATAAGCCGCTCCAGGATTAGCATGACGCATTACTACCATATCGACTTTCATCGAAAGAATATTGTTAACAGTGTCAATCAGAGTTTCCCCTTTTTTGACCGAGGATTGTGCTTCAGAAAAACTAATAACATCTGCTGAAAGTCTTTTTTGGGCCAACTCAAAAGACAATTTAGTTCGGGTACTATTTTCAAAAAAAATATTGGCAATGGTCATATCTCTTAAAGAAGGGACTTTTTTAATTGGGCGGTTGATGACTTCTTTAAAATGATCGGCCGTTTCAAAAATTAAATCAATATCTTCTTTAACTAGGTATTTAATTCCTAATAAATGGTTTACACTTAATTCTTTCATTTATATAGTAGGTGTTGTGTTGTAAATTCTCAATTCGTAATTAAATACACTGCATCTTCTCCTTCATTTTCTAACCAGCAAACTTTTACTTTCTCACCATTGATGGCATCTACTTGACGACCTCGATAATCAGGTTGAATAGGTAAATGGCGACTAAAACGTCTGTCTATTAAGGTTAAAAGTTCCACTTCTGATGGTCTTCCAAAAGATTGAATAGCGGTTAACGCTGCATTAATACTTCGTCCGGTATATAAAACATCATCAATAAAAACTACTTTTTTATTTTCAACTAAGAAATCTATTTGGGTTTTATTTGCTTCCAAAGGTTTTTCACCTCTGCGGAAATCATCTCTAAAAAAAGTGATGTCTAAAAATCCAAGAGAAATGTTTTGGATATTGTATTCTGTTTCTAGAATATGTTGGATACGTTGTGCTAAGAATTTACCCCGTGGTTGCAACCCAATCAATACAGTATTCGAAAAATCGAGATGCTTCTCGATTAACTGGCAGGCCAAACGATTTAATATTATAGTAACTTCTTTGGCAGAGAGCAATATTTTTTGACTCATAGGAAGTGCTGTTTGGAGTGTAAAAGTAAATAAAAATATTGGAATTCAATTCAAAAAAGAAAAACTCCTAAATTGTGCAAATGCAATAATTATTTTTTTTACACATGAATTGCACGAATTTTCACAAATTTTATTTAATCTAAAATTTACAAAAATTATATCTGCATTTAGATGATTCATGAAATTTTATGATTTAAAATTTGTGTGAATTCGTGCAATTATTGTCTGATTTAATAGACTTATTTATTAATCCAATCTACTATAGAAACATCCGTTGGAAGTACTTGTGGCGAAATAACTTTTTCTAATTCTCCTTTTTCGTTAATTAAATATTTCTGAAAATTCCATTCCACATCGCTGTCTTGCAGACCATTTTTAGATTTTTGAGTTAAAAATTTATACACTTCGCACATATCAGCGCCTTTAACGGAAACCTTCTCCATCATTGGAAAAGTTACTCCGTAATTAAGCTGGCAAAATTCACTAATTTCTTTACTAGTTCCTGGTTCTTGCGAAGCAAAATTATTAGCAGGAAATCCTACAATAACAAAATTTTTCTCTTTGTATTTTTCATAGATAGCCTCCAAATCTTTGTATTGTGGTGTTAATCCACACTTAGAAGCGGTATTTACAATTAGGATTTTTTTTCCTTTCAAGGATGTAAAATCAAATTCTTTTCCGGTTAAATCTTTTACTTTGAACGAATAAATAGTTTCTTTAGTCATGACTTCTGTTTTAGATATTAATTGAACTGGAGTTTCTTGCGCTTCATTTTTACAACTTGTAAAAATAGTAAGTGCCATTAGTAATAAAGTGATTTTTTTCATGATTATTTTTTAAATGTTTTTCGGTATTTCAAATAAACTAATGTTGAAAAGACCATATAAATGATAAATATATAAAGGTAAATAGTTACGTTTTGTTTTTCTCCAGAAGCATAGGAATGCATTCCGGTTAGGTGAAAATTTACTCCAAAATAGGTCATCAATATAGAAGCAAAGGCCAAAACGCTCATAAAATTAAAAGAAAACAAGCCTCTTAAAGAAGGAACAAATCGTGCGTGAATCACAAAAGCATACACCATTATGCTAATTAAAGCCCAAGTTTCTTTAGGATCCCATCCCCAATAACGACCCCAACTTTCATTAGCCCACTGACCTCCAAGGAAGTTTCCAATGGTAAGCATTACAAGACCAATTGTCAAGGCCAATTCATTTATGTAAGTTATTTCTTTAATATGTAATGTCATGGCCGCTTTGTTCTTTTCGTTGGTGAACAACATTAAAAGCAATGCTACCAACCCAAGTACCATTCCTAATGTAAATGGCCCGTAACTTGCTACAATAACTGCTACGTGAATCATTAACCAATAGGAATTTAATACCGGCTGTAAATTTGCAATAGATGGATCCAACCAATTTAAATGTGCTACCATTAATATCATGGAAGCTACAAAAGTTCCTGATGCTACAGTAAGTTTAGATTTTATATCAAATGCCAAGGTAAAAAACATCGTAGCCCAAGCCACATAAATCATACTTTCATAGGCATTACTCCAAGGCGCATGCCCAGAAACATACCAACGCGCAATTAGGCCGATAGTATGCATTGCAAATAAAACTCCTACTAAAATATGAAATAGATTAATGACGATTCGTATCGGTTTTTTATTGTAGAATATGCTGATGATAACCGTAATTAGCATCAAACTTCCTGCAAGCATATACAACCAGAATAAGTTTTTAAAAACGTCGTATTTGTTTAACAAAATCTCCGAAGATATTTGTTGGTCTGTTGGGCGAACTGCTTTTCCATATTTCTTTTGAAATTTTTCTAAACCAAGCATCATGGTGTTTGCCATAGTGTAATCTTTAGTTTTGGAAGCTTTTGATAAAGCATCGAAATAATATGGTAAGGCATTTTTAATAACATCCAAATCATTTCCCATGGGATGATTAATTTCTAAAAAGGACACCCATTTATTATTTTTGTCATTTGGAACCGGAAAGATTTTTAGGATATTTCCACTTAATGCTGAGTTCATCAAATTGACTTTTTTATCTACTTCAATAAAATCTTTTTGAAACTGATCAGGCGTATTAGTTTTATAAGCATCATCCAAATAGGAACTTAATTTATAATTTCCTTTGGCATCAAATAAAGACCTGAAAGTAACGTACTTTTCTTCTGGATTGACTCCGATAATTTTACGGATACTGTCATTTCCACTTTTGATGTAAATCAAAGGCAACTCGAACCAAGCCGAGGGAAATTGGGACATTGAGATAAAAACCTGATCGGAATTCATTCCTTGATACGATTCTCTTTTACTCACTTTACGAAGCAATTCCGATGAAAAAGTGTTGATTGGTTTCATCCTTCCGCCATCGTCTTGAATTACTAAACGACCAAATTTTTCAGCTTGTACTTCGGGAACTTTATATTTTAAAATAGAATCTAAATAATTGAATTTTCCAGGATTATGTTGGTGTTGTGCAAAACCATTTAATGACAATAGCAATATTAGAACTGAAATTAATTTGGCCTTTTTAACTTTCACTTCTTCTAATTTTCTTTTAATATCAGCAAAACGGGTATTTTTCAATAAAAGGATGCACATCATGGCGAAGAACAACATAAAATAACCGACGTAAGTAACTAATGTTCCCCAAAAATCGTGGTTAACAGAAAGAATAGTTCCTTTTTCATCTGGATCAAATGAAGACTGAAAAAATCTGAAACCACCATGATCTAAAATATGATTCATATAAATATCTGCATCTAATTTATTTCCTTTTTCGGAGACCGTAACTTTGCTTTCATACGAAGAATAGCTCTTTTCGGTTCCTGGATATTTTTTTGCAACAAAGTCATTTAAGGTGATGCTAAAAGGCAAGGTGTATACTTTGCTTCCAAAATAAAGTGTGTATTCTAATTGACCAATTTTTACTACTTGTGGCTCTCCAACAGTGCCTTTAGAACCAATAAGGGTTACGTCTTTAGATTTTCCTTCCGATTCAATAGTTAAAACCAAAGCATCATTAGAAGTTTTCGATTTGAATTTTTTACCTGAAACTACATCTTTAATTCCTTTAATTGGTTGGTCTGGAAAAACAAATTGCGCACCACCCACATTGTATAATGAACGAAACATCAAAGGCTGGGTAACATCTTTAGTTACAACTCCTCGAAATTTATCTGCCATTCTCATAAATTGACCTTCAAATGGAGCGTCAATTGTAGTTCCTGTTGCTGTAGAAGTAATGTTAATAGCACCTTTGGTAGGTTTATTCAAAGCAAAAAGTACGTTGTGAATGTCTTTAATCGTTCCTTCTTGAAGGTAATGTTCGTGGCGAGTACCACCACCCGATTCTACCATTTTTAGATATATAGTTCCACTATCAGATTGCTTGATAGTGTCTTTAGCATCCATAATGAAATTCTTATAACTAATTTTAAAAGGAGTAGCATCAAAATTATCAGAAATAGAAAAATAATTACTTGCAAATGGCGGAAACACTGCAGGAGATAATAAAAGAGGTTTTTCGAAAACTCTCCTTTTTAATTCGCCGTTATGTTGTCCGTCAACGAAAAAAGTAAGAAAACTCTTATCAGAAAACACCTGATTGGAGGACGCTCCTTCCCGAATAGGCATCATTCCTTCGTAGCTAATATATCTTGTAATGAAAGCTCCTAGTAGGATGAAAACAAAAGAAACGTGCAATAAAAGGGTTGCCCATTTTTCTTTTTTATATAATTGATAACGTTTAACATTTCCTGCAAAATTTATCATGAAGAAAACCATAATCACTTCAAACCACCACGCATTATAAATCCAAATTCTTGCAGTATCGGTATTATAATAACTTTCAACAAAGGTTCCTATTCCCATTGCTAAAGCAAAAGTTAAAAACAAAACCGCCATTAATCGAGTGGAAAATAGAAAAGAAAATATTTTTTTATTCATTTGAAAAACTTTAAAAATAAACCTAAATCTAGGGGTTACAAAAGTAAATTAAAATTGTGGATTAATAATTGATTTAAAAAGGTTTTAAGTCATTTTTAAGAGGTGTTTATTTGAATAAATGAATCTAATGCAAATTCAAAAAAAAAGAATATTTTTACCAAATGATATCCATAAGCATAATTGGTTCGGGCAATGTGGCGCAACATTTAATTTCTGTTATCCAAAAAGCAGAAAATTTATTGCTGGTTCAGTCGTATTCCCGAAATCCAAATTCACTTTCGCATTTATTAGATGACTCTAAAATAATTAGTGATTATTCCCAATTGCGTGAGGTAGATTTATATATAATTGCAGTAACGGATGATGTAATTGGAAAAGTATCTAGCCAAATTCCTTTCAGCGAAAAATTAGTGGTGCATACCTCTGGAAGTGTTGCTATGGATGATTTAAGTTCTAATAACAGAAAAGGGGTTTTTTATCCGCTTCAAACATTTACAAAAAATAAAGAAGTTGATTTTAAGGAAATTCCGATTTGCTTGGAAGCAGAAAAGGTTGCCGATTTACAATTGCTCAAAGAAGTAGCTTCTGCGATTTCGGATAAAGTATTTGAAATCGATTCCGAACAAAGGAAATCTCTGCATACAGCAGCAGTTTTTGTAAATAATTTTGTTAATCATTTGTACCTAATTGGAAACGATATTTGTAAAGAGAACAACGTTTCTTTTGAAATATTGAAACCATTAATTAAGGAAACAGCTAATAAAATAATAACTCTTTCGCCAGAGCAAGCTCAAACCGGACCTGCAAAACGAAAAGACACTACTACTATTAATAAACATCTTGCTATTTTAACTGATGCAAATCAGAAAGAAATTTACAAAATACTAACAAAATCAATTATCGATAATGGCAAATTATAAAGAATTAATGAACAACATTACCACCTTCATTTTTGATGTAGATGGCGTATTAACAGACAGTTCTGTGCATGTAACTCCTTCTGGAGAAATGCTTCGAATCATGAATATTCGCGATGGTTTTGCAATGAAAGCAGCCTTAGAAAGCGGTTATAATGTATGCATAATTTCTGGCGGAAGTAATGAGGGTGTTCGCATTAGATTACGAAATTTAGGCATTCACGATATTCATTTGGGATGTCCAAATAAAGTCGAAACATTTAAAGAGTACATCGAATTATACAACATTAAACCTGAAAATGTACTTTATATGGGTGATGACATTCCCGATTATCATGTAATGAAACTTGTTGGATTGCCTACATGCCCTCAAGACTCTAGTCCCGAAATAAAAGCAATTTCAACTTATATTTCTCATAAAAATGGTGGAAAAGGTGCTGTTAGAGACGTAATTGAACAAGTGATGAAAGTACAAGAGAAATGGCATTTTTATTACAACGGAAAGCATGATTAGTGGTCAGTAGTCAGTTAAAAAATCAGTAATTTGTCTTTATACTTTGTACTTAAATCTTAATACAAACGAAATGAAATTTCTACAATTAATACGATACAAAAACCTACTTCTGCTAGCGCTAATGCAGTTAATTATAAGGTTTGGCTATTTAGAGCAAATACATATTCCGTTGTCACTTTTTTATTGGCAATATGCTTTATTGGTTCTTGCAACAGTGCTTATTGCTGCTGGAGGTTATGTAATAAACGACATTTTCGACCAAGAAACCGATCAACATAACAAACCAAATAAAGTAATTATTGGGACTTATATATCGGAATCTGTAGCTTACAATATTTATGCAGGACTTACAATTACTGGAGTTGCATGCGGATTTATATTAGCTAGTTCTATTTTGCATCCTAATTTTGCAATTCTATTTATTTTAATTGCAACCCTACTTTATATCTATGCTAGCACACTAAAACAAATTGCAATAATTGGTAATATTTTAATTGCGGCTTTGCTTGCTTTTAGTGTTATCATAATAGGAATATTTGATATTTTTCCAAATACTTTTGAAATTAATCAGCAACAAATGGCTTTGGCATTTTCTATATTACTAGACTATGCTAAATTTGCTTTCTTCATAAATCTTGTTCGAGAAATAATTAAAGACATTCAAGATATTGAAGGAGATAAAATTATGGAAATGAAAACATTACCAATCATCATAGGGACTTTTAAATCAACTAAAATAGCATTTGGAATTTTACTTATTCCAACCTTATATTTATTTTATTATGTTTATCATTATCTGTTTACAAACAACCTATTTTACGGGATTTTCTATTTAATGATTATGGTTATTGCTCCTTTAATTTTATGTTTGATACGAATTTGGAATGCCAAAGAAAAAAAAGATTACATGTATATAAGCACGTTATTAAAGTGGATTATTTTTTTCGGAATAATATCCATTTGGATAATTACATTTAATATTAAACAAAATGCCTAAAATCCATAAAATCATCCTAGCATCTGGATCGCCTAGACGACAACAATTTTTTAAAGATTTTGATTTGAAGGAACATTTTGATTTTGAAATTCGATTAAAAGAAATTGATGAAATTTATCCAGACCACCTTAAGGCGGAGGAAATAACCAACTATCTTGCAGAACTAAAGGCCAAAGCATTTGATGGAGAACTGTTAGAAAATGAAATATTAGTTACTAGCGATACTTTGGTATGGCTTAATGGCAAAGCTTTAGGCAAACCAAAAGATTATAGCGATGCTGTTATTATTTTAAAATCTTTGTCAAATGCTACACATGAGGTAATAACTTCCGTTTGTTTTAAAACTATTGCTAAAACAGAAACCATTTTTGAAGTAACTAAAGTAACCTTCAATTCCTTAAGCGAGGGTTCAATTCGGTATTATTTAGATAATTACAAACCATTTGACAAAGCGGGAGCCTACGGAATTCAGGATTGGATTGGGTTGGTTGGCATATCCAAAATAGAAGGATCTTATACTAATGTGGTCGGCTTACCAACAGAAAAAGTATATAATTATTTAACACGAACATTCCTTTAGAATTTGTAATTTTACAAAACTATTAATGCCGACACAATGGAGACTGAAAAAGAAATTAATGAAAAAATTCTTAAGATCACTATGGTGATTCATGAAAATTATCCTGAATTATCAAAGTACTTAAACGAAATGCCTATAACAATTCCTATTGATAGTCGACCTGAAATAAATGCGAAAAACCTACAAAAATATTATGATACTTTAGTAGAATTGTTTCGAAACTATGTTGCAGAACACCAATTAAACTATATTAATCAAAGAAATGGTTTGGGGCATCTTTAAAACGTAACATGGGATTTGTGAAACTATTAAATTTTTAACTATAACACATTAGCCTCCATTTATTCGCAAATTTGCCTTAAAATAATATTTAATTCAAATTTAAAGAAAAATGAAAAAATTCACACTTTACACTATGTTGATGACCGCATCATTTACATTTATACCCAACCAAATTAATTCGGTTGTAAAAGATCCTATAACAACTAATGATACTCCCAAAGAAGTGTCTGCTGAAGTTAAAACATTACTTTTAAGATTAGAAGAAATCAAAAAAATGGATAAATCCGAATTATCTTCTACCGAAAGAAAAGAAGTTCGTAAAGAAGTTCGTACCATTAAATCTACTTTAAGAGCTAGCGGAAATGGAGTATATTTATCTATTGGAGCTATAATTATTATAGGGCTGCTTTTAATTCTTTTATTATAAATTAAATTCAAAGGTTACTACTTACTAATTCAAATTAAAAGAGCAAAATGATAATTCATTTTGCTCTTTTTTATTGCAAATTAATATGAATTTCAATATTTAATATTAATTTTATGCCATAAGTAATTATCAATAATTGTAGTCACAATTCTTTCATAACCTAACTATGAATTTCTCAAATTTAGTGAAATGCCTTTAAAGACTAGTTAAATCTATGATCCTATGTGGTTAAAAAATTAAATAAAAAGTAAACAAAACATGCCAAAATCAAATATTTGGAAAATAAAATATACTTGGTTATTGATAACCAATATCGCCTTTATTGTTTTGTTTTATGTTTTAATGCAAATATTTTCCTAGAATATGCAACAACTCGATTGGATAGTTCTTTCTATAACCCTGTTATTCATTATTTTATACGGCGTTTATAAATCTAGCGGAAGTAAAAATGTAGAAGAATATATTCTAGCAAATAAAGAAACCCCTTGGTGGTTAGTTGGACTATCAGTAATGGCAACCCAAGCCAGTGCAATTACTTTTCTATCTACACCAGGGCAAGCATATCATGACGGAATGGGTTTTATCCAATTCTATTTCGGACTACCCCTGGCAATGGTAGTAATTTGTATTGTATTTATACCTATTTACCACAAATACAAAGTTTTTACTGCTTATCAATATCTTGAGCTGCGTTTTGATTTAAAAACACGTTCCTTAGCTGCATTTTTATTCTTAATCCAACGAGGGTTGGCTGCCGGAATTACAATTTATGCGCCATCAATAATTCTATCAACATTACTTGGTTGGAATTTAACATTACTAAATATTATCATCGGAATTTCTGTAATATTCTACACCTTTATCGGCGGCACCAAAGCTGTAAATATCACTCAAAAACAACAAATGTTTGTTATCCTTTCGGGGATGTTTGTTACGTTTTACCTCATTCTGCATATGTTACCTAACGAAATGACCTTTTCCAATGCGCTACACATTGCAGGAGCCAACGATAAAATGAATATTTTAGATTTTTCTTTGAACACCGAATCAAGGTATACTTTTTGGACCGGTATAACGGGTGGATTCTTTCTAATGCTATCCTATTTTGGAACTGACCAAACCCAAGTAGGACGTTATCTTTCTGGCAAAACGGATCGTGAAAGCCAACTAGGCTTAATCATGAATGGATTTTTAAAAGTCCCAATGCAGTTTTTTATTCTTCTAACTGGAGTAATGGTTTTCGTATTTTTCCAATTCAATCCAGTGCCGTTAAATTTTAATCCGAATAATAAAATTTTAATTGAAAACTCCAAATACAAAGAGGATTACACAAAACTCGAAAAAAAATTAACCAATTTAAGCGAAGAAAAAAAAGAATATAACTTGCTTTATATTGACCATTTAAATCAGAATTTCGATAATCCAATTCTCCGAAACAAACTGAAAGAACTAGCAGGAAGGGAAAAAGATTTGCGAGATCAAGCTAAAGAAATAATTGAAAAAGTAGATTTAAAAGCCGAAACAAACGATAAAGATTATGTTTTTTTACACTTCATTTTGCATTATCTACCCAAAGGACTAATTGGACTTTTACTTGCAGTTATAATTTCTGCTGCCATGTCATCATCAGCGTCCGAACTGACGGCATTAGCATCTACAACTGCTATTGACATATACAAGCGCAATATAAAAACCGAAAAAACCGAAAAGCATTTCGTACATGCAACTCAATTTTTCACACTAGGATGGGGAATCATTGCAATCCTTTTTGCTTGCGTTTGTACTCTTTTTGAAAATCTAATTCAATTAGTTAATATTCTTGGATCCATATTTTATGGTACTGTTCTGGGCATTTTCTTAGTAGCCTTTTTAGTAAAGTTTGTTAAAGGAAAATCAATATTTTACAGCGCAGCTATTAGCCAAATCTCCATTTTTGTGATCTATTATTATTTCATCTATATTCACCCGAGTGGTCAAGAAAAACTAGGTTATTTATGGCTAAATTTTATTGGAGCATTAATAACGATTATCCTGTCTAGTATTTTCCAATTTATATCAAACTTAATAGCGGTACGAAAATAATTTTTTAAGGTTTATTTTTTATATTTGTTTCCAATTTATTTCAAAAACACAATGAACACAGATAAAATTATTGAATTAGTTTTTTATACTTTGCCAGCATTGATTACTGGAGCGGTAGCCTATTATTTTTTTCAAATGCATACCCAAAATAGTGAAAACCAAAGACGTTTTATGCTAAGAAGGGAAAATCAAAAGCAATCGTTACCAATAAAATTACAAGCTTACGAACGTTTAGCTTTGTTGCTGGAACGAATTGCTCCGACAAAAATAGTAATTAGAATTGCTCCTTTAAGCGAAGATAAAATGGATTATCAAAACTTGCTTATTATGCATATCGAACAAGAATTTGAACATAATTTAACCCAACAAATTTATGTTTCCGATGAATGTTGGACTATGATAAGTACTGCAAAAAACGCAACAATTCAAAACATAAGAAAAACTGCTATAAGAACATCTATTTCTAACGCAGATGGATTGCGAGAAACAATTCTAACCAATTCCTTAGAAGGCGAATCGGTGAATAATTTGGCTTTAGGTTATTTAAAAACTGAAGTGAAAGAGTTTTTGTAAAATATTTTTTTGTTATTTCTCCTCTAACAAACGTTGCAATTGAAATTTTTCGGCATCAGAAATATCCGTTAAAATCGTAGTAAACAATTCTCTTAATCCTTCTTTTCTCAACAATTCTCTAATAGTATCTCGGGCATATTTGACTAATTGCCATTTTGGATGCGTAGTTGCATTAACTAAATTCTTAAGAACTTTGATGTTTTTGGGTTCTAAATACAATACGTTCTCAAAAGCATTTTGACGAATGGAACTTTCGTATTTTGGCGAAGTATAATCTACCAATTCAAAATAATACTGAGAGTATTGTGACGTATTTGCAGAAGCTATATTAAATTCTAAGTAATAGAATAAAAATAAAATTCGCAATGCTTTATCATTTTTACCCTCCCAATTTTTGGCAAGTTCTAGATATTTAGCGCGATTATCCGGGAAGTTTTTATACAAATTACTAAAAGCAATTTCTTTAGTGTCATAAGATTTATCCTTTAATAAAGTTTCGTATTCAGATAGAAATGATTCGGGAATTATTGTAATTGTTTCTGCAACAGATTGGCGAACTTCTATCTCGTTAGTTTGCATTGCCAATTTCAATAATTTCTCTTTTTCAACAAACGGAACATCTTTTATTTGATAAATAATTTCTCTTTTCAAAGCATAAAATCCATTAGATTTCATTACAACTGTAAAAAAGGATTCTTTATCAGCAAAGACATTATTCTTTTGTTTTTGAATTTCAACTAAGGTTTGGATACTTTCATTTTTCTTCAACAAATCATTGGCTTGTTCTGTATTAAAATGATAGTCTTCTAACCATTCTTTTTGAAACTTTATAATATCAAAATCGGAAACTGCGGAAATTTCATTAAGAAAATCAGGTGTTTCAACATTTTTAAATTGGTATTTTTTCAAATAATTCTTAACCGCTTTTTTAAACTTTTTTTCGCCAATTGATTCACTAATTACAAACAATGCCCAAGCGCCTTTTTGATAAAAAGAATACGAACTAGCCTTTTCATTTAGAATTGGAATTGTATCCGTTTTAGCTTCTTTTCGCAACAATAACGAATTTTTATACATCATATAATAAAAGTAGTCGTCCCCGAAAATTTTGCGTTCGGCCAACAAAGCATAATAGGTTGCAAAACCTTCCTGCAACCAATGGTGTTTTCCATTTTTGGCGGTAACCAAATCCCCAAACCATTGGTGTGCTAACTCGTGTGCATTGACATTAATATAATTTCTATCGTTAAAACCAGATTCATCTACAACAAAATCTTGAGCAAAAATGGTAGATGTAGTATTTTCCATTCCTGCATAAAGAAAATCTTCTACTGGAATTTGACGGTAAATTTTCCAAGGGTACTTCACTCCTATTTCCTTTTCTAGGAAGTCAAAAATAGCTTTAGAGTCTTTATATGTAAATTCAAATTTAGCATAATCCTTTGGTTGGTAATACATTTCAAGAGGTATTCCAGAAACAGAATTCTGCGTTTGATGATTGAAATTCCCAATGGCAAGCATAACCAAATAGGAAGACATGGGGTTTTTCATTTTAAATTGGTACAAAGATGTTTCTTCCTGCTGGTTGTATTTTTTACTTTCTAAAATACCATTAGAAACAACCTGAAATTTATTTTTGTAGGTCACGGACAAATTAAAAACAACTTTCTCATTTACATCGTCAAAACTTGGTAACCAATTGCTAGTATATTTCCCCTGCCCTTGTGTCCATATTTGTTGCCCTTCACCAACTCCGAAGAAATATAGTGTTTGTTTAGGCATAGCTTTATACGAAAATGAAACTTCGTTGCGCCCTTTTTTATATCCTTCAAATAAGATTAATTCTTTCTTGCTGTTTTTATAATTAACTGATTTACCATTAATAGCAACATCTGTAAAATACATGTTTTTTGCATCAATTCGGATAGAATCAATTTCTGAAAGTACTTGAAATTTATAAATAATTGTTCCATTAATAGTCTTGGATTCAAAATGGGGAGCTACGGAAGCATCGCATTGAATAAAATCTACATTTGAAGATTGTTGGGCAAATGAAAAAAATGGAATTAGTAAAAAAAAAAGTTTATTCATTTAGGTACTTATTAAATAATTGACTTTCTATATTTGTAAAATTTTTGAAATGTAAAAATATACATTTTTGTTCTTGAACAGAAGATTTTAATTAGTTGATAATAAAATAAATTGGAGTATTAGGTTAAGTTTAGTTTTATTTTGAGAATAATATCTACAAATAGAATTAGGATTTGCTCTAAGTGTATATTGGAAGACTGCTATTTAGAATGTATATTTACACACTTGACCAATATTGTTTCATGAAAATTATATTGAATCCTATAACTATTGATCCTCTTTTTTAAAATTAATTTTTAAATAAGTTATTCTAAAACATAAGTAAAAATGAATAAAATTCTGCTCTATTTATTATCCGTACTATCTACTGTTGCTTTTTCACAAATAAAAAACAAAACAAAAATAGAAGCCTATTCTACCAAAAATAAAAGCGTTACAATATTTACATCTGCAGATAGCACTTCGCTTCGTTTAACTAAAACAAATTCCGATTTGAAGTTTCTAGAAATGAAACAGCCTTTAGAAACCCAAGTGTGTGTTTTTGTTAATCCAGATAAAAAATTCCAAACCTTTATGGGAATTGGTGGATCAATTACAGATGCAAGTGCAGAAGTATTTGCAAAATTATCTCCTGAAAAACAAACCGAATTTATCAATGCTTATTACAGCAAGGATAAAGGAATTGGATATTCTCTTATAAGGACCAATATGTCTAGTTGCGATTTTAGTTCCGATGTTTATGATTACATCGAGGATGGTGATAAAAATTTGAATTCATTTACAATTGAACACGATAAAAAATTCAAAATTCCATTAATAAAAAAAGCAATTAATTCAATTGGCAAAGATGCGAGTTTATATATAAGTCCCTGGTCTCCTCCTGCTTTCATGAAAGACAATAACAGCAAACTTCAAGGCGGAAAACTAATGCCAGAATTCAACCAATCTTGGGCTAATTACTATGTCAGATATATTAATGCTTTACAAAAAGAAGGTATTCCAGTATGGGGATTAACTATTCAAAACGAGCCAATGGCAAAACAACGTTGGGAATCTTGTATTTTTTCTGCTGAAGAAGAAAGAGATTTTCTGAAAAATTATTTAGGTCCAACTTTAACAAAGGCCAGTCTTGGAACTAAAAAAATTATTATTTGGGATCACAACCGCGACTTAATATCGCAACGAGTGAGCACGATACTATCCGATGCGCAAGCAAATAAATATGTATGGGGGATTGGGTTTCATTGGTATGAAAACTGGAGTGGTGGCGAAATGATGTTTGACAATATCGGAAAAGTAAATGAAATGTATCCTGACAAAAATCTTTTGTTTACAGAGGGATGCGTGGAAAGTTTTAATGCTAACAAGTACCAATTATGGAAAAATGGAGAGCGTTATGGAAAGTCAATGATAAACGATTTTAATAATGGAACCGTTGGTTGGACGGATTGGAATGTGCTTCTAGATAATAATGGTGGTCCAAATCATGTTGGAAATTTTTGCTTCGCTCCTATTCATGGCGATTTATCCACTAAAGAATTAATTTATACTCCCTCCTATTATTTCATTGGACATTTTTCAAAATTTATTAATAAAGGTGCTAAAAGAATAAGTAGTATAGCTAGCAGAAGTCAATTATTAACCACTTCTTTTCAAAATCCAGACGGAAAATTAATTACCGTAGTAATGAATCAAAGTAATAGTACAATTACCTATTATTTGTATTTAGGAACTGTGGCTTCTGAAATTACTATTTTACCCCACGCTATACAAACTTTAGTATATTAGATGGAAATGTTTTTTTAGAATAATTACTTTATTATTGTTCGATTTAATTATTTTTACAAAATGAAATTCCTATTAAAAACAATATTTTTTCTTGCTTTTTCTATTTCTTTTTCTCAAAGCAAATCTATTGATATTAAAGTAGAGCAGTTATTGAAAAAAATGACCTTAGAAGAAAAAATAGGGCAATTAAATCAAAACACCGATGATTGGAATCCTACAGGACCTCTTATTGTAAACGCCAATAAAGAAACTGATATTAAAGCGGGCATGATTGGCTCTATGCTCAATGTAAATGGGATAGTAAGAACTAGAAAATACCAAGAATTAGCGATGCAATCGCGATTAAAAATTCCATTGCTATTTGGCTTAGATGTTATTCACGGATACAAAACTACTTTTCCAATTCCTTTAGCAGAAGCTGCCTCCTGGGATTTGTTGGCTATAGAACAATCTGCACGAATTGCTGCAACAGAAGCATCTGCTAGTGGAATTCATTGGACATTTGCACCGATGGTAGATATTGCTCGAGATCCCCGATGGGGAAGAGTAATGGAAGGTGCTGGGGAGGACACTTATTTAGGAACTAAAATTGCCTTTGCACGCGTAAAAGGTTTTCAAGGAAAATTGGGAGATTTGAATTCTGTTATGGCTTGCGCCAAACATTTCGCTGCCTATGGAGCTGCTGTTGGTGGTAGAGAATACAATTCGGTAGACCTAAGTGATAGAACGCTTTGGGAAGTATATCTTCCTCCTTTCAAAGCAACCGTTGATGCTGGTGCAGCAACTTTCATGAATGCCTTTAACGATATTAACGGAATTCCAGCAACTGCCAATAAACATATTCAAAGAGATATTTTAAAAGGAAAGTGGAATTTCAAAGGATTTGTAATTTCCGATTGGGGTTCTATTGCTGAACTAGTAACTCACGGTTATTCAAAAAATGACAAAGAAGCGGCTTATTCTGCAATTACTGCAGGTTCTGATATGGATATGGAAAGTAATACCTATAGAAACAACTTAGCGCAATTGGTTAAAGAAAAAAAAGTTTCAATAGCAACAATTGATGACGCTGTAAAACGTATTCTTCGCAAAAAGTTTGAATTAGGTTTATTTGACGATCCCTATAGATATTGTAATAAAGACAGACAAGATGCAGCGCTTTCTAATTCGGAACATTCTAGAGTTGCAAGAGAAATTGCAGCAAAAAGTATTGTTTTATTAAAAAATTCTCCCTCTACTTTGGGACAGGGAATTTTACCGCTTTCTAAGCAAACTAAAACTATCGCTTTTATTGGTCCAATGGTAAAACCAAAAAGGATAAATCATGGTTTTTGGGCTGTTAATTTAAAGGAAATTGATTCCACTTATATAGTTTCACAATGGGAAGGTTTAGAAAATAAAGTGGGTAAATCTACAAAACTACTTTATGCAAAAGGATGTGATATTGAAGGCACTAATAAAGCTGGTTTTCAAGAAGCTTTGGACATTGCAAACCAATCGGATGTTGTAATTGTTAGCATTGGTGAAAGATTTGATATGAGTGGAGAATCTAAAAGTAGAAGTAATTTACACCTACCTGGTATTCAGGAAGATTTAATTAAAGAATTGCAAAAAACTGGAAAACCAATTGTAGTTCTTATTAATGCAGGTCGACCTTTAGTTTTTAATTGGACTGCTGACAACATGCCAACCATAGTTTACACCTGGTGGTTAGGATCGGAAGCCGGAAATGCAATTGCAGATGTTCTTTTTGGCGATTATAATCCAAGTGGAAAATTACCTATTACTTTTCCTAGGGAAGAAGGACAAATTCCAATTTATTACAATCATTTCAATACCGGAAGACCCTCAATAAATGAAGAAAAATTATATAAATCAAGCTATATTGATTTGCAAAATACTCCTAAATTTCCTTTCGGATATGGATTAAGTTATACTACTTTCAACTATTCCAATTTAAAATTGTCTAAAACGAAAATGAAAGCCGACGATACAATTGAAGTTTCTGTAGACATTAGTAACACCGGGAAATACTTAGGCGAAGAAGTCGTTCAATTGTATATTCATGATAAATATGCTTCGTTAATTCGACCAATATTGGAACTAAAGGATTTTCAGAAGATAAAATTAGGAGTTGGAGAAACTAAAACAATTAAGTTTGTAATAGATAATCAAAAATTATCTTTTTATAATGAAAAATTACAATTTAAATCTGAAGAAGGTGAATTTGATTTAATGATAGGAGCCTCCTCTGCAGATATTCGATTAAATAGTAGTTTTGAATTGGTGAAATAAACTTACATGGAGAGAATAAAAAACACAATAAAGAGTAAAGAATTCGTTAAGTAATATCTTTTTTCTATCATCTATTTTTATTTTTTAAAAAATGTCAAACAATCTTCTTCAAACATCTATAGAATATCTTAAAGGAATCGGTCCTTCGCGTGGGGAATTACTGCGCAAAGAACTGAATATCCATAGGTATGGTGATTTGATGAATTTTTTTCCTAATCGGTATATTGACCGAACTCGCTATTATAAAATCAATGAACTTCAAAATTCTACTGCAGAAGTTCAAATTATTGGTAAAATTATAAACATTAAAACCGTCGAATTTGGCAAAAACCAAAAACGATTAGTAGCTTCATTTGTAGATGAATCTGGACAAATAGAACTCACTTGGTTTCAAGGCGTAAAATGGATCCGAGAAAGTTTGAAACTAAATGAAGTGTATGTCATTTTCGGAAAAACAACCAATTATGGTGGCCAATTTTCTATGGCGCATCCAGAAATGGAATTACTAAATGAACACAAAGAAAGTTTAAGAAGTGCCATGCAACCTGTTTATCCAAGCACAGAAAAACTAACACAACGTGGTGTTACCAATAAAGTTCTAAACAAATCCATCCAACAATTATTTATGGAAATAAAAGGGCAGTTTATTGAAACTCTGCCTGATTACTTGTTATCACAATTGAAACTTATTCCAAAAAATGAGGCAATGTTTAATATTCATTTTCCTAAAAGTCAGGAGCTATTAGCAAAAGCCCAATTTCGATTAAAATATGAAGAATTATTCTTTATTCAATTACAATTGATAACTAAAAATCTTATTCGAAAAAATAAAATTAAAGGGCATTTATTTGATAAAGTTGGCGAAAATTTTACAGATTTTTACAACAATCATTTACCTTTTGAGTTGACAAATGCGCAAAAAAGAGTTATTAAAGAGATTCGAAACGATATGGGCAGTAATGCTCAAATGAATCGTTTACTTCAAGGAGATGTAGGGTCCGGAAAGACAATAGTTGCTTTGATGTGCATGCTTTTGGCAAAAGATAATGGCTTTCAGAGTTGCTTAATGGCTCCAACTGAAATCCTAGCGAACCAACATTTTATAGGGTTATCTGAACTCGCTAAAGATTTAAATATCAGCATAAAGATACTTACAGGATCAACCAAAACTTCAAATAGAAAAATAATTCATGAGGCGCTTGAAAATGGTACCTTAGATATATTAATTGGCACCCATGCTTTACTAGAAGACAAAGTTAAATTTCAAAATTTAGGCTTAGCCGTAATTGATGAGCAACATCGTTTTGGTGTTGAGCAACGTTCTAAATTATGGAAGAAAAACGATATTCCACCCCACGTTTTGGTTATGACCGCAACGCCAATTCCGCGAACATTAGCGATGAGTTTGTATGGCGATTTAGATATTTCGGTTATAGACGAATTGCCTCCTGGAAGAAAAACAATTCAAACAGTACATCGATTTGATTCGAATAGATTAAAAGTTTGGAGATTTCTAAAGGATGAAATCGCTAAAGGAAGGCAAATATATATCGTTTACCCACTAATTAACGAAAGTGCAACTCAAGATTATAAAGACTTAATGGATGGTTACGAAAGTATTTCTCGGGATTTTCCACTACCTGAATACAGCATTTCTATTGTTCATGGGCAAATGAAACCGGCAGAAAAAGAAGCCGAAATGCAACGCTTTGTTTCCGGAAAAACTAACATAATGGTGGCTACAACAGTTATTGAAGTTGGTGTTAATGTGCCTAATGCAAGTGTAATGGTTATTGAAAGTACGGAACGTTTTGGGTTATCTCAATTACACCAATTACGGGGTCGCGTAGGTCGTGGCGCAGAACAAAGTTATTGCATTTTAATGACAGGATTCAAATTAGGTAACGACAGCAAAACCCGAATTGAAACAATGTGTAAAACCAACGACGGATTTGAAATTGCTGAAGTCGATCTTAAGTTACGTGGTCCTGGTGATATAATGGGAAAACAACAAAGTGGCGTTTTGAATTTGCAAATTGCCGATTTGGTAAAAGATAGAGATATTTTAATGCTAGCAAGAGAACATGCACTAAAACTTTTGAAAGAAGATGCAGCAATGACAAAGCCAGAGCATCAAAAAATGAGAGCAGTTTTCATCGAAATGAGTGCTAAAAAGAACATTTGGAACTACATTAGTTAAAACAAAAAATGGTACAATACAACCCTAAAGACTGGATTACTTTTATTTTTAAATTCCATAAATCGGATACCCTCAGAAAATTAATTCCGTTGATGATTTTCATAGGATTTTACTCAGGAATTATCTGTTTTTTAGAAATGGATTATTTTAAACTGGAAGAAACCAGCCACGTTAAAGGCATTTCTGTAATGCATACCACTGTTGGTTTTGTATTATCCTTATTGTTGGCCTATCGAACCAATACCGCCTATGATCGTTGGTGGGAAGGCAGAAAATTATGGGGAGCATTGGTAAACAATTCTAGAAATTTAGCCTTAAAGCTTTCGGTAATATTAAACGAAGAAAAAGACCGCCATTTTTTTAGAAGATTGATCCCGGGTTATGCTTCAATTTTGCAAAAGCATTTAACAAATGAGGAATCTGCCAAAGCCCTATTTGAAGATTTAGATTTGGATATGGACCACCAAAAACACCATCCAAATCAAATTGCTAAAATGATTTTTCAAAAAGTAAATGATTTATATAAATCCGGAAAAATAACTGGAGATCAATTAATAATTATAAATTCTGAATTACAATCTTTCACCGATGTTTGTGGTGCTTGTGAACGAATAAAAAACACTCCAATTCCATATTCTTACAGCGCTTTTATAAAAAAGTTCATATTCTTTTACATTATGACTTTGCCTTTTTCTTTTGCGTTCACTTTAGGATATTACGTAATTCCGGTAGTTATTTTTATATTTTATGTACTAGCCAGTTTGGAATTAATTGCTGAAGAAATTGAAGATCCTTTTGGATTAGACGAGAATGACTTGCCTATTGCAAAAATTGCCAGTAACATAAAAAAACATGTTGAGGAGATCTTATAAACTGTTTTAAGTACTATTATTTAAACGTTAAATAAAAATAAAATGTAACTTTATATAAAAGTACATAGTTTAAATTTGTACTAATCGCATTTCAAGTAACTAATACACCAAATCACTTTCTCTAAAATGAAAATAAAATACATTCTAATTACTGTAATAGTACTATCACTTGGAGGATTAATTGTGTTTAGAATTACTAAAAATAGTGCTGATGGTGGTAATGGTAAAGGCAAGGGAGATAAAAAAGACCTAATTGCAGTTACTGGATTAGTTTTAAAAGGTCAAACTTTTGACAATAATTTATCACTTTCTGGTTCTATTGATGCTAACGAGCAAGTGGAAATTCGAAGTGAGGTATCTGGAATTGTTGAAAAAATTAATTTTCAAGAAGGAAGCAACGTTTCCAAAGGACAGGTGCTTTTCAAAATTAATGACATTGAGTTAAGAGCACAATTGGCACAAACAAAAACTAGAGAAACTCTTGAGTTTGAAAACGAAAGACGCGCTAAATTACTTTTACAAAAAGAAGCCATCAGCCAAGAAGAATATGATATTGCAAGCGCCGATTATAGATCTGCAAAAGCACAAACCCAATTAATTAGTGCTCAAATAGGAAAAACATCTGTTAAAGCACCCTTTTCAGGAAAGATTGGATTGCGAAATATTTCACCAGGTACTTATATAACGCCTACAGTTTTAGTTGCAAATTTGGTGAATGTTGGTAAGTTAAAAATTACTTTTTCTATCCCTGAAAAATATGCTTCACAATTAAAACTAAATACCACTTTAAATTTCACCGCTACCAATTCTGCTGAAAATTATTCTGCTAAGGTTTATGCTATTGAACCCGGAATTGACATCAATACAAGAACGCTTCAAGTTCGTGCACTTGCAGATAATTCAACCGGTAAACTTTTACCGGGTACTTTTGCCAACATAAATTTACCCTTAGATGTAATAAAAGATGCTATTGTAATTCCATCGCAAGCAATCGTTCCTATTCAAAGCGGAAAGAAGGTCTATATTACTACAAATGGTAAAGCTAAAGAAGTTAAGGTTGAAACTTCTAGTAGAACAGACACCTCTGTATTGGTACTATCGGGATTAAACATTGGCGACACGCTAATTACATCTGGAATAATGTCTTTAAAAGAGGGATCCCCTATTAAAACAACCATTAAATAGTTACACCCATTCCGTATAAATATTACCTACTCTTTTAAAAAATTAAAACGATAATCAGAAATCAATTACCGCAATGAGTTTATCTACTTTAAGTATAAAAAGGCCCGTTTTAACTATCGTCTTAAACTTAACCATAATTTTATTTGGAATTATTGGCTACACTTTTTTGGGTGTAAGAGAATTTCCGTCAATTGATCCAGCACAAATATCAATTAGAACTGATTATACAGGTGCAAATTCTGATATTGTTGAATCGCAAATTACAGAGCCTATTGAAAAAGCAATTAATTCCATAGATGGAATAAAAAATATTACATCTTCAAGTGTACTTGGATCAAGTAACATTACTATAGAATTTAACTTGGGTAAAGATTTAGAAACTGCTGCAAATGATGTTCGAGATAAAGTTGCCCTTGCAGCCAAGACACTTCCCAAAGATATTGATGCGCCACCAGTGGTTTCTAAAGCAGATGCTAATGCCGATGCTATCATTTCGATGACCATTCAAAGCGATTCCAGAAACCAATTAGAGTTAAGTGATTTTGCAGAAAATACTATTGGGCCAAGATTAGAAACAATTCCTGGAGTAAGTGGAATTCAAATATGGGGACAAAAGAAATATGCTATGCGCTTGTGGATTGATCCTATAAAATTAACCTCTTATGGAATTACTGTTTCTGATGTTAAGAATGCGTTAAACCAACAAAATATTGAGTTACCCGCTGGGAAACTAACTGGAAGTAATACCGAGCTTACCGTAAAGACTATTGGAAATCTTTCTAAACCAGAAGAATTCAATAATATAATTTTAATATCAGGCAATAATAAAACTGTAAAATTTAGCGATGTAGGTAGTGCTGAATTAGGTCCTGAAATTATTGAAACTAGCCTGAAACAATCAGGAGCACCATTAATTGGTATTGCGATTGTACCACTACCTGGAGCTAATTATTTGGATATTTCTAAAGAATTTTATAAAAAATACGAAAAACTAAAAAAAGATTTACCCAAAGATATTCATCTAAATATTGCTATTGACAATACTTTGTTTGTAAAAAAATCGGTTACCGAAGTTGCAGAAACCCTCGGTATTTCAATACTCTTGGTGATTCTAATTATCTATTTATTTTTTAGAGATTGGTCAATTGCATTTAGACCATTAATTGATATTCCAGTATCACTAATAGCAACGTTCTTTATTATGTGGATGTTTGGATTTTCTATAAATGTATTGACACTATTAGCAATTGTGCTAGCCACAGGGTTAGTTGTAGATGACGGAATTGTAGTTACCGAAAATATTTTTAAGAAAGTGGAAGAAGGCATGTCACCAATTGAAGCGGCAATTAAAGGATCAAACGAAATATTTTTTGCAGTAATTTCAATTTCAATTACACTGGCAGCGGTATTTCTTCCTGTAATTTTCTTAGAAGGATTTGTAGGCCGACTGTTTCGTGAATTTGGAGTAGTAATAGGAGCAGCAGTTCTAATCTCGGCATTTGTATCTCTTACTCTAACACCTATGTTAAATGCTTATTTAATGAAAGGTGGAGAACAAAAGAAATCGAAATTTTACAATTATACCGAACCTTTTTTTCAAAAACTAAATAGTAACTATGCAGAAGCTCTAAAAAGTTTTATAAAGAAAAAATGGTTAAGTTTTCCGATATTAATTGCATGTTTTGGATTAATTTATCTGTTTTTCAATATCATTCAAAAAGAGACGGCACCATATGATGACAGAAGCTCAATAATACTTTCCACAACTACTGCCGAAGGGTCATCCTATGATTACACAGAACGATTTATGCAAGAATTATCACAAGTAATTGACGATTCTATACCAGAGAAAAAAGTATCTTTAGTGATAACAGCACCTGGATTTGGTTCATCAGCAACTAATAGTGGTAGAATTCGAATTGCATTAGTCGATCCAAGTAAAAGAAACCGTACACAAAAAGAAATAGCCGAAAAACTTACAAATTGGACAAAAAAATATGCAGATGCAAAAACTTCGATTACAGAACAACCAACAATTGCAGTAAATAAAAGAGGGGGGTTACCAATTCAATATATTATTCAGGCTGCCAACTTTGAGAAACTGCAACAGAAAATTCCTGCATTCATGGATGAAGTTAGTAAAGACCCTACATTTTCTATTACTGATGTGAATTTGAAATTTAACAAACCAGAAATTAACGTAACCATTGACCGTGAAAAAGCAGAAAGTCTAGGAGTTTCCGTATTAGATATTGGGCAAACCCTACAATTATCTTTAAGCGGGCAACGATTTGGCTATTTCTTAAAAAACGGAAAACAATACCAAGTAATAGGCCAATTTAATGAAAAAGATCGTGCAAAACCATTAGATTTAACTTCGATGTTTGTTAGAAATAAAAAAGGAGTCTTGATACAAATGGATAATGTAGTAAAAATTGAAGAAAAAAGTAATCCGCCACAATTGTTTCATAATAATAGAAACATGTCGGCAACAGTTATGGCGGGACTTGCTCCAGGAAAAAGTATTGGCGACGGTATTGAAGCCATGAACCGAATTAAAGCAAAAATTCTAGACGATAGTTTTACTACCGATTTAGGAGGCGAGTCTAGAGATTTTGTAGAAAGTGGTTCTAATACTTCGTTTGCTTTCGGATTGGCATTATTACTTATTTTCTTAATACTTTCGGCGCAATTTGAAAGTTTTATTGATCCATTAATAATTATTCTAACCGTACCAATGGCAGTTGCAGGAGCATTATTTTCATTGTGGTTATTTGGGCAAACGTGGAATATTTTTAGCCAAATTGGGACAGTTATGTTAATAGGTTTAGTAACCAAAAATGGAATCTTAATTGTAGAATTTGCCAACCAATTACGAGAACAAGGAAAACCAAAATACGATGCTATTGTAGAGGCTGCAGAAGCAAGACTTAGACCAATTTTAATGACTAGTTTAGCGATTTCATTAGGTGCACTACCAATTGCTTTATCACTTGGAGCTGCATCAACTAGTAGAATCGGGATGGGCGTAGTGATTGTTGGCGGTACCATTTTCTCATTAATTTTGACATTATTTGTAATTCCTGCAATCTATTTAATGTGGTCTAAAGCAAGAAAACACCATCCCGAATTTGACAACTTAGAAGCATTTGAAAAATAAAATTATGAAAAATTACATCTATTCCGCGCTTCTTATATTAATTGTATTTCAATTGCAAGCACAAAGTGTTCTAAAACTAGAAGATGCAGTAAAAATTGCTTTCGAAAACAATTACGATATAAAGATAGCAGCAAATAATTTAAAAATAGACGAAACGAATTCTAATGCAGGAAATGCAGGGATGTTACCAGCTATTAACGCTACAATTGTCAATAACAATAGCATTCAAAACATCACCCAAACCCAAGGTGATGGATCTCAAAAATCATTAAATGGCGCAAAAAATATTGCTTTAAATTATGGGGTTGGTTTAGATTGGACCATTTTTGATGGATTAAAAATGTTTGCAAAACGCGAACAATTGAAGGTGCTTCAAAAACAAGGAGAAGCCGAACTTAAAATGACCATTTTTACTAAAGTAAGTGAGGTTTATTCTACCTATTTTAATTTGGTTCAACAACAACAACAATTGGCTGCTTTAGATACAGCGATAGTAATTTCCAACCAAAGATTGACTACAGCTCAAAATAGATTTACAATTGGAAAATCTTCTAAATTAGAAGTATTAAATGCTCAAGTTGATTTGAATACCGATACTAGTTTGCAATTAGTTCAATTAGAAACCTATCAGAATACTAAGTTAAAACTAAATGAAATTTTAGCTCGAGATATTGCAACTGAATTTAAAGTTGTTGATGAAATTTCCATTGATGATAAATTGGTATTACAAGATTTAAAAGCTTTATCCGTAAAACAAAACGCACAATTACAGGCGCAGATTCTTGCCAAAAACAGTTCGGAATTGCAACTGAAACAAGTAAAAGCCGGAAGATATCCCACAGTTAAAATCAACTCGGGTTATAATTTTAGTCATACTGAAGCCTCTTTGGGATTTGTAACCCAATCGCAAGGAAAAGGCTTAACTTATGGGTTTTCAGCAGCGTTACCATTATTTAATGGATTTTACCAATCTCGAAATGAAAAAATCGCAAAATTCCAATTAGACAATGCAAATATAGTTGTTCAACAACAGCAAAAGGCTTTAGAATCGCAATTGACTTCTGCCTTTCAAAGCTACCAAACCAACTTACAGTTGACTAAAATTGAAGAAAAAAACGTTTCTATTGCAAAACAAAATCTAGATATTACCTTAGCGAAATTCAAAATTGGCACCATTACTCCTGTAGAATATCGAACTGCTCAATTGAATTATGTTCAAGCTTTAGTTCGTTTTAGCAATGTTCAATTTCAAACAAAATTATATGAAATTAGTTTGAAAGAATTGAGTGGTAGTTTGGGGTTTTAATTGAATTATCTAATTCAGATTTTGACTTATAACCATTTAATTTGTAAAAAAATAATTCTATTTGTATTACTGTTTTTGCTAAAATGTAATCCACACAAATTTATGAAGTAAAATAGCTATTTCGCAACCATTAAAAAATAAAATTACCCTTGAAGCCGAATTTATAAAAAGATGGCAAAAAGATGTAAATGATGAGCCGAAGAATATTGCTTATTATAAATTATAGAAACTTCGATTTAATTTATCACCTTTTCAATATAAAAGAAATTATTATTTGATGTAAATATATTTTAATGTAAAATCTACAATACTTATCTTTGACATTCTAAATATTATTTGAATAGAATGAAGATTTCATACAACTGGTTAAAACAATTTTTAAAAATAGATGCTCCTTCTGAAGAAATTTCTAATATTCTTACCGATTTAGGTTTAGAAGTTGAAATGGTTGAAAAATACGAATCGGTAAAAGGAGGACTTGAAGGTGTAGTAGTTGGTCATGTATTAACGTGCGAAAAACACCCTGATGCTGATAGATTAAAGATAACTTCTGTAGACCTAGGAACTGGTACTCCCGTTCAAATTGTTTGTGGCGCAAGTAATGTGGCTGCAGGACAAAAAGTTCCTGTGGCAACAATTGGAACCAAACTTTTTGATAAAGAAGGAATAGCATTCGAAATAAAAAAAGGAAAAATTCGAGGACAAGAAAGCCACGGAATGATTTGTGCCGAAGATGAATTGGGGTTGGGAACTAGCCATGATGGAATTATGATTTTGGACGAAAGTTTAATTCCAGGCACCCCAGCAGCTAAAGTTTTTAATATAGAAAATGACGAAGTTTTTGAAATTGGATTAACTCCAAATCGAGCGGATGCTATGTCGCACATGGGAGTAGCAAGAGATTTGAGAGCCGGATTATTACAGAGAAATGCTTCTTTAGAATTAATAACTCCATCGGTATCCAAATTCAAAGTTGACAAACGTACTTTAAAAATTGATATTAATATTATTGATCCTAAATTGGTCCCTCGATATTGCGGGGTTACAATATCTGGTGTTACTATCAAGGAATCTCCAAGTTGGTTACAAAACCGATTGAAAGCAATTGGACTTACTCCAAAAAACAATATAATAGATGTTACTAATTATGTTTTACATGAATTAGGACAACCACTACACGCATTTGATGCTGCACAAATTAATGGCAAAATAAACGTTAAAACAGTAACTTCAGGTACGAAATTTATAACCTTAGATGGTATAGAACGAACTCTACACGAGGAAGATATAATGATTTGCGATGATCAACAACCATTATGTATTGCTGGAGTTTTTGGCGGAAAAAATTCAGGTGTTTCTGAAAACACAACTTCAATATTTTTAGAAAGTGCCTATTTTAATCCTGTTTCAGTTAGAAAAACTGCAAAAAGACATGGATTAAGCACCGATGCCTCCTTTCGTTTTGAGAGAGGAATTGACCCCGAAATTACGGAATACGCATTAAAAAGAGCTGTACTATTGATTCAAGAAGTTGCAGGTGGAGAAACAACTTCAGATATAATAGATATCTATCCAAAGAAAATTGAAGATTTTACTGTTTTTTTAAATTATGAAAAAGCATTTAAATTAATTGGTCAAGAATTACCAAAAGAAACAATTAAAAAAATTGTTGCGTCACTAGATATAAAAGTAAATAGCTCCTCGGATGCGGGAATGGGATTAATTATACCTGCTTACCGAGTAGACGTACAAAGAGAAGTTGATGTTATTGAAGAAATTCTTCGAGTATATGGTTATAACAATATTAATTTTACTAAAAAATTAAATGCTACTGTTGCCAATTCTCCAAGAAATGAAGATTATAAATTACAAAATATAATAGCCAACCAATTGAACTCTCTAGGATTTCACGAAATGATGGCGAATTCTTTAACAACTCCAGAATATTTAAAACTTTCGGAACAGTTGAAAGAAGAAAATACTGTAACTATTTTGAATCCGTTAAGTAATGATTTATCGGTAATGCGACAATCAATGTTATTCTCCGGATTGGAAGCAATATCGTATAACATAAACCGTAGAAGCAGCGATTTGAAATTATTCGAATTCGGTAAAACCTACCGCAAATTATTGTCTGAACATAAAGAAAAAAAATATTTAACACTTTTCACAACCGGAAACCGAATTGCAGAAAGTTGGAGCAACCCTCAAAAACCATCGGATTTCTTTTTATTTAAAGGCTATGTAAATTCTGTTTTAGAACGATTAGGTATCGAAAAAACTCAGAATATTCCTGTCTCTAATGACATCTTTGCAGAAGGTATTGCAATTGCTGTAGGAAATGATATTTTAGTTGAAATGGGAACAGTTAAAAAGTCAATCGCTAAACATTTTGATATCAAACAAGAAGTTTTTTATGCTGAGTTCCATTGGGATTTAGTCCTTAAATTATTATCTAACAAAGTGAAATTTACAGCTATTGCTAAATATCCAGAAGTAAGACGAGATTTTGCATTATTAATTGATGCTAACGTCACATTTGAATCCATATATAAAGTAGCAATTCAAACCGAGAAGTCTCTTTTAAAAGACATTAATCTATTTGATGTATACGAAGGGAAAAATTTACCAGAAGGTAAAAAATCTTATGCGGTGAGTTTTACAATTCAAGATACTACTAAAACCCTTACAGATGTGCAGATTGATAAAATTATGGGGAAATTACAATCTAATTTTGAAAGTGAATTAGGAGCGCAATTAAGATAAACTCTAAACATTATATATTACAATTAGAAAACACTCAATAAACTTGAGTGTTTTTTGTTTTATTTATTTAAGATACTAACCCTATCCAGTTAATTACTCATCCAGATTTTCGAGAGACGTCAGAAAGACATGAAGGTTTTATCTAATTTATAAAACACCTAAATCCTTCTAATAATTTTAATCTGTGGCAAAAAATCTTAGAGAAATTCAGTTTTCTTCTCGTTTATTTAAAAACTTATACAATTTGACAAAGTCAAACGAAGACTTCGCAAAGAAATACAAAGTTTTTTTACTAAAAGTAAAAGGCAAAACTACAACCAAAAAAAAGCGCTACATTTCTGTAGCGCTCTAATATTAATAAGAATAAGAGAATATTATTTTCCTCCTTTTTCCATTTTAGCTTTCAATTCAGCAAGAATATCATTATTATCTCCTAGAGTTGAAGCTTGATTATTATTGTTAGAAGCAGCAACTGATTCGCTAGCAGCTTTAACATTTTTCTCTTCTTCTTCTCTAAATATAGCAGTATGCGAAGCAACTACTCTTTTGAATTCTTTATTGAATTCGATAACTTTGAAATCAGCTACATCGCCTTTTTTCAACTTTTTACCGTCTTCTTTTTCTAAGTGACGAGTTGGAATAAACGCAACCACATCTTCTCCGAAATCTACAGTAGCTCCCTTGTCAACAATTTCAGCAATTGTTCCGTTGTGGATAGTTCCAACAGCAAAAGCAGCTTCATGTTTGTCCCAAGGATTTGCAGTAGTTTGTTTGTGACCTAAAGATAATTTACGTCCATCAACATCTAATTCTAACACTACTACATCCAATTTGTCACCAACGTTTACAAATTCCGATGGATGTTTGATTTTTTTAGTCCAAGATAAATCAGAAATATAAACCAAACCATCAATACCTTCTTCTAATTCAACAAAGATACCAAAGTTAGTAAAGTTTCTAACAATACCTGTATGCTTAGAAGCTACTGGGTATTTAGCAGTAATGTCAGTCCAAGGATCTTGCGATAATTGCTTGATACCTAAAGACATTTTTCTTTCGTCTCTATCTAAAGTTAAGATAACAGCTTCCACCACATCTCCAACTTTAACAAAATCTTGAGCACTACGTAAATGAGTAGACCATGACATTTCAGAAACGTGAATTAATCCTTCAACTCCTTCAGCAACTTCAATGAAAGCACCGTAATCAGCAATAACTACTACTTTACCTTTCACTTTGTCACCAACTTTAAGTTCAGCACCAAGTGCATCCCATGGGTGAGCGTTTAATTGTTTTAAACCTAATTGGATTCTTGTTTTCTCATCATCAAAATCAAGAATTACTACGTTTAATTTTTGATCTAATTCTAGAACTTCACTTGGGTGATTAATTCTTGACCAAGAAAGGTCAGTAATATGGATCAATCCATCAACACCACCTAAGTCAATAAACACACCATAAGAAGTAATATTTTTAACAACACCTTCTAGTACTTGTCCTTTTTCTAATTGACCAATGATTTCTTTTTTCTGAACTTCGATATCTGCTTCAATAAGCGCTTTATGCGAAACTACAACGTTTTTAAATTCGTGATTAATTTTCACAACTTTAAATTCCATCATTTTGTTTACATATACATCGTAGTCACGGATTGGTTTCACGTCAATTTGTGAGCCTGGTAAGAACGCTTCAATTCCAAAAACGTCAACGATCATACCACCTTTAGTTCTACATTTTACGAAACCAGTAACAATTTCACCTGTTTCGTTTGCAGATATAACTCTATCCCAAGATTTAATAGTTCTTGCTTTTCTGTGAGATAATACTAACTGACCTGTTTTATCCTCACGGATGTCAATTAAAACCTCTACTTTGTCGCCAACTTTTAAATTTGGATTGTAACGGAATTCGTTTAATGAAATAACACCTTCCGATTTTGCGTTAATGTCAACAATAGCATCACGGTCAGTAATTCTTACTACAACCCCTTCTACTACTTCTTCTTGATCGGTATCGATAAAAGTTTTCGATACTAAATCTTCAAATTCTTGTAAGTTTTTTTGATCTACTACATCAATTCCTTCTGCGTAATTGTGCCAGTTAAAATCATTTAAAAAATCTTGTTGTTCTTTGTTAAATTCAGACATGCTGATAAAAAATTTGTATGCTGTGTATCTTGAGTTTATTATCGAATAGAAAACAGTAGCAGTGTTTTACATAAATAGTTGATTCCTAAAGGAAACTCTTCTCCGCCTAAAGGACTGCAAAAGTAATGCTTTTTTATAAAACAACAAAATAAGAATTAAGAAAATAAAACTTAGAATTTAGATTACCCAATTTCTGTTTTTTATTAGTAGCGAAACTTTAGGCATTTTAGTAAAGGTAATTCCTGCCATCCGTTGCAATCTGTCATCGCGAGGAAAAAAGAAATCTAATAACAGAATTTTATTTATCGCAATGCCAGGATTTACTCTTCAGTCAGGGCTATCTAGGTTATGTCTTTTGAGAAAATAGCAATTCAAAAGAAAAACAAAAAAAATCGGATATACTTCACAATACTTCCACACCCCAATTCTGTTTTAGAAAATTATTAAGAAATTGAGAGGGGACGAAGGTGAGGATTTATCATACAAAAAAGTGCTAGATCTCTCCAGCACTTTTTAAGTAAATAATATGTATTTATTTTTTTATCTTTTTAATGTAAAATGCGCTTTAAATTGTTTGTAAGCTGCCGCTTGGCTATAATCTACAGTGAACCAGTAATCGGTAGATGGCAATAAAATTCCGTTGTAAGTTCCATCCCATCCTTGTCCTTGCGGACTGATTTGTTTC
>CANGWK010000019.1 GCA_947457615.1 Flavobacteriaceae bacterium
ATTACTCAACAAGGTGCTTTTGAGTTAGATAAATTAGTTCAGGTAATGAAAAGCAACGATAAACTAGTTATTTTTGCTAAATCACATACCGATAGTAGAGGTAGCGACACCTATAACTTATCTTTATCGGATAGAAGAGCACAAGCAACAGTTCAATATGTAATTTCTAAAGGAATAGCTGCTGATCGTATAACAGGAAAAGGATTTGGCGAAAGTGAGCCTATAGTTCCTTGTGATCCATGTACTGAAGAAGAATATGCTAAAAACAGAAGATCTGAATTCTTGATTGTTAAATAAAGAATTTCTTTTATAAAATAAACGCCTTGTTAGAAATAGCAAGGCGTTTTTGGTTTAAGTGAATAAAGAAGACGTTAATTAAAGCGTATTATAAAACATAAATCTGTGTTTATTATTTGAATAAAATATTGAAACAGACCTTTAATACATCAATTGTTTTTTTGAATTATTGACCCACCCTGCTTGATTTTCATATTTAACAAAAAAGATTTTCAAGTCGGCTTGGTTTTCGTGTCTAACAAAGAAGATCTTTTTATTAGATTGATTAGCATAATCTACAAAAAACCATTTCCCATCATTTAGTGTTGCTTGATTAGCGTAGGATTCTTTAAATACTTTTAAATCGGCTTGATTTTCATATTGTACAACAAAAACCTTAACATCGGATTGATTTTCATAATCAACCGAATACACTTTTTGACAATAAGTTTTCATTCCGATTAATGAAAACAAAATTAAAGAAGAAATATATTTCATTTTTTTGGATATTGAATTTATCAAAATTAATAAAATTAGGTTTAATTAAATGTTAATTATAAAAAATTAAAATAAGTTCCTTTCATTGTACTCTAACATCGAATATATTTGTAAGAAAATAAAATAGATCCCAAAATCTTTAAGTTAACTTAAACTACAAATCATGAAAAAATCACTATTTATGGTGCTAACGATATTAGCTATTCTTCCTTTAAAAACTTTTGCTTGGGGAAAAAAAGGACATGAAATTGTTGCGCAAATTGCATTTAAGCAATTGGATAAAAAAACTAAGAAACTAATTTTGACTTATCTAGACGGGATGACCATAGAACAAGCGGCAACTTGGATGGATGATATAAAAAAAGACCATTCCTACGACAAATTTAAACCACTCCATTATGTAAATTTTGAAAAAGGTGAAACGGTGAAAGATTCATGTTGCGACAATATTATTCATTCTTTGAATTTAACAATAAATGACTTAAAACATTATAAAGATTTTTCAAAAGAAGAAATTAAAACCAAAATTTGTTTTTTATTTCATTTAATGGGTGATCTACACCAACCACTACACGTGGGTTATGGAAGTGATAAAGGCGGAAATTCATTTAAAGTAGACTTTAATTCTAAAAGCACCAATTTGCATGGACTATTAGATTATGGAATTATTGAATATCAAAATATAAAACTAAATGATTGTTTAAAATATAATAGCTATAACTCCCAAAAAATAGCGAATTTATGTAATGGAAGCGTCTTAGATTGGGCTAAAGAATCTAGGAGTTATTTAGGAGAAATTTATGGTACAAATAAACAAATTGAAGAAACTTACCTAAAAACTAATTCCAATTTAATAAAGAGTCAAATTCAAAAAGCAGGAATCCGGTTGGGCGGAATATTAAAAGAAACTTTTCAAAATAAATAAAATTACTATTAAAAAAATAGTTCCATATTTTGGAACTATTTTTTTAATAAATGTTTCAATAAATCTTATTTAGAATTATAAGCAAGAAGTGCAGCTTTTAAAATATTAACAGAACGAACCAAATCTTCTTTTTTCAACACATAAGCAATTCGAACCTCATTTAAACCAACATTAGGTGTCGAATAAAAACCTGCCGCAGGAGCCACCATAACAGTTTCTCCGTTTAAATTAAAAGACTCCAATAACCATTGCGCAAAATCATCTGCATTAGTAACAGGCAGTTGTGCAATGCAGTAAAAAGCACCTTTTGGGGTACCTACCTTTACCCCTTCTATTTTTTGTAATTCGGATATTAATGTATCTCTTCTTTCTTTATATTCCCGTATTACCTCGTCAAAATAACTTTGTGGTGTTTCAAGAGCTGCTTCACTAGCAATTTGCTCAAAAGTTGGAGGACTTAATCTCGCTTGCGCAAATTTCATAGCCGCTGTCATCACTTCTTTGTTTTTAGAAACAATACATCCAATTCTAGCACCACACATGCTATATCTTTTAGAAACCGAATCTATCATGATAGCATTTTCTTCAATTCCCGGTACATTCATTACCGAATAATGTTTCTCTTTTGAATCGTAAATAAATTCTCTATAAACTTCATCGGCAATCAAAAATAAATCGTGTTTTTTTACCATTGCGGCCAATTGCTGAATTTCATCTTCAGAATATAAATATCCGGTTGGATTTCCAGGATTACAAATTAAAATGGCTTTTGTTTTGGAAGTAATTAACTTTTCAAATGCAGAGATTGGCGGTAAAGCAAAGCCCTCATCTATTGTAGAAATAACAGGAACAACTACTACTCCAGATGCGACAGAAAACCCATTATAATTAGCATAAAATGGCTCTGGAATAATTATTTCATCTCCAAAATCCATTGTGCTTCCCAATGCGAAAAGTAACGCTTCTGAGCCTCCAGTTGTAATAATTATATCGGCAACATTAATAGGCAGGCCATGGTTTATATAATATTGAGATAATTTAGTTCTATAACTTTCAAATCCAGCAGAATGGCTGTACTCCAATACTTTAATATTTGCATTTTTAACAGCATTTAAAGCAACCTCCGGAGTTTTAATATCGGGTTGTCCAATATTAAGATGGTATACTTTATTTCCGTTTTTCTTAGCTATTTCAGCATAAGGCACCAATTTACGAATTGGTGATTCTGGCATCTGTTTTCCTTTATTTGAAATCGTTGGCATAATATATTTTTTTAAAATGCAAATTTGCACATTTAAATTGAAAAAAATTACTGAAAATGAAATTTAAAAACAAAATTTAACTTCAAATTATTAAATTCTTAATTTTGAGAAGGCTATAATATCAAACAAAAAAAACGGCAGTAAACAAATGCTTACTGCCGTTTTAATATTTATAATATTTAAAACTAAGAATTAAAATGTCTTTCTTCAATATCGTCAATATCCCCTTTTGTCATAGTATCAACCAATACTGGAGTTGCAATAAATAAAGAAGAATAAGTTCCAACGATAATACCTACTAACATAGCAAAGATAAATCCTCGAATGGACTCTCCTCCAAATAAGAACATCGTTAATAAAACTAAAATCATCATTAAAGAAGTATTTAATGTTCTTGATAAAGTACTATTAATAGAAGCGTTTACTACATCCTTAAAGTGACCTTTTTTGTTACCTCCAAGATATTCACGAATTCTATCAAATACAATAACGGTATCGTTCATAGAGTATCCAATTACTGTTAAAATAGCAGCAATGAAATGTTGGTCCATTTCCATATGGAAAGGCATAACTTTATATAACACAGAATACATTCCCAACACAAAAATAACGTCATGCAATACTGCGGCGATCGCACCTAATGAATACTGCCATTTACGGAATGATATCACTAAATACAAACCTACAACCAACATAGCACCAAGTACTGCCCAGTAAGAGTTTGTTTTAATATCTTCAGAAATTGCAGCTCCAACTTTAGACGCTTGCAATACCCCTACTTGTTTACCATCGTAAGAATTAATGAATTTATCGTAAGTAATATTAGTGTAATATTTACCTAAAACTTTAAATAATTTCTCATTAACTTCTTTGTCTACTCCAGCACTTTCTTCTTTAATTTTATATTTGGTTGTCAATTTTAATTGATCTGAATCTCCAAATACTTTAGCTTCTACAGCGGTTCCAAATTCTTTGGATAATTCTTCCGATACTTGTGTAGGTTCTATTGTTTTTTCAAATTTTACTTGGAAAGTTCTTCCTCCTACAAAATCAACTCCTTCATCTAATCCATTAATAAAGAAAATAGAAACTAAACTTCCAATAACAACTAATGAAGAAAATAAGTAAGTCCATTTCTTCATTCCAACGAAATCAAAATGGAATCCTGTAAACCAATTTTTAGTTATTGAAGTAGAGAAGGATAATTCTTTATTATTAGCAACATCTCTGTCTATAAAAATTCTAGCAATGAAAATAGAAGTAAATAAAGAAGTGAAAATACCTATTAATAAAGTTGTAGCAAAACCTTGAATAGGACCTGTTCCAAATATAAATAAGATTGCTCCAGTTAAAACGTGTGTTACGTTAGCATCAATAATAGATCGCATTGCCCCTTTCCAACCGTAAGAAGTTTTTACAGCATCGGCAAGCGTTTTACCTTCCCGTAATTCCTCCTTGGCCCTTTCATAGATAATAATGTTCGCATCTACCGCAGTTCCTAACGTTAAAACGATACCAGCAATACCAGGCAAAGTTAAAACAGCGCCTAAACTTGCTAAAATTCCAAATAAGAATAGTAAGTTAACTAATAAAGCAATATTAGCATACCAACCTGCTCTACCATAATAGAACACCATCCATAAGAATACTAATAAGAATCCAACAATAGAAGAAACAAATCCAGCATGTATAGCTTTTTCTCCTAAGGATGGTCCTACTACTTCCGATTGAATAATTTCTGCTCTAGCAGGCAATTTACCTGCACGTAATACATTAGCTAAATCTTTTGTTTCTGCGATATCAAAATTTCCTGAAATTTCAGATCTACCTCCAGCAATGGGGCCAGAAGAAACTCCTGGTGCAGAATAAACTACATTATCCAAAGCAATTGCAATATAACCTTTAGTAGTGAAAGCATTACCTGTTAATTCTTCCCATTTTTTAGAACCTTGACCATTCATTTGCATAGAAACAGCAGGTTTTCCTGACTGGTCAAACGTATCTCTTGCATCGGTAATTACACCACCACTTAATGGAGCTGCATTATCTTTATTTCCTTTTAAAGCATAAAGTTCAAAAGTTTCAGTTTCCTTTTTTGTTTTCTCGTCTTTAGTTGTTGTTGGTTTCCCCCAAACTAATTTAACAAAACGTTTGTCTGCAGGAATTAAAGCTCGAACATCTGCTCTCTTGAAATAAGAGTTGATTTTGGCAGTATCTTTAACAGAAACAATTCCTAATACAGGACCACCACCTTGAGAAACAAATTTATCCAATAATGGGTTACTTCCTTTTTTATCTGCAACAGAGTCTTTAGACTTATCTGTTAACATTGCAGTTAAAGAATCTTTAGCAGCAGATTTAACTTCTTTAGCAGCAACTGGAGTTTCTGATTTTTTCAATAAATCGTTAGTTGCCATCAAGAAACTACCCATTTCATCTACCTTATAGGTTTCCCAAAACTCTAATTGAGCCGTTCTTTGTAATAATAACTTAATTCTATCAACATCCTTAGCGCCTGGCAATTCTACAAGAATTCTTCCAGTTTGTCCTAATTTAGCGATATTTGGTTGGGTAACTCCAAATTTATCAATACGTTTTCTCAATACTTCAAAAGCACTTTCTACAGATTCATCAACTTTTTTGCTGATTACTTTTTTAGTCTGAGCATCTGTCATATTGAAATTTACCTGATCTGATAAATTTTTATTTGCAAAAATACTAGGATCTGCAAGTTTTACAGTTCCATTGGAATTTGCTTCAAATGCTTCGAAAAAAGCATCCAAATAAGATTGATTTCCTTTTTGGTTGTTTTTTGCATCTTCTAATGCTTTGTTAAAAACTGGATTTTTAGAATCGTTAGCAAGACCTTTTAATACGTCTTTAACTGAAATTTGAAGTATCACGTTAATACCTCCCTCAAGGTCAAGACCTTTATTGATTTGTTTTCCACTCACCTCAGAATAAGTATAGTCAACCAATCCAAACAAACTGAAAACATTTTTGTTTTTCAAATCGTTTAAATAATCTACTTCTTTTTGTTGGTTTCCTTTAGCGAAAGCTTTAGCATCATTTTGAATTCCATTTGAAACAAATGTGAATGTTAATTGGTAAATACTCACCAATGCAAATAGAATTGCGAAAAATTTAATAAGTCCTTTATTCTGCATTATTACTAAAAATTAATTATTTATTTATTGTGATTTAAAAACAAGTAAATATAGATTAATCCGTTGATTATCAAATGAAATCAAAATAAAAAGCAATCTACACGTTTTTACAAACGTGCAAATATATAATTTACCTAAAGATTAACAAATTATTTACTCATTAATATCAAAAAAAGACTGCAAAATTACAGTCTTTTTTTGACATTCGATATTTATAATATTACAAAACTGATTTTAAATCAGCATTCATTGCTCTAACCGCATCGGCACTTTTAGCAAATTTTTCTTTTTCCTCGTCATTTAATTGAATATCTACAATTTTTTCAACTCCATTTCTTCCAATAATACATGGGACTCCTATGCAAATATCACTTTGACCATATTCTCCCTCAAGAAACACGGAACAAGGAATCATTTTCTTTTGGTCGTTCAAAATAGAGTCAACTAAAAATGCAACAGATGCACCTGGTGCATACCAAGCTGAAGTCCCTAATAATGCAGTAAGTGTTGCACCCCCAACCATAGTATCTGATGATACTTTGGCTAATTCTTCTTCTGATAAAAATTGAGAAACTGGCACACCGTTGTAAGAAGCCAATCTTGTTAAAGGAATCATAGTTGTATCTCCATGCCCACCAATAACCATACCTTGAATATCGTTAGCTGGCTTATCCAAAGCTAAAGATAAATAAGTTTTGAAACGAGAACTATCTAAAGCCCCTCCCATACCAATAATTCTGTTTTTTGGTAATCCAGTAGCTTTTAAGGTCAAATAAGTCATTGTATCCATAGGATTAGAAACTACGACTACTATTGCATTTGGAGAATGAACCAATAAGTTTTCAGCAACTGTTTTTACAATTCCAGCATTAATACCAATTAATTCTTCTCTCGTCATTCCTGGTTTTCTGGGAATTCCAGATGTAATTACTACTACATCACTTCCTGAAGTTTTAGAATAATCATTAGTGCTTCCAACCATTTTAGTGTTGAAACCCAGTGTTGTTTGCGTTTGCATAATGTCTAATGCTTTTCCTTCTGCAAATCCTTCTCTAATGTCTAATAATACGATTTCACTCGCAATTCTTCTGTAAGCAATAGCGTCTGCGCATGTAGCTCCAACGTTTCCTGCTCCTACTATTGTAACTTTCATTTTGTTGTGTATTATATTTATAAAAATTTAAAATTCGTATTGTAAGGATAAATTTGTGTTTACAAATTTACCAAAAGCAACGGAAGATTGCATATAAAATTTTTTAAATTGGTATCTTCCTGAAATTTCCCAAATACTATTAACTTTGCTCTTGTAAATATCTTTTAGCCGTTCATTTAAAATAAATTGCACGGGAATGATTTCTTCAATTTGACCTTTTTCGCCGGTTAAATAATATTTAAAATCACTTTTATTGGTAATTGAACTTAACATCAGTTCAAATTTTTTCCATTCTTTAGAGGCACTAATTTGAAATTGATAGGTTTGAACCTTGCCTGTAATTTTATCAATTCCTAAATTACCATAAGAAGTGTAAGTGTCTAAAAAATCAAAATTAATATCCTCTTTAGAAAAAGCAAAAAGTGCCGCTAAGTTAATCTTATGTTTGGTTAAAGAAGAAACATAATTACTAAAATTATGCTTTAATCCAAAACCATAAACTTGATAGTCTCCCTGTTTTAATTTTACTTTAGACGAATATTTTCCTATTAATTCAATCCCTTTCCATAAAGAAATAGAACCCTGCAAATAAGGATAAATAATAGATTCTTGATTTACGCCAATTGGAGTTTGCATTTTAATTTGATTGGCTGCATCGAGTTGTCCAACTAAAAAAAAGGTGCTATTATCCCCTAAAGCTGTTGGAACAGTGGCAGGAGAAATAGTCTCTCCACTGGCATTTTGTATGGTAAAAAATGAAAAATCGGAGTTTCTTATTTCAAAGCTTTGGTCTCTCTTAGGCACAAAAAAAGCATTTCCATAAACGCCTAAAGTAACCGCAAATAATTTTCTTCTTTTAGGAGAAGACATCCATGCTGCAGACGACTGATAAACTGCGGCGTCGGTGGCGGGGGTAATAAACTTATCCGAATAATATGTTGCGTCGTTTAAAAACAAATTTATTTGGGAAAGGGTTTGGGGGGATTGAGAAAAGGATTTGCTCGATAAAGCCAAGCAAATCCCTATTTTAATATATTTTGAAAAGTTATTACGCATCGATGTTTGCGTAAACAGCATTTTTCTCGATAAATTCTCTACGAGGTGGAACTTCATCACCCATTAACATAGAAAAAACTCGGTCTGCTTCTGCTAAACTATCAATGGTAACTTGACGTAAAGTTCTAAAATTAGGATCCATTGTGGTTTCCCATAATTGTTCTGCATTCATTTCTCCAAGACCTTTATATCGTTGAATTGCAGCGCTTCCTCCCATTTTTTCATTGGCAATATCACGCTGGTTATCTGTCCAAGCATATTCTTTTTTATTACCTTTTTTAACTAAATATAAAGGTGGTGCTGCAATATAAATATGTCCTTGCTCAATTAATTCTCTCATAAACCTGAAGAAGAATGTTAGAATCAAGGTTGCAATGTGACTTCCATCTACATCGGCATCACACATAATGATTACTTTATGGTAGCGTAATTTTTCAATATTTAATGCTTTACTGTCTTCTGCGGTTCCAATAGTAACTCCTAGTGCAGTAAATATATTTCGTATTTCTTCGTTTTCAAATACTTTATGGTGCATTGCCTTTTCTACGTTCAAGATTTTACCACGCAATGGCAAAATAGCTTGAAATGCTCTATCTCTACCTTGTTTTGCTGTACCTCCTGCAGAATCTCCCTCTACAAGATATACTTCACAACGTGCTGGATCTTGTTCAGAACAATCGGATAATTTTCCTGGTAATCCACCGCCACCAAGTACCGTTTTACGTTGCACCATTTCACGAGCTTTCTTTGCTGCATGACGTGCTTGAGCGGCAAGAATCACTTTCTGAACTATGATACGAGCATCGTTTGGATTTTCCTCCAAATAATTCTCGATCATTTCACTCACAGCTTGACTTACTGGCGAAACTACCTCTCTATTTCCAAGTTTGGTTTTAGTTTGCCCTTCAAATTGTGGCTCAGAAACTTTAACCGAAATAATAGCTGTTAATCCTTCACGGAAATCATCTCCTGATATTTCAAACTTTAATTTGTCTAACATTCCCGAAGCATCAGCATATTTTTTTAGAGATCGAGTAAGACCCGTTCTAAAACCTTGTAAATGCGTTCCACCTTCGTGAGTATTAATATTATTTACATAAGAAAAAATATTCTCCGTATAACTAGTGTTATAAATCAAAGCAACTTCAACTGGAATTTCTCCCTTATCATGATCCATAGAGATTACATGAGAAATAATTGGTTCTCTGTTACCATCTAAATAGCGGATGTATTCTTTTAATCCTTCATCCGAATGAAAAACTTCACTTACAAAATTACCGTCTTTATCAACTTCTCTTTTATCTGTAAAAGTAATTGTGATTCCTTTATTTAAGAAAGAAAGTTCCCGCATTCTAGCAGATAAAGTATCGTAAGAAAACTCAATTGTTTGAGTGAAAATAGTACTATCTGGATAGAAAGTAACGACTGTTCCTCTTTTAGTAGTTTCACCTATTTGTTTTACAGGATAAAGTGCTTTTCCTCTTTCGTATTCTTGCTCGTATATTTTACCATCTCTATGAACAGTAGCTCTTAAATGTTCAGATAAAGCATTTACTACCGAAACCCCAACTCCGTGAAGTCCTCCCGAAACTTTATAAGAATCTTTATCAAATTTACCTCCAGCTCCAATTTTTGTCATTACTACCTCCAGAGCAGAGACGCCTTCCTTTTTATGCAAATCCACTGGAATTCCACGACCATTATCCTCTACAGAAACAGATCCATCCTCATTAATTGATACTCCAATTGTATCACAATGACCACCCATTGCCTCATCGATAGAGTTATCTACAACTTCATAAACTAAGTGGTGCAAACCTCTTACACCAATATCTCCAATATACATAGAGGGACGCATTCTTACGTGCTCCATTCCTTCTAACGCCTGAATACTATCTGCGGAATAATTGTTCTTTTTAATTTCTTCGCTCATATATTTTTATTCTAAAATGTATTTTTTGTGTGACACGCAAATATATTAAATCACGAAGGAACTAAAAGTCTTTTTAAGCATTTTATACTGCAAGTTATTAACATTATCCCTTAATAATTTTAATAATTGAGAATTATTAATTTAGATTTTTAAGAAATTAATTTAGATTTAATAAAGAAGAATTGCAAATCATTTTCAAAAATTGACTTTTAAAATAAAATCACGAAAAAAAGATTTGCTTTAATAACCTTCGGTAGGAATTTCAATGAAATATTTCTTTTTGGTGGGATTTGGTAGTTTTTTATCCCGTAACCAAGGATTGTGAATTTTTAATATCTTATAATTAATTCCTTGATTTTTAGCAAAAACAGCTAAATTAGTAATTGAACTATCTATTTCTAGTATTTTTGAAGGAACGCTTTCATACATTTCGGTTTTATCAACTTGAAAACCATATAATTCTGGATGTTGCATGATTTCTTTAAGAGCTAAAATTCTAAAAACATATCGGGAAGTTTCATCGGTTAGCAATAAATCATAATAATCGGAAACTTGCTGTTCTAATATTTTAGTATTAACACCAGTCATTCCTCCATTATAGGATGATGCGGCTAAAGTCCAATTTCCAAATTTTTGTTTAGCCGCTAATAAATATTTACAAGCTGCTTCCGTTGATTTTTGCAGATGGTAACGCTCGTCCACCGCATCATTAACTTCCATTCCTTTTTCTTTTGCTGTCTCGGGCATAAATTGCCAAATACCTTTGGCGCCCGAAGGGGAAATAGCATTCGTTAAAGAACTTTCTATTACGGCCAAATATTTAAAATCATCGGGCACACCATATTGTTTTAAAATAGGTTCAATAATTGGAAATGCGCGATTGGCTCGTTTAATTATTAATATGGTAGACGAATGAAGATTGGCATTAACTAATAGTTCACGATCAAATCGTTCGCGAACATCCGATATTTGAAGGGGAGCTTTTTCTCCTGCAAAATCAACTGATTGAGGAAAATACTGCGAAGTGCCTTCATGTAATAATTTCTTTTTATCGTCTCCTGAAAGAGCAAAAACAAACAAACCACTTACAATAACTAGCCCTATTAATATTCCTAAAACCTGTGTCTTTTTCATTTTCATTTCTTTTTTAAAATATACAAAGTTACAAAATTGAAGCTAAAATTTAAATCGCTTCTGCTAAAATTATTTTGGGTAAATTTTGATTAAACCATCGAAAACGATTTAAAATCATGAGGTGTGTTCCGCCCTTAACGTTGATAAAGGTATTAATATTTTTGGCAGGAAAAACCTCATCCAAATCGCCATGAATATGAATTACGGAAGGATCAATTATAACTCTATCCCAGCAAATAACTTGCTCAATTGCCCAATCTAAATATTCTTTATTTCTCAAATGCAGAAACTTCTCGTATAACTTTACACGCTGTTTTATCACGTCACCAAAAGCATACTTAACTAATTTCTCCCCATCTTGCAGTAAACTAGTAGGCAACAATTTGTATGCCTTAGTAATTTTAGCAAACTTCAATCTATTCGGTAATTCTTTATTAGATTTTACACTAGAAACAATAATTAATTTTCTCAAATTTAAAAACTGTGCCATCTCTTGAACTAAAATACCACCAAAGGAAACTCCCAATAAAACGGCATTATCATGAACAACTTTTTTAGCCATCTGCATGGCATAAATTGTTAGTGTTTCATTATTTTCAGGCTGAAACCATTCTAAAAGATGAATTTCGAAAATATCTTTTGGAAGATTAATTCTTTCGAAAATTGAAGAACTTGCTGCCAAACCTGGCATAAAATAAACGTGAATCTTGCTCATATTTTAACGTAATTCAATGGTATTATCCATAAATTATTCCGAAATTTGCATAAATTTAATTTATTTTTACAAATAAATTTATGAACCCTGAGATAATTTTAAAAAAAATGGAAATTAAAGACAATACCTTCGCTAGACAATTTGAGACTTTAGTGGACGGAAAATTAATTTCCCTTGAATATTCTTTTCAAGAAAAGAAAATTTTTCTAACTCGAATTAACGTTCCCGATGGCTTTACCGATGAAGATTTCATTATTGATTTATTAAAAAATATAATGGAAATAGCCTATGAACGAAAACTAAAAGTAGTTCCTATTCTTCCTAAAATTGCTCTTTTTTTCAGAAAAAACATAACTTACCGAGATTTATTACCTCCAGGTATTAAAATATAATTTTACACAATTTCAAGTTTTAAAATCTAAATTAAATTTGGGTATATTTACTTTAGAAAATAGTATTTTACAAAATGAAACTTGAAGAATTAAATCAAAATGTCCTAGCTTTTTTCGAAACTATCGAAAAATATTATAGTTGTAAAACCGAAATTACAGAAGGTTTATTTTCTGAATTAAATAATTTAGACGCAAATCTAACCACTTGGAATCTATCTAAGTTTGAATTAATTCGATCTGCATATAGAAAAAATGGTGGGAGATTTATGTTAGAGGGAGACAGCATGTATTATGAAATTTCTGGCGAAAAAATAATAGACTTCAAGCAACCAGGCAGACATAAATTTGAATTTATAGAACAATACAGCGAAACTGTTTTCAGGATTACCAAAATTCGATTTCATAATAAATATTAAACAAAATCCAATCGCACACTTCCGCCTTCATCAATTCGAGTTAGATTTATTTTGTGTAGAGTGTTTACTAAATCTGGATTCCAAGGGGTTTTTACTTTTACATAATTCTCTGTAAAACCATGAATGTAGCCTTCTTTATTTTCGCCTTCAAATAATACAGTTCTGTAACTACCAATTTGACTTTCGTAAAAAGCACGACGTTTTTTAACCGATAATCCTCTTAGCATTTTGCTTCTTTTAGAACGCACATTCATTGGAACAACTCCTTCCATTGATGCCGCTTCGGTATTATCTCTTTCGGAATAAGAAAAAACATGCATATAAGAAATATCCATTTCATTCAGATAATGATAAGTTTCAAGAAAATCTTCATTGGTTTCACCTGGAAAACCAACAATAACATCTACACCTATACAAGCATGGGGCATTACTTCCCTAATTTTGTTGACTCTTTCGGTATAAACTTCTCTCAAATAGCGACGCTTCATTTTCTTCAAAATTTCATTGCTGCCAGATTGTAACGGAATGTGGAAATGCGGCACAAAAGTGCGGCTTTGGGATACAAATTCTATAGTTTCATTTTTCAATAGGTTTGGCTCTATAGAGGAGATTCGCAAGCGCTCTATTCCCTCAACTTCATCTAATGCTTTTACCAAATCTAGAAAAGTATGTTCGTGTTTTTTATTACCAAATTCTCCTTTGCCGTAATCGCCAATATTTACTCCCGTGAGCACAATTTCTTTAATGTTTTGTTTAGAAATTTCGGAAGCATTTTTCAAAACATTTTCTAAAGCATCACTTCTAGAAATTCCACGAGCTAAAGGAATAGTGCAATAAGTACATTTATAATCGCAACCGTCTTGTACTTTGAGGAAAGCTCGAGTTCGATCACCAATTGAATAACTCCCTACATAAAAGTCGGCTTCTTCAATCTCGCAAGAATGCACTTCACTCCTATCGTTTTTAGTAAGGTCGTTTATATAATCTGTAATTTTAAATTTTTCGGTAGCTCCCAAAACTAAATCAACTCCATCTACAGATGCTAATTCTTCGGGTTTTAATTGGGCATAGCAACCAACAGCAGCAATAAATGCTTTATCGTTTAGCTTCATTGCTTTCTTTACTATTTGTTTAAATTGTTTGTCGGCATTTTCAGTAACCGAGCAGGTATTGATAACATACATATCGGCGACTTCTTCAAAGTCAACGCGATCAAATCCTTCGTCTTGAAAATTTCTTGCGATAGTAGAAGTTTCGGAGAAATTCAGTTTGCATCCTAAAGTGTAGAATGCTACTTTTTTTTTGTTTTCCATAAATAAACTCAACCAATGAAATCGTTGTCAAAAAATTGAGTGCGCAAATTTAGGCAAAAAAATAAAATACCCACAGATTCACAGATTAAAATAACTTTAAAAATCTATGAATCTTTGGCTAAACTATTCAAAATTATTCTTTTCTGTATTTTTTAGTTGCATCAAAAACATGTTCTAATATTGTGGCATCGTCTTCCGTGAATTCAACATTACGACGCGCCATTACAATTTTAGCAGTTTGAAATGCTTTGCTGGTTAGGTAAGTTGAAAATCCAGATGCTCCTCCCCAAGAATAACTAGGAACAAAATTTCTAGGAAAACCTGCTCCAAAAATATTTGCGCTCACACCTACAACAGTTCCTGTATTAAACATTGTGTTAATGCCGCATTTACTATGGTCGCCCATCATTAATCCGCAAAATTGCAGACCGGTTTTTGCAAAATTTTCAGTTTCGTAACTCCACAATTTTACTTCTTCGTAGTTGTTTTTTAAGTTCGAATTATTGCTGTCGGCACCAATATTACACCATTCACCAAGAACAGAATTTCCAAGGAATCCGTCATGGCCTTTATTAGAATATCCGAAAAGAACTGAATTATTAACTTCCCCACCAATAACCGAATGTGGCCCAACTGTTGTTGCTCCGTAAACTTTGGTTGCTAATTTTACTTTCCCAAATTCGCATAAAGCAAAAGGCCCTCGAATTACAGATCCTTCCATAATTTCAGAATTTTTACCAATATAAATAGGACCTGTGGATGCGTTTAATGTCACAAATTCTAGTTTGGCTCCTTCTTCAATAAAAATATTTCCTGGCGCAATCGCATTAACCGATTTCGGAATGGACTCAGAAGTTCTATCTTCAGTAATTAGTTCGAAATCTTCTCGTAAAGCCGAATCATTTTTAGAGAAAATATCCCAATTGTTTTCTACAGTTAGACAATCCTCCGAGTACTCAATAATTTCATAGGTATCAAAATCTACTTCTTCTTGTGAATCGTTGGTATAAAAAGCAATAAGTGTATCTCCTTTAAAAATAGCTTGATTTTTTTGCAAATTTATCACCATTTCAACAAGTGAATTCTTTGGTAAAAAAGAAGCATTAATCATTACATTATTTTCAAGTTCTACCATCGGATATTTTAACGAAAGATATTCTTCAGTTAAAGTCGTGGTAGTTAACCCTAAATGTCTTTCCCATTTTTCACGTATGGTTAAAATTCCAATTCGAATTTCAGCTACAGGTCTTGTAAACGTAAATGGTAAAAGTGCATCACGGACAGTTCCGTCAAAAAGTATGTAGTTCATTTTTTATTTATTGGGGGGACAATCATCGTATTGTCCTTTCATTTAGAGTTCAAAGTTACAAAAGTTTACTTCATAAAAAAACCTTCCAAAAAATTGGAAGGTCTTAATAAAATTTGAACAAAATTAATTTATTTACCGTGTTTGGCGTATTTAGTTTTGAATTTGTCAATACGTCCTGCAGTATCAATAAGTTTAGATTTACCTGTGTAGAATGGGTGCGATGTTCTAGAGATTTCCATTTTAAAAACCGGATATTCAACTCCCTCGTGAGTAATAGTTTCTTTAGTTTCAACTGTTGATTTTGTGATAAAAACATCCTCGTTTGACATGTCTTTAAAAGCAACTAATCTGTAATTTTCTGGGTGAATTCCTTGTTTCATTGTGTAAATCTTTTTATTTGTTATGAGGTAGTTTGTTGTGAAGCTTTTATAAAAAAAGGTATCAACCTACTACAACTTTTAATTATTTGTTTTTATTTGAGTGTGCAAAAGTACAACTATTTTTTAATTATCAAACAATTACTTTGTTTTTTTTAATTGGATCATATATTCAACAATAATGATGGTTTTTGTATATTTGTAAATTAATTAAAATTAAAAAAAATGGAAACTAAAATTTCACCAGCTAAATCTGGTTTGCAACTTGGTTTATTATTTGGTGTTATCATGGTGTTAGAATTTGTAATATCTTATATTATAGGTGTTGAAAAGCTAATTGGAAGTAGTTTTGGCGTTATAATAAATTTATTAAATTACCTAATTTTACCTTTCCTTTTTATTTATTTAGGATGCTCAAATTACAAAAAATCAAATGATGGATTTGTTACTTTTTCTGAATGTTTAAAAATAGGAGTTTCAATTACTGTAATTGCAGCTTTAATATATGCAACCTTCAATTTAATCTTCAATTTAATTTTTCCAGATTTTGGTGAACAAATTCTTAGAATTACAAAGTCAGAAATTCTAAAAAAGAGTCCTAATATGACTGCCGAACAAATGGATATGGCCATTTCTATGACAAAAAAATTTATGAGTCAATACATTGTATTTCCAGTAACAATAGTCATGTATGCTTTTTTTGGATTGTTATATTCCTTTCTTGTTGGAGCAATCGTAAAAAAAGATTCTAATCAAAGTTTTTAAATTTAATGAATTTATCCATAATCATCCCATTATTAAACGAACAAGAATCGTTGCCAGAATTACATTCTTGGATTGTGAAAGTCATGAATGCTAACGATTATTCCTATGAAGTTATCTTTATCGATGATGGAAGTACCGATGGTTCTTGGCACACAATTGAAGAACTTAATGCTAAAGATTCAAATGTAAAAGGGATCCGTTTTTTAAGAAATTACGGGAAATCTCAGGCTTTACATGCTGGTTTTAATAAGGCATTAGGTGACGTTATTATTACCATGGATGCCGATTTACAAGACAGTCCGGATGAAATTCCAGAACTTTATGATATGGTTACCAAAGGTAATTATGATTTAGTTTCAGGGTGGAAAAAGAAACGCTACGATAATGCGGTTACTAAAAACCTTCCATCTAAATTATTTAATTGGGCTGCTAGAAAAACTTCGGGAGTTTATTTGAATGATTTTAATTGCGGATTGAAAGCTTACAAAAATATTGTTATTAAAAACATTGAAGTTTCAGGCGAAATGCACCGTTATATTCCGGTATTAGCAAAAAATGCAGGATTTGGTAATATTGGAGAAAAAGTAGTCATCCACCAGGCAAGAAAATATGGCGAATCTAAATTTGGTATAAGCCGTTTTATTAATGGTTTTTTAGATTTAATAACTATTTGGTTTTTGTCACGATATGGAAAAAGACCAATGCACTTTTTTGGGGCAGCTGGAGTTTTAATGTTTATTATTGGACTTTTATCTACTGGATTTATAATTGTTTTCAAATTAATTAAGCTTTTTATTCTTCATGAGCCTACTATTTTGGTTGCTCAAAATCCGCTTTTTTATATTGCCTTAACTTCCATGATTATTGGATCGCAATTATTTCTTGCTGGATTTTTGGGAGAAATAATTCTTCGAACAAAAAACAATGAAGAACGGTATAAAATTGCTAAGAAAATAAATTTATAAGTAAGTGTCTGACTATAGGTGTTGCCCTAAAAAGTAATTCTTTAAGGTAACAAATGTTGCCTTAAACATATTAAAAGATGGAAATAGAAGTTATTCAAAATAAAATTCATGAAGTAAGAGGTTGCAAAGTTATGTTAGACTTTGATTTGGCAACACTTTATGAAATTGAAACCAAAGTTTTTAAACAAGCCATTAAAAGAAATTTAAATAGATTTCCAAAGGATTTCATGTTTGAATTGTCTCAAAATGAATTTGACAGTTTGAGGTCACAAATTGTGACCTCAAACAGAGGTGGAACAAGATTTATGCCTTTTGCCTTTACAGAACAGGGGGTTGCAATGCTTTCAAGTGTTTTAAAAAGTGATAAAGCAATAGATATTAACATTTCAATTATGCGAACATTTGTAGCAATTCGACAATTTGCATTGAATTACTCTGAATTACAAAATAAAATAATGGAAATAGAAGGTCAATTTCCTGAAATATACAATGTCTTAAATTACCTAGTTGAAAAAGACACTAACAATACCGATAAAGAACGAACGAAAATAGGTTATAAAAAATAAAGTTTACAAATAGGCTTAGCCCTGATAGAAGCGGCATCCTTATTTTGCTTTTTTTTCAAAAGCAAAATAAGATAGAGCGGATAGCAGGAATAGCTTCATAAAAAAAGAATATGCAACTAGAACAAAATATTTTAGACAAAGCAAATGAGTGGCTAACCCCAACTTTTGACCAAGAAACACAAGAAGCCATTCACGAAATGATGACTAACTCTCCAAAAGATTTAGAAGAGAGTTTTTATAAAAATTTAGAATTTGGTACTGGTGGAATGCGCGGAATTATGGGTGCAGGAACCAATAGAATTAACAAATATACTTTGGGTAAAAATACCCAAGGGATTTCAGATTATCTTAAAAAATCCTTTCCTGGAGAGGATTTAAAAGTGGTGATTGCTTACGATTGTCGCCATAATAGCGATACTTTGGCTAAAACGGTTGCCGATGTTTTTTCGGCTAATGGAATTCAGGTGTATCTTTTTTCGGATATGCGTCCTACTCCCGAGTTATCGTTTGCCTTAAAATATTTGAAATGCCATGCCGGAATTGTATTGACGGCTTCTCATAATCCGCCAGAATATAATGGCTACAAAGTATATTGGCAAGATGGTGGGCAACTAGTTCCGCCACAAGATTCGGAAATTATTCAAGTGATTGAAGCGCTTCCGTATGAGAATATTAAGTTTGATGCCAATGAAAAATTAATTGAATATATAGACACTGAGGTTGATGCCGCTTTTGCAAAATCTACTATAGAAAATGCAAGTTTTAATACTCCTGTTGCTGCTAAAGAAAATTTAAAAATTGTTTATACTTCCCTTCATGGAACTTCGATAAAATCGATTCCTGGAGTTTTGGCTAAGGCGGGATATACCGATGTAAATATAGTTGCAGAACAAGAAGTTCCTGATGGGGATTTTCCTACTGTAATTTCGCCAAATCCAGAAGAACCAGAGGCCTTATCTATGGCTATGGCTCTTGCAGATAAAGTTGGAGGAGATATTGTAGTTGGTACCGACCCAGATTCTGACCGTTTAGGAGTGGCGGTTCGGGATACTAATGGCAAAATGACTTTGTTAAATGGAAACCAAACTATGGTTGTAATGACGGCTTTCCTTTTAGAACAATGGAAACGTGCTGGTAAAATAACTGGCAAACAATTTATAGGAACTACTATTGTTTCTACCCCAATGATGCTAGAACTTGCTGCTGCCTATGACGTGGAATGTAAAGTTGGATTAACTGGTTTTAAATGGATTGCAAAATTCATAAAAGATTTTCCAGAATTAGAATTTATTGGTGGTGGCGAAGAAAGTTTTGGATTTATGGTTGGTGATGCTGTTCGCGATAAAGATGCTGTTGCAGCAACTTTGTTAGTATGTGAAATTGCAGCACAAGCCAAAGCAGCAGGCAGTTCCTTATACCAAGAACTTTTAAACTTGTATGTGGATTTCGGATTTTATAAAGAACATTTAATTTCTTTAACCAAAAAAGGCATCTCTGGATTGGAAGAAATTAATCAAATGATGGTAAGCCTTCGCGAAAATCCAGTTAATGAAATTAATGGAGAACGTGTTGTATGTATTGAAGATTACAAAAATGCTACCGCTAAAAATAGGTTTACTGGGGAAGTAGATCCAATAAACATTCCTAAATCGGATGTGTTGATTTATTATTTAGAAGATGGATCTAAAATTTGTGCTCGCCCTAGCGGAACCGAACCAAAAATTAAATTCTATTTTAGTGTAAATGCACCTTTGGATGCTATAGAAAATGCTGCAGAAGTTGAAAATGAATTAGACGAAAAAATTAAAAATATAATTGCTGCTATGCAGTTGAACTAATGGACGAAAATCTTAAGAAAATATTTCCTTTTATAAAACCTTATAAATTTCATGTGGTGTGGAATGTGGTTTACAATATTTTATATGCCTTGTTTAGTACGTTATCTTTCATCGCTTTGATTCCGATGATGCAAGTATTGTTTGCACAAGCAGAAAAAATATCCGAAAAACCAACTTATACAACCATTTGGGAAATACCTACGTTTGCTAAGCAATACCTTTATTATTATATAACAGAATTAGAAAAAAATAATGGGCCACAATACGCTTTACTTTTAGTTGTATCACTAATAATAATTACTTTCTTGCTGAAAAATTTATTTAATTATTTAGCATCCAATCATTTAATGCATTTAAAAAATGGTGTTTTAAAAGATTTACGAAATACGATGTACAATAAAATCATCGATTTGCCAATATCTTATTATTCTGAAAAAAGAAAAGGAGATATTATGGCTAGGATGTTAGGAGATGTTGGAGAGGTTCAAAATTCATTTTTTTCTATATTAGAATTGATTGTAAAAGAACCAATGACTATTATTTTTACCATAGTAGCTATGTTTGCAATAAGTATAAAATTAACAATTTTTGTTTTTATTTTCATTCCTATTTCTGGTTTTATAATTTCATTGATTGGTAAATCTTTGAAATCCAAATCTCAAAATCTACAATACGAAGGAGGGTATTTAATCTCTATAGTAGAAGAAAGTCTTACTGGATTAAAAGTTGTTAAGAGCTACAATGCCGAAAATAGTTTTAAGAAAAAGTTTAATTATTCTGTAGATAAAATATTGAAATTATCGAATAGTATTGGCAGAAAAAATAATTTAGCATCACCATTTAGTGAGTTTATGGGTATAATTGTAATTGCTGTGTTATTATGGTTTGGTGGAAATATGGTTCTAGTTGATACTTTACCAAACGGAAAAGCAATCTTGGAAGGTGCACAATTTTTAGCTTACATGGGATTAGCTTATAATATCTTAACTCCTGCAAAAGCCATTTCAAAAGCAACCTATTCAGTAAAGAGTGGAATGTCTGCTGCACAACGTGTTTTTGAAGTTTTAGAAGTTGAAAATGCCATTACTGATAAACCAAATGCTATTGTAAAAGCATCATTTGATAGCGAAATTACTATTGAAAATATTAATTTCAAATACGAAGAAGAAAACGTTTTAAAGAATTTTTCTTTACAGGTTCCTAAAGGAAAAACGGTTGCATTGGTAGGACAATCAGGAAGCGGAAAAAGTACAATTGCCAATTTATTAACTCGTTTTTATGATGTTCAAGAAGGCACTATTAAAATTGACGGCAAGAATATTAAAGACATGACAATGAATTCTCTACGTAACTTGTTAGGTTTAGTGACGCAAGATTCGATTTTATTTAACGATACTATCAAAAACAATATCCTTATCGGGAAAGAAAATGCAACCGATGAGGAAATTTTGGATGCATTGAAAGTAGCTAACGCTTATGAGTTTGTCAATGATTTACCTGATGGGATATACACTAACATTGGTGATGCAGGAAACAAACTTTCGGGTGGGCAAAAGCAACGATTGAATATTGCTCGTGCGGTTTTGAAAAACCCTCCAATTATGATTTTGGACGAAGCAACTTCGGCCTTGGATACCGAAAGCGAAAAATTCGTTCAAGTTGCTCTTGAAAACATGATGCAAAATAGAACTTCTATTGTTATTGCGCACCGTCTTTCTACCATCCAAAAAGCAGATAAAATTGTGGTTATGCATCGTGGGGAGATTGTAGAGCAAGGAACCCATGACGAACTATTGGCAATAAATGGTACTTATTCTAAATTAGTGCTAATGCAAAGTTTTGAATAATTGTACACCAGCAATCCAAATATTATTCTTCCTGAAGATCCAGACACTATAGTTTGGAAGTATTTGGATTTATCCAAATTTTTAGATTTACTTATTTCTAAAAAACTTTTCATGTCCCGTTCGGATAAATTTGAAGACCAATACGAAGGAACGTTTAGCGAACCTACATTTGAAGAAATAAAAAAGTTATCGGTTGGTAATCCTAAGTTTTTAGATTTCTACAAATCCCATAGAGAAAAAGTAGTGGTTAGTAGTTGGCACATTAATGAATATGAATCGTTTGCCATGTGGCAAATATTTACTCAAAACAGCGAAGGTTTGGCAATTCAATCTACTATTGGAAGGTTGCAAAAGGCATTGCTTGTTGAAAAGGAATTTAATCAATTTATAGGAGAGGTAAATTATATTGATTACAAGAAAGAATACATTCCGTTTGATAATATGTTTTTCCCTTTTTTATTCAAAAGAAAAAGCTTTCAATACGAAAGAGAATTAAGAATTATATCGAATTTACACGATATAGATATTAAAATCAACGATGGTTTGAAGATTAATGTAGATATAAGCCAATTGATTGAAAAAATCTACATCCATCCAAAGTCAGAAAACTGGTTTAAAAAACTAGTTGTTGAGTTAGTTTCGAAATTAGATTTTGATTTTGAAATAGAAAAATCCGACTTGGAAAGCGAAATTTTAATTTAGTTCACCGGAAAATATTCTTGTGCTTTCCATTCTTTTGAAAGCAAATCTAAATAGTGATAATGCACTTTGTCCTCTTTATCAAAAGCGCCATTTTTATTAATGTCTTCTATGGTTCTAAAGTACAATCTGGAGGTAGATTCCATACAATTCCAATTTATCAATTCTTGAAAATCTTGTGATAATTTAGTGAAATTATCACCATTTATTGCACTAATATAAAGTGACTTAATATCGTTGCTATTCGTTATACCGTCCTTATTTGTATCGGCATCTGTTAAGGTATAAACCAAAAATTGCTTCTTTGTTTTGTCTGCAGTGTTTTTTAGATAGGTAGCTGTTTCAATTAAAATTTTCTTGTTCGTTAGGGATTTAATAGAATCTTTACCTATTTCTTGGAATTTAATGTTTTGCAAATAACCAGTAATTTCATATTGGTTATTATCCGAAACTGTAAAACTTTGCTGCGATTCAGATTTGTATGAAGACGAATCATAAGCAACATTTTTATCTCTACTATAGATACTCAAATCACCAATTGGGTGAATAAGGATATTAGTACCAGTAAAATTAATTGGTAAATCGGCAACTTTTATAGAAGATGTATCCGTTTTGGCAACTGGTTTTGCCTTAGCATTGGTATCGTAAGAAACCTTTGGAGTTGCTTTCTCTTGATTGCAACTCACTAATAGCGCAACAAAAGAAAGGACGATATATTTGGATATATTTTTCATTAGAAACTTATTTAAAATCAAATTTAGTGAAATTTACAATCTCGCAGTCAATTTTACATTAAAAACTCGTGTTGTCATGTAATTCGGAATTCCATATTGACTTCTAGTATAAGCATCGCGAACCCAAGTGTTGGTAATTGCATTTTGGTTATTAAACATATTATAAATTTCAAAGCCTAGAGACAAATCGTTGAATTTTTTTAACCAATGTCCTTCGGGGCGTTCATTATTTTTTTCAGTAAATAAATACGAAAATCCAACATCGGCACGACGGTAATCCCGCAAACGACTTTGGTATTGGTAAGCATCCGCATACGATGGAGAACCTCCAGGCAAACCAGTATTATAGGTTAAATTCAAATACAATTTCACATTTGGGATGTTGGGCATATAATCTTGAAACAATATCCCAAATTTCAAAAGTTGGTCTGTAGGTCTGGCAATATAACCTCTTCCATTTTGGTCTTCTTCAGTTTTCATGTAGCCAAAACTAAACCAGGATTCGGTCCCAGGAACAAAAGCACCATTTAGTCTACAATCAAACCCGTAAGCATACGCAACAGCATCATTATTGGCTCGGTAACGAATTCTAACATTTTCTAAAGTATAGGTATTTACATCACTCATTGATTTATAATAAGCTTCACTTACCAACTTGAAAGGTCGGTTCCACATCTTAAAATTATAGTCGTTACTTAAAACTAGATGTATCGATTTTTGAGCCTTAATGTCCGGATTTACAGTACCAAATTGATCGCGTAACTCTCTATAAAATGGAGGTTGGTAGTAAAAACCAGTTGAAAAACGGAAGAGCATGTCTTTTTTCCAATCGGGTTTAAGAGAAACTTGAGCTCTCGGACTAAATACGGTTTGGCTTTTAACATCGGTAATAGCAGCACCAGAAACTAACCAATTTTGAGCTCTAACTCCAGCGTTTAACCATAATTGATGGTCGGCCAAATTAGCTTTTTTACTCCATTGAACATAACCTGAAAATCTATTTATATCAACAAAATTTAACGCGCGTACATTTTGATAGGGAGTTAATGGACCTGAATATGCTGGCGGATAGGGATCGTCTCTTGGCGGAACGCTTGGTGGATTTACATTGAAGCCCGAATCGTTAAGAGCTTCCCATTCAACAATGCGGTCACGAATACTCTCGTGGGTATACTTTAACCCCCATTCAAGTTGAAATTTTTTCTTGAAATTATGATTCCCTTTTACTTCTCCATTGAGAATAACAGCATCCAAATCATTTCGTGCATGATTCAATTGTGAACCAATAGCACGATTGTAAGTTACATTTCCAAATGTTTCTGAACCTATATTAGTATCTACTTCCCCTAAATAATAAGCTGCATCTATATCAAAGTGTTCTTGCTCCTGAGTATGGTAAGCCGATGCGATAACTCTGTATGTGCTAGTTTCGTTGGCAATATAATTAGTTTTAAATGCTCCAAAATAAGTTTGGTATTGGTCTTTTTCTTGTCCTTCATAAAAAACTTGAAGTGCAATTGGATTGCTTAATGTACCAAAATTAGTTTGCCTTGTTAAGGGTTGATAACTGTATTTATTTTGTGAAATATTTCCTAAAAAACTAAATTGTAATTTTTTATTAGCATTAAAATTAATATTCGTTTGAACGTCAGTAAATGTTGGTTTATAATTAGATTGTGTCTCTTGGCTGTTCACTAAAAGGGAATTGTCTCGGTAGCGAATACCTGTAATTGCACTCCATTTTTTATTTTTAGAAATACCTTCGGCAGAAACACTTCCTCCAAGCATACTAGCTTCCATAGAGGCTCCAAATTTGGTTGGTTTTCTATAAGTAATATCTAAAACTGAAGACATTTTATCACCATATTTTGCCTGAAAACCTCCTGCAGAAAAGTCAATATTCTGAATTAAATCGGTGTTAGTGAAACTCAATCCTTCTTGTTGGCCAGAACGAACTAAAAACGGACGGTAAACTTCAATTTCATTTACATAAACTAAATTCTCGTCATAGTTGCCACCTCGAACGGAATATTGCGAACTTAATTCGGTATTGGAAGTTACGCCTTGCAATGTTTTTATTATCCCTTCTACCCCACCCGACAAACTAGGGACTTTTCTTACAACCTCCGTATCGATGCTAATAATTCCTTGAACTCGTTTTCTGCTGCTGGTTATTACAACATCTTCCAATTGTTCGTTTTTAGAACTCATAATGGGATTATAATCCAAAACTTCCTTAGGTTTTAGCTCAAAAGTAGCTGTTATTCTTTTTAAAGAAATGTGGGTGTAAACCAAAACTACTTTTTGGTTGGAAGGAATTTCTATAACATAAAAACCATTGGAATTAGTTACAGAAGATTTGCTTTGGTAACTGACATTAACGCCTTCAACAGGTTTATTATTTTCATCTAAAACAATGCCGGTAATTTTTGCGTTTTGAGCAAATAAGGCCGCACTCAAAAGAAAAAATAAGAGTGATAAAACTTTGTTTCTTGTTTTCAATAGGATTGTATTATTTTTGACTTCTATTAAATTGCGTTTCAAAGATAGTAGAATTTCCAACATTATCCGTTACGGTTACTTTCAATTTATTAGCGCCTTCCAACAATAGATTATCCTTAAAAATATGTGTTATTTTATTTAGTTTTGGCTCGTATTCAAACAAAACCCAAACATCATTAAGGTAGCAATTAAAGGTTTTTATACCCGAAAATTCATCTGAAATATTTAGACTTAAACTTTTCTGACCAGTTAACCATTTTCCCTCTATACTTTTTGATATATTTATTTTTGGCGCGACGGTATCTTTCATTAATGAAAATTGCCCTAATGTTTTAGTTCTACAAGTAAACGTGTTGCCTACTAATTTTGTTGCAATGTAATTCCATTTTTTTCCATTTAAAGAAGCAAAAAACATTTTTCCCTTTTCGTTTTCAGCAGAAACTGTATCTTCTGCTGTAATAGTAAAGTTAGAATGAACAGGCACCGTATCCTCGTGTAGAAATAAAGTCTTGTTTTTTACTTCAAAATTTAAATAAAAATCGTCGTAAAAAGTTCCAGCAGGAAAAGAAACCGAAAAATTATCTTTTTCAAAAATAGCATCTACTTTGGCTTTCACAAAATATTTAGTAGTTTTTATCGGATCCATAACTGTTGCAGCTTGATTAGAATACTGAATGGGAATAGTAATTGTGGATTTATTTTGAAAGAAATCAGAAACTTCAATGCGTTGCACTCCATTAAAATTAGATACAACATTGCATATTCCGTTATCCACATTTTGGTGAATATTACTCCAATTGTAAGCATCTTTCATAAATAATTTCTGAATCCTTTGGTGGGTTTTTTTATACCTATAATAATCAATAAAGGCATTCACATATCGAGCTTCATCAAAAACCAATTGATCGAATTCAAAACCAAAAATAGGAGTTCCATTAGAAATTAACTGGGTTTTGTAGGTTCCATTGGCATTGTAAGAAACATCATCCCAATCTGCAGTATTTATTCCAAAACCAATTCTGCCTGTCGCTAATACTTTTTCCGAAAGGTAAGTACCGTCCTTTTGTAAAGATAAATTCAATGCAATAGGAATTTTAGATTCGTTAGCAATAGAATTGGCATCTATTGGATAAACAAAAAGAGAGGAAACAATTGGTTTTTTAGTGTCTTTTAAATTAAATCCAAACAAAAATGGATTAATGACTTTTTCGGTTTTATTATCTCTAAATTCAAAGTGAAGATGTGGCCCTTCCGATCCACCAGTATTTCCAGATATTGCAATTATTTGTCTTTTTTTTACTGGTAACTCGTTAGGTTTAAAAAAGGCTTCTATTTCATAAGATTTTTCAGCATATTGAATTTCTTCAATTTTATTTTGAATAGCACCTGTAGCTTTTTGTAAATGGCCGTAAACAGTAGTGTAACCGTTTGAATGGGTGATATATATAGCTTTGCCATAACCGGCTGTTGAAATTTTTATTCGGGACACATATCCATCTGCTGCAGCAAGCACGTTAAGTCCTTCTTTTTGGTTAGTTTTAAAATCAAAACCTGCATGGAAATGATTGGGACGAAGTTCTCCAAAATTACCTGCTAGTTCCATTGGAATTTCCAAAGGCAAAGAAAAGAAATCTTTAGGATACTGATTTTGACCAAAACTTACTGATGTAACTAAAAAAAAACAAATAAAAAATCTCATATATAAACAATTTGGTAAAATTATAAAAATCGAATGTATACAAAAATATTCAAAAAAAATTATTTTTAACTGTCTATTTTACAAAAAGTTAAAACAAAATAAAAAAATAAATATTTTTTTTCGTAAAAAATATTGCTTTAATAGAATAGTAATTATAAATTTGTAAGATTAAGTATAGAATACTGTTATAGATGAGTGAAATCACAGAAATAATTGATACTCTTGAAAATAAGGTTCAGAAATTATTTGTTAAAATAAATAGTTTAGAAGAAAAAAATCAAGCGTTACAAAAAGAAATAAGCATTTCTGCGGTTTCCCAGCAAAATCAAAATTTAGTTTTAGACAAACTAAAAAAAGAAATGGAGTCCTTAAAAATAACAAATTCTTTACTGGGCAGTGAAGATTATAAAAGAGATACAAAGCTTAAAATAAATTCATTAATTCGAGAGATTGATTATTGCATAGCGCAGATAGCAGATTAAAACTATGAATGATAAGCTTAAAATTAAAATATCAATTGCAGACAGAGTCTATCCATTAACGGTGGAAATGTCTCAGGAAGAAGGGCTTAGAAGTGCTTCTAAAAAAATTGATGGTATGATTAAGCAATTCGAAGCAAATTATGCTGTTCGTGATAAGCAAGATGTATTGGCCATGTGCGCATTACAATTCGCTTCTCAATTAGAACAAAAAAGTGTTGATAATGCTATTGATGGTTCGGAATCGATAGAGCGATTGACAAAAATTAATGATTTATTAGATCAATATCTCGGATAAAAGCACAAAAAAAACGTTCTTATAAATAAGCTAAAAATACTGCCTACATTAGTTCATTTTTGGTAAACTCAACACTAACAAATTAAAATGAGTGAATCATCGCTTCTATAGTATGCCCTCTTTATGTGGGAAACTTGAACAGCGAGTTAGCTCAAAACTTGTCTTTACGAGTTTATACAAGCAATTAATGTAGGTTTTTTTATATAATTTTTTTAAACTAAAACATGGACATAGTATCTATAATTATCGGAATAGTGGGTGGATTAGCAGGAGGTTTTACCATTACTAAAGTGTTGGATAAAAGTACCGCATCCAACTTATTAAATAGCGCCAAAAAAGATGCGGCATCAATATTAAAAGATGCTAATTTAGAGGCTGAAAACACAAAAAAAGACAAATTACTTCAGGCCAAAGAGAAGTTTTTGGAATTAAAATCAGAGCATGAAAAGGAAATTTTATCGAAAGATAAAAGAATGGCTGAAGTAGAAAAGAGAATTCGAGATAAAGAATCACAAATTTCTAGTGAATTGTCTAAAGCTAAAAAAGTTAACGACGACTATGAAGCTAAAACAATTGAATACAATTCTAAAATTGAAATTCTAGATAAGAAACAACAAGAAGTTGAAAAAATGCACAAAAGTCAGGTAGTGCAACTAGAAGTTATTTCTGGACTTTCTGCTGACGATGCAAGAGAACAATTAGTAGAAAGCCTTAAAGCTGAAGCTAAAACTAAAGCAATGGCGCACATTCAGGAAACTATTGAGGAATCTAAATTAACAGCGCAACAAGAAGCTAAAAAGATAATTATTAGCACTATTCAGCGTGTAGGAACAGAGGAAGCAGTAGAGAATTGCGTTTCTGTTTTCAATATTGAATCGGATGATGTTAAAGGTAGAATAATTGGTCGTGAAGGACGAAATATTCGTGCCATTGAAGCCGCAACTGGTGTAGAAATTATTGTAGATGATACGCCTGAAGCCATTATTCTTTCTTGTTTTGACCCTGTTAGAAGAGAAATTGCCAGACTTTCGCTACATAAATTAGTCACCGATGGCCGTATTCACCCTGCAAGAATTGAAGAAGTAGTTGCAAAAACTACCAAACAAATAGATGATGAAATCATTGAAGTAGGAAAACGTACCGTTATTGATTTAGGAATTCATGGTTTACATCCTGAATTGATTAAGACTATTGGTAGAATGAAATACCGATCTTCTTACGGACAAAATTTATTGCAACACTCTCGTGAGGTTTCTAAACTATGCGGAATTATGGCTGCCGAATTAGGATTGAATGTAAAACTTGCCAAACGTGCCGGATTACTTCATGATATTGGTAAAGTGCCAGATGCAGAAAGCGATTTGCCTCACGCATTATTAGGTATGCAATGGGCTGAAAAATATGGTGAAAAAGAAGAAGTATGTAATGCAATTGGAGCCCACCACGATGAAATTGAAATGAAATATTTAATTTCTCCTATTATTCAAGTTTGTGATGCTATATCAGGAGCAAGACCTGGCGCTCGCCGTCAAGTTTTAGATTCGTACATTCAACGTTTGAAAGATCTAGAAGAAATTGCATTTGGTTTTAATGGTGTTAAAAATGCCTATGCTATTCAAGCTGGACGTGAACTGCGCGTTATTGTAGAAAGCGAAAAAGTAAGTGACGATATGGCTTCAAGTCTTTCGTTTGAAATATCTCAGAAAATTCAAACTGAAATGACATATCCTGGTCAAGTGAAGATTACAGTAATTAGAGAAACTAGAGCTGTAAATATTGCAAAATAAATAGATTAGGTAATAAAAAAAATGAAAGCTTGTATTAACCGACAAGCTTTTTTTATTTTCTAGGATGAAATTTATTGACAATTTGTGTGAGATGTTTTCTATCTAGATGCACATAAATCTCGGTTGTAGTTATAGATTCATGACCTAACAATAATTGAATAGAACGCAAATCGGCACCATTTTCTAATAAATGGGTTGCAAAAGAATGCCTTAGGGTATGCGGACTTATAACTTTATTAAGATTAATAGCAACTGCCAAGTCTTTAATAATTGTAAAAATCATGGCTCTTGTAAGTTGTTTGCCACGACGGTTTAAGAACAAAGTGTCTTCATGTCCTTTTTGAATTACAAGATGATTTCTAATTAGATTCTTATACATGAGAATGAATTTTTGTGTATAATCACTAATTGGAACAAAACGTTGCTTATTCCCTTTACCAGTAATTTTTATAAAACCTTCTTCAAAAAACAAATCAGAAATTTTTAAAGTAACCAATTCGGAAACCCGTAAACCACAACCGTACAATGTTTCTAATATAGCTCTGTTGCGTTCGCCTTCAGGTTTAGATAAATCGATAGCTTCAATTAAACTATCAATGTCTTGAACCGATAAAGTATCGGGTAATTTCCTACCTAATCTGGGTGCTTCTATTAATTCCATGGGATTATCCGTTCGGTAATCTTCAAAAATTAAATAAGAAAAAAAACTTTTTAACCCCGAAATTGTTCTCGCTTGTGAACGTGCATTTACTTCCTTGGAAACAGCATAAATAAATTGTTGAATTGTTTCTTCTTTAATTTTAATAGGAGAAACAGCTATAGAATTTACCTCTAAATAAAGACATAACTTTTCAATATCTAATGAATAATTGTCTATTGTGTTTTTAGATAAACCTCTTTCTATTTTTAGATACGATTGATAACTTTTAATAAACGTGTTCCAATTCATAAGAACAAAAGTAACGAGAAAACAAGTAATAAAAAAACCACTCAATTTCTTGAGTGGTTGATTAGTAAAAACTATATTAGATTAGAACGAATAACCTAAACTTAATTGAATGTTAGTGTTTTTTGAAGCTGTTTGACCAGTAACTAATTCTTTTTCTAACTGTGACAAACCTAAGCAATATCGAAGACCTACATTAATATTTTCGGCAACATCATAACCAGCACCAAAATTTAATCCGAAATCCATTGATTTATAACCATCTTTTGTATCTAATGATCCCGCAGAAGATTTTAAATTTGCTGACATTAAAAATCCAATCTGCGGACCTGCTTCTAAATTAAATTTTTCAGCAACATTAAATTTAGCCATTATTGGAATGTTAATGTAAGCTAAATTTTCACTAAGATCTCCATCGAATTTGGCTCCTTGAGTTGAATACAATAATTCTGGTTGAACAGCAAATTTATCTGAAACCATAATAGTTGCATATCCACCTAAATGGAAACCCACTTGACTTTTAGCTCCTTCTGCATTAGAAATAGAACTAAAGTTAAGACCAGCCTTTGCACCAAATTTAGTGTCTTGCGCATTAGCAAATGATAATGCAAATACTGCCGCAGCAGTTAAAATAATTTTTTTCATTTTATTTTTTGTTTTAAATTAATAAAAACAAATATAATTTCTAAATCAATTGAAACTACATTAACATAAAATATATATTAACAATAATATATCTACATTAAATTAAAACATTTATAACTTAATGATTATAAAACTAAATGTTTATAATTAATAAATTATTTATCAAAAAAGATCTTAAAAGGAAAAATTCAACAATTTATCCCAAAAGAGATGGATAAAAAATAACTAATAGGAAGTTAAAAAGACTGAATAAATATTCAATAAAAAAAACCACCCAATTTCTTGAGTGGTTAGTATTTATTTATCAAATATACTAAAAAAGTATATATCCAATAGACAAATTTATACTATTAATAGAGTTACCATCAAATCCTTTTTTCGAACCCATATAATATCTTAATCCGTACGTGAATTTTTCACTTGTAGTAGAAAGATCTAATAAATATCCTAAATCATTTGATTGATCTGAATCAGTAGAATTAGTTTGGCTTACATAATCATTTGATCCCCATCCAAGAGGTTGTTTTGTAGTTTGAGTAGTATTACTTCCTAGTCCATAACCATACTGAACACCAAATCCAATACCAAAATTATTAACTTTATATTTTAGAATTACTGGAATTTCAATAATATTACATTTGTGTTTAATTGTACTCTGATAATCATTAGATTTACCAGTTTCATAAGCATAATGAGTGTAATTTATCTCACCTTGCAAAGCAAGATTTGAATTTAAATCCATAGTTTCAAAATAACCGATTCCGTAACCAATATTCCCTTTTGATTCATTTTCAACATCAGTAGAAAAAGTTGAAAAATTAGGCGATATCTTAAAACCTCCTTTAATATCTTGCGCATTTACTCCTAATGCTAAGAAAAATAAACCTATAATAAATTTTTTCATGTTTTTAAATTTTTAGTTAGATATTTTTACTCCACCTTTGAAATCAGCACTACAAGGATTACAGTTGTTTTGTTGATAGATTTTGTTGATTGTTCCTGCAAATCCTGTTACTTTAACATTGATTTTTTTGAAAAACACCCAGTCTTCAACATTCACAACATAATTAGGATGTACGATCAAATCACATTTTGAATCAGTTACTGCTTTATATGCAGCGGCTGATTTAGCTTTAGAGATTTTAGATGGAAATAAACCCGAATTAACTGAATAGTCAACTCCTTCAGCAAATTTGGAATCTCCACTTAATCTAAATACAAGAAAATAAACAACCGAAGATTCTCCAGATATTTTCTTGTTCACATCTACAGTGACATCGGCATCTAATGGTCTAATACTAGAAGCAACAGAAATTGGTGTTGAAACTACACCTGCAACAGTTGATTTACAACTTGCCAGGAATAAAAACAACATTGCAATAGGCAATAAAATAATTTTTTTCATAATATTCTTTTTTAAAAGTTAATACACAAATTTAAAAGAGCATGTACTATTAATTACAAGAATTGAATATATTTATTAACAAGAATAAACCTATGTATAATATTGTAACACATTGAAATTATAATAATTATATAATTAAAATGTTAATAAGTGTTAAAATTATTTATCAATAATTAAAAAAAGAGTCTAAAAAAAGGGAAGATTCAATAATTTATTAATTATTATAGTACAATAACTATAATTATTGCGAATAGAATAATAATATTGTTAAATTGCAAAATTTAACACAAAAGAAATGGGTAAAAAAATAGGCGGTGGGTAATTAAATAAGACTGAATAAATATATACTAGAAAAAAAGCAATAAAAAAACCACTCAATTTCTTGAGTGGTTATTAAGTAAAATCTAAATTTAATTAGAATTTGTAAGATACTCCAAAAGTTGGTTTAGAGAAGAAATTGTTAAATTCATTCAAATTAATCATCATATCTGAAGATTTAGCATTTCCTGTTGTAGATGAACCATAAGAAATAATATTTCCTAAACCAAAGTTGATTGCAACTTTAGATGTAAGGAAATAATTCATTCCAATTCCAGCTCCAAGTCCTAATGTAGAAGTTTTTTCAGCTCCATTTCCACCGTTGTCATCTGAACCAAAGTTCAAACCAAAATTAGTGTAAGTTTTAAATCTGTCTCCTAAGTTCAAGAAATAATATCTAGCACCAACTGCAATGTTAGAAGTAGCTCTTGTAGCAGTTCCAACTTTAGAGCTTCCAATTTGAAGACCTAATTCAAGAGCTAAATCATCACTAATAAAGTAAGCAACATCTGGACCAATCATTGAAGAAGAACTTTTAGTACTAACGCCTCCAACTTCAGTTGTTGATGACATTGTCATGATGTTACCACCTAAAACGATGTCGCCTTTAGCATAACCGAAATCAGAACCTTTTTTGTCTTGCGCATTAGCAAAAGATAATGCAAATACTGCAGCAGCAGTTAAAATAATTTTTTTCATTTTAGTTTTTGTTTTAAAATTAATAATTACAAATTTAAGAGAATTGTTATTTTAGTTTATAAACAACAAAACCATACTTATTAACAATAATTTTAGATTAAAAATAAAATAAAATATTAAAATTCAGCGTTTTATATAATGTACATGTTAATAACTGTTAATTTTGTATAATTTTAAAATACAGAAAAAGGCTACAATAAAGCAGGGATATGCAACTATTTATAATAAATAATCCTAAATCCCTATAAAAAAAGTAAACAATAAAACCCAACAAAAGCAGGGTTGTTAAAGTAAAACTATAGGAGTAGTATAGAATAATGTATTTAGTCCATAATTAGAAAGTATAGGCAGTTGCTAATAAGATAAAGGCGGAAGATTTATTTGCAGTTCCATCTGTAAAAATATTTTCGGATGCCGTATCCACTCTAACCTCGGGAATAAAAGTAAAATTACCTTCTTTATAATTTAAAGAAAGTGTGTTGGCAAAAACATTTGCTGCAAATCCAAGAACATTATCTTTATCATCAAAATACTCCGCTCTGTAAGCTAAACTTAGGTTGCTTTTTAAAGCAACATTTGCATATCCTAGTATTGAAAACCATTCTTTTGTTTCCTTTACTGCATCGTCAGAAGTTACTGCATAGGTTCCGTTGAAGCCTAAAGTCACTTTCTCGTTTATTTTTTTTGATGCTACAACGTCATATTGTGTTTTATTATCTGTTGAAACTGGATTCCTACTCCCTGAGGTAAAATTAAAATAAGCATTTCCTGTTTTACCAGTGTATCCTAGTTGAGCGATTACTGTTTTTTGGGTAGAACCTGCTTTTGAAGCGGATTTAAAATCTGTGGGGTTTGTAACTCCAGCCATAAAACTAAAATCTCCAGCAGTGTATTGCGCTTTAACACCAGTATTAAAAAATGGCCCATTGGTGAAAGCATAAGACATACTGTAGTTTTTGTTATCAACGGCATCTATTAATTCGTAGCCAAGATGTGTTGCAAAGCTACCTGCTGTAACTTTAAATTTAGTTGAAAATTCATAAGTTACATTTAATTGCTTTACCATAAATGTTGCAGTAGAATCATTATAGGAGAATTCGGCAGCTCTGTTTCCAAAACCTAAATCAACTAAAACAGAGGCTTTGCCCGACTTATGAGCTGCTTTAATAGTAGCCATTCCAAGTTCAAAAGAATCGTGTGTTTTTGTAAAACTTGTTTTGCTATTATCTTGTTTTGAAAAATCATATTTGTAATACATATCTGCAGATCCAGAAAAAACTGTAGTAGCTTTAGGAGCTACTTGTGAGTAACTAGTGTATAATGTTACTAAAATAAATATGATGCTTAAAAATATTGATCTATTTGTATTATTTTTCATGTTTTAATTATTTAATTGTTGTTATTTTTTGATTTTGTGTTGTGATTTTTATTTACTAAAAAGAATGTAAAATCCTACCCCATCATTTTATTCAAAATGAGGGGAAAATTTTAATAAAAAATTGATTTTGGAATAAGCTATTAAAGTTTAAAGCTGCTCACCATGTTGCGTAATATCCAATCCTAGTTCTTCTTTTTCTTCGCTTACTCTTAATGGAGTGATTTTATTTACAATAAAAAATAAGGCATACGAAGCAGCAAAGGCAAAAATAGAAACAAGAAATAGAGCTTTTAATTGGATTAAAAACAAAGTAGTGTCTCCGTATATCAAGCCTTGTTTGTCACCAACAATAGGATTCACTGATTTGGATGCAAAAACTCCAGTCAACAACATACCAACCATACCGCCAACACCATGGCAAGCAAATACATCCAAAGCATCGTCTACTTTTCCTTTAGGGAATTTACTCACAACAAGGTTACTTACAAAACTTGCAATAAATCCGATAGCTAAAGCAGAGGGAATTGTCACAAAACCTGCGGCTGGGGTTATTGCAACTAATCCAACGACTGCACCAATACATGCACCCATTGCAGAAAGTTTGTGTCCTAGTATTTTATCTAAAAACACCCATCCCATAGCTGCGGCGGCGGCGGCAACAGTAGTTGTTCCTAATGCTTGTGCAGCTAATCCGTTAGATCCAACAGCAGATCCAGCATTAAAGCCAAACCAACCGAACCATAATAAACCGGTTCCTAATAATACATAGGTAATTCTTGCAGGATTTGATTTTTGAACTTTTCGTTTTCCTAAGAATATAGCTCCGGCCAATGCAGCCCAACCTGCACTCATGTGAACTACTGTTCCGCCAGCAAAATCTAGAACTCCCCACCCGAAGAACAACCCATCCGGATGCCAAGTCATGTGACATAAAGGAGCATAAACAAATACTATAAATAATACCATAAATAATAGGTAGGCCCAAAAACGTACACGTTCTGCAAAAGCACCCGTTATTAAAGCAGGTGTGATAATTGCAAATTTTGCCTGAAATAAAGCAAATAGAATAAAAGGTGTTGTTGGCGCTAACTCCCAAGCGGTAGTTGCTGTTACACCATTAAAAAATAAATTGGAAGTAGGATCACCGATAAAACCTCCTATTGAAGGACCGAAACACAACCCAAACCCAACTACCACCCAAAGTACAGTTACAATAACCATAGCCATAAAACTTTGTAATACTGTGCTAATTACATTTTTTTTACCAACCATTCCTCCGTAAAAGAAACCTAAACCAGGAGTCATTAATAATACAAGCCCGGTGGCAACTAGCATCCAAGCAGTATCTCCTGAATCTAGTTTAAGAGGCACTATATGTGCACCTAATATTTTGCTTTCAGGAAATAAATAAATTGAAAAAATGGATAACACCAAAATTGTGATTAAAACCACACTTAAAATAATTTTTCTCATTGTTTTTTTGATTTAATTCGGAATAAATGTATTAAATCAAGTTATACCCCCTAAAAAAAATTAATAAAAAATGAAATTATTATGATTTTAATATTATACCCCCTAAAATTTTAGGGGTAGTTAAAAAAATAATATTAAAAATATAAATTTCATAATGCGGTTTTTAAGTAATTCAAAAAAATACTACGAACAAACAATTTTCTAATTGAAAAATTTCGGAATTTTAAACAAGAAATTTTCACCTCTTTTATAAAATAAAAAAGGGTGATTTTAGATTTTAAAAAATGAAATTGAAATTAATTCTTTAATCTTATTTAGATTAAAAAGATTTTAAAGGAATACTGGATGAAGTTTCAGTATACAAAAAAGTACTATTTTAATTTTCTACGTTGTCTTTCTGTTTTCAGCAAATTCAACTCTCTACTAGTTTGCCCAGCTACTGAAGTATTCTCTTCGGCACGACGAATTAAGTAGGGCATCACGTCACGAACGGGCCCAAAAGGGAGGTATTTGGCAACATTATATCCATTTTCGGCCAAATTATAACTAATATTGTCACTCATTCCATATAATTGACCAAACCACACCCGCGAGTCACTTTTAGAGATTCCGTTTTCAGCAAGCATCTCTAGTAATTTATACGAGCTTTCTTCGTTGTGCGTTCCCGCAAAGATGGCCATTTTATCAATATGGTGCATCATGTAATCTATAGCTGCATTAAAATTGTCATCGGTTGCTTGTTTAGAAACACAAATTGGAGTTGGATATCCTTTTTCTTTTGCTCGTTCGTTTTCTTTTTCCATGTAGGCACCACGAACTAATTTCATTCCTATATGAAAACCATTAGCTTTGGCTTTTTCATGTAATTGTTTCAAATAATCCAATCGATCCCATCGGTACATTTGCAAAGTATTAAAAACAATCACTTTTTCTTTGTTGTATTTGCGCATCATTTCTTCTACCAAATCATCTGCGGCATCTTGCATCCAACTTTCTTCGGCATCAATTAATAAAGATACATTATTTTCATGGGCAGTTTTACAAACTAATTCAAAGCGCTCTTTAACTTTATTCCATTCGTTTTGTTCGTCAGATGAAAGCGGGTGTTTTTCACCAATTTTGGTATATAAATCGAATCTTCCTAAACCAGTTGGCTTAAAAACCGCAAACGGAATTGCCTGGTGCTCTTTAGCAAATTCAATGGTTTTCAAAGTCATGTTCAAAGCAAAATCAAATTGAACTTCATCTTCTTTGCCTTCAACCGAATAATCCAATACAGACGAAACTCCTTTAGTAAATATTTTATCCACCACCGAAAGACAATCTAACTCATTAACACCACCACAAAAATGATCAAAAACAGTAGCACGAATTAATCCCTCTACCGGCAAATGCACTTTTAAAGCAAAATTGGTAACCGCAGTTCCAATGCGAACTAGAGGTTTATTTGCAATTAATTTAAAAAGAAAATAGGCTCTATCTAATTCGGTATTACTTTTTAAAGAGAAAGCAACTTCTGTATTATTGAAAATTTTATCCATCGGAATATTATTAATTATGCAAATATAAATAGAGTTTTAGAATATTATTTAGGAATTCTTCCATAAATTCCTGTAAGTTTTATTTTTATCATAATCATTTGCTTGTTTTTCAATATTAAAATAACGATTGCCTCTAGGATCATTTCCTACTCCTGCTAAATAAGCCCAATTTCCCCAATTGCTACTTACATCATAATCAATGAGTTGCTGTTCAAAATAAGCCGCGCCAAACCGCCAATCGAGTTTCAAATCATTACAAAAATAACTCGCAACATTTTGACGACCACGATTACTCATAAACCCTGTAAGCTTTAATTCTTTCATATTTGCATCTACAAAATCTACTCCAGTTTTTCCGTCAATCCACTTTTGTAAATGTTCCGTATTATGAATACTAACAGAAATTGATTTGTCTTGAATTCCAGCTTGTTGAAATAATTTAACATTATATTTTTTCATCATAAATCTAAAATAATCACGCCATAATAATTCGAAAACTAACCAATAAGTAGATTCATTAGCTCCAAATTGCTGCTCATATTTTTTCAATTCCTGATAGATAAACCTTGGTGAAATACAACCTAATGCCAACCAAGCCGAAAATTTGGAGGAATAATCCGCACCAACTAGTCCGTTTCGTGTTTCTTTATAATCTGATATGCATTTGGATTCAAAAAAATAATGGTTTAAACGAGAAATTGCTTGTATTTCCCCTCCTTTAAATTGTATCGCTGCTTTATCATCAATGGAAATAAATGACAACCCTAATTCTTCTAACGTGGGCAAATCTATAGCCGTCAATTCTGGTGACTTTATTAGTGACGGCTTTTCGAAAGCGTTTCTTACAGGAGATTCCTTTTCAGTTTTTTTTCTGAAATTAGAAAAAACATCGGGAATTTCTTTTATAGAAAAAGGTAAATCTTCTGCATGATAAAGAGTGCTGGTGCTGAAGGTTTCAAACTCACATTTTATTTTAAAAAGTGCTTCTTTCAGCAATGCTTCGGTTTGCTTTTCCTCATAAGAAACCTCTCTTTTAGCAAATACTTTCGCTGCTTTATATTGAGCAACAATTTTAGGGATTTCAATTTCAGGCTTTCCTTTAACAACGATTAATCCAGAGCCTAACGCTCTTAAATTCTTATCTAAATCTAACAAGGATTCTAATAAAAATTGCGTCCTAAAACTTCCTGTTTTCTTGAATCCAAAATGGGTTGTTTCAAAATGGGTTTCTTCAAAACAATACACCGGAATAATTGCATCACTTTGCGAAATAGCTTTGATTAGTGTTTCGTTATCGTGCAATCTTAAATCGGTTTTAAACCAAACTATTGAGGTTTTCATAATTCATTTATATTTTTCAAATAATAATCTGCCTGTTCTAACAACGCTGTTTTATCTTCGGGTTTCATTTTTTGCCATACTTTATACATCATTCCAATACGTGGATTTTTGGCCAATTTATCTTCGTTTTTGTCATAAAAATTCCAATACATACTATTAAAAGGACACGATTTTTCGCCAACTTTAAGTGCTTTTTTATAAAAACAACTACCACAATAGTGACTCATTTTATCAATATATGTAGCGGAACTCACATAGGGTTTGGTGCCTACAATTCCGCCATCGGCAAACTGGCTCATGCCTCGGGTATTGGTGATTTCAACCCACTCGAATGCGTCAATATAAATTCCTAGATACCAAGCATCAATTTCATCTGGATGAATTCCTGCTAAAAGAGCAAAATTTCCAGTAATCATTAACCTTTGAATATGATGTGCATAGGCATAATTTAAAGATTGGTCGATGGCATCTTTCATGCAAGTCATTTTTGTTTTACCTGTCCAAAACCAATCTGGTAATTTTTCCTGATTATTAAAATAATTCATCGTGGCATATTCGGGCATTTTTAGCCAATAAATTCCACGCATGTATTCACGCCAACCAATTATTTGACGAACAAAACCTTCCAGTTGGTTGTATTCAATTTCACTTGGTCGTTTTTCCCATTCTTCAGTTACTCTAGCAATTACTTCTACAGGTGAAATCATTTTGATATTCATTGAAAAGGAAATCCGAGAGTGGTACAAAGACCATTCGTTTGGCGTCATAGCATCTTGATAACTTCCAAAAAGTTGCAGACATTCTGTAGCAAAAAAGTCTAATAATTGCAATGATTGTTCTCTATTTATAGGCCAAACAAAGTTTTTAGCATCAATAGTTCCAATGGTTTTAACATCCGTTTTTGTGATCTCTTCCAGAACCTTAGAAACATCATTATCAAATACTAAAGGTAGAATTGGCTTATGATTTTTAGGTAATTTCTTTCTGTTTTCACCATCATAATTCCATTGTCCCGTTAAAGGTTTATCGCCTTCCATCAAGACATTGTGTTTTTTTCGCATCGACCGATAAAAACTTTCTAATAAAAAAGTTTTTTTTCCTTCAAAAAAATTGCCTAATTCGTTTCGAGAAGTGAAAAAATGTTCTGAATCTACTGCGGTACTAGAAATTGAAATGGAATTGCATAGATTTTTCAACATTAAATCTACACGATACTCATCAGGTAATTGGTATTCAAAATGAGTGAAATTATTCTTTGAAATTAGATTTTCAATATTTTTTTCAAAGGACTGAAAATTATTTTCATCATTCAATTTAATATATTCAACTTGATGCTTTTCAGATTTTAATGCTGCGGCAAAAAATTGCATAGCTGCAAAAATTCCAACTACTTTTTGAATATGGTGTTGGGCATAATCCGTCTCTGTGCGAATTTCCATTAGAACATAAACAACCGAATCATCCACAGTTTTATACCAAGAATGATTGCTATTTAGTTGATCGCCTAGAATTAATCGTAAGGTTTTTGACATTATTATTTTTATTTGCCTCTTATTCACAGATTTTTTTATTTAAAATCTAATCTGTGAATCAGTGGCTATTTTATTTTACTCATTCTACATTTATCACTACAATATTTTACTTCGTCCCAAACTTTTTCCCATTTTTTTCTCCAAGCAAATGGTTTTTGGCAAACAACACAAATCTTATTGGGCAGGTTTTGTTTTTTTACTCCTCGCATTTTTAGGTTTATTTGGATTGGATACGTGTTTCTTTAAAATTCTATTTCCTTCTTCTTTTACCTCGTCTTTTTTTCTAAAACTCCAAACAATGTCACTAGCATACTTTCGAGATTCGTCAATATTAACTATTGGTTCCGGATAATCTTTACCTATTTCACAACGGTAAAATTGTTGCTCAATAGCATTTAATTTCCAAGGCTCGTGTATTAATTCTACTGGAATTTCTGCTAATTCTGGTATCCATTGTTTGATGAAAACACCTTCGGAGTCGTGTTCTTCAGAGTTTTTAATTGGACTGTAAATTCGAATCGTATTAATACCTGTTGTGCCGGACTGCATTTGTAATTGTGGATAATGAATTCCGGGTTCGTAGTCTAAAAACTGTCTCGCTAAAAAGTGTAATTCGCGCCAATCTTGCCATAAGTTAAAGGTAAAAAACGAAACCACCATAGCCCGCATTCTAAAATTAAGATAGCCAGTCGCTACAACACATCGCATGCATGCATCCACGATTGGAATTCCAGTTTTACCTTCTTGCCAAGCTTTAATATACATATCGTTTTTCGGTTTGACTAAAGAGTTATACGCACGATTTACATTCTCAAACTCCATTCGAGATTCGTCTTCAAATTTTTGAATAAAATGGCAATGCCAATGCAATCGAGAAACAAAATTCAGAATGGCTCTTTTATTTTTGGAAGTTTCATAATGCTGGTTGGTATATTGGTAAATCATCCGCATACTAATATTTCCGTAAGTCAAATAAGGTGACAATCTACTACATCCTTTTCTACTTAAGCTTGGTTTAGAAATATGCTTGCTATAATTAACATAGCGTTCTTTAACAAAACTATCTAAATACCTCCAAGCCCAATATTCGCCGCCTTGTTGAAAATTTATATTGCGAGTGGTAATTTCTTTCGGAAGCGTTTTACCTTTTAATTTGGAAAACAAATCAGCAGGTAAATTAACTATATTTAAAGTGGAACTATCTACAGTTTTGGGTGTTGCTCGCATTACCTTTTCCCAACGTTTGTCCCAATCACTTCTGGATTTCAACTTCCGGATAACTCCGTGCATCTGAGATTGCTTCCATGGTATTTTATTCGTATCAAAAAAAGATTGCATAAAAATATCTCTCTCAAAACTGACTTTATTTCCAATTTCTTGATGCGAAAAGACAGATTGAATGTCATATTCTTTTATCAATTCTTCAAAAACTACTTGTACCTCGTTATGAAAAAAATAGATTTCAGCAGAATTTTTTTCTAGTTTGGATTGCATTTCTTTCACTGATTCATATACAAATCGCCAATGACGCACATCCGAATCGTCGTGAGCCATAAGAGAAGGTTCAAAGAAGTAAACTAACAAAATAGGAATTTGACTTTGTTGCGCTAAATAAAGCGGTTCGTGATCTGTAAAACGTAAATCACGTTTGAACCAAACAATATTTATAGCCTTTTTATTCAATTTGGGGTTATTGAAATGAATTATTTGGTACTATTGAATTACTACATTCCTAATGTCTAATAGAAATTTGTTGCTTTATCATTAAGGATTATCCACTTTTTATCACTGTTGAGCTTGAAAGTTCCAACATGCTCTTTATTCCATTCTTGTGGCGCAATCAATGATAAAAAATTGACACCGTCATCTCCAGTGTATAAATGATAAATTTCGCCAATAACTGGTTCAAAAGAAAATTTCGCGCCATATACCAATTCGTTAAATTCAAATTCTTGCATCAAATTTTCGTATTGACTTTTAAGCTCTTTAAACTTATTTTCAAATTCTTTGTTTACAGTACTAATATTTCTATTTTTCCAGGAAACAACATCATCCATTCTAATTGCAGGAGCACCAACATTGGTAGCATATGGCAATAGGCTAGCATTATATCCATTTTCCTCAGAAAAAACTACATTATCGGGTTTCTTGTTTTCCATGAATTATCTTAAAAACGAATTAACGTTTCGTTATTTTATTGTTTGAAATTGCTCTTTGGCGTGTGCATTTAAACCTATCAATTCCGTCCGCTCTTTTAGCCACATGTTTAGTTTTACAATTTTCAACTCTTTCGCGCCATAATTTGTAACTTTTAAACTTTAACTGCTTTTTCATTAAAGCCTTTACATTGTCTTCGGTCAATCCAAATTGGTACTTGATAGCATCAAAAGGGGTGCGGTCTTCCCAAGCCATTTCAATAATTCTATCTATTTGAATTTCCGTAAAATTAGTAGTTTCTAGAGGAGCTATTACTGTTTTCAAAATACACTGTTTAACTATTACTTTAAAATATTAAACAAAAATAGTGAATATTCGTTTAACTGTAGTAAAATAATATGTCTATTTTTGTTTAAATTTTAAAGAAATTATGCAATCAATCCAAGCCAACGGATATTCTATCCATTTCAACGAAAGCGGTTATGAAGCAATTCATCAAATCCTAATTGATACCAACTATTCTTCAATTTTTATTCTTGTTGATGAAAATACAAATGAATTTTGTTTGCCAAAACTTCTATCTCAATTAGCAACTGAAATTCGAATTGAAATAATAGAAATTGAAGCTGGGGAGGGGATGAAAAACATTTCTACCTGCTCCGAAGTTTGGTCTATACTTTCAGATTTAGGTGCCGATAGAAAAAGTGTTTTAATCAATCTTGGTGGAGGCGTGATTACAGATTTAGGCGGATTTATTGCTTCAACATTTAAAAGAGGAATTGAATTTATTAATATGCCAACTACTTTATTAGGAATGGTAGATGCGGCAATTGGGGGGAAAAACGGCGTGGATTTAGGAACTTTAAAAAACCAAATTGGAGTGATTTCTATTCCTAAAATTGTTATAATAGATACCAATTTTCTAGAATCGCTTCCACAAATACAAATGCGATCTGGACTTGCAGAAATGCTAAAACATGGTTTGATTTATGACAAAAATTATTGGAACAATTTTTTAAATTTAAACACTTTAAATTTTGACGATTTAGATAATTTAATCTATCGTTCGGTTGAAATAAAAAATGAAATTGTACTACAAGATCCAACGGAAAACGGAATTCGAAAAGCATTGAATTTTGGTCATACATTAGGCCATGCAATTGAAAGTCATCTTCTTGAAACCCCTACTCCACTGCTTCATGGTGAAGCTGTAGCTATAGGAATGATTCTTGAGAGTTATATTTCTAAAGAACAAAATAGGCTGTCTGAAGTTGAATTTAAAGAAATAAAAAATACTCTTTTAGCAATTTTTGGAAAGCATTCATTTTCTGAAAATGACGTTCAATCTATAATAAGACTTCTGATTCACGACAAGAAAAATGAGTATGGAAAAGTTCAATTTGCTCTAATAAAAAACATTGGCACCATAATATTAAATCAAGACGCAAGTAATGATCTAATAATCAGAAGTTTTAATGATTATAAAAGTTAAAATAATTTTTAATAAAAATTTTCCATTTCACTTATTTTATTTTTTACATTTGCCGTGATGATTAAAAATAAAAATCCGAAAAAATCTCCATTTTTTTTGCAGGAAAACCTAATTTGTTTTCAAGCAAATTCCCTAAGTTTTTTTAATTCCAAAAAAACTTCGGAGGTTTCTATTTTTATCATTATTGAATCAATAACACTAGATTTACCTATTGCTTATGCAAATATTAGAGTTTGAATTTTAGATTAACCTTTGTTTAAAAACACTTTTTAATCCTCTTAATCTACAAAAATGAACACTAAATATTTCGACTTAATTAACCAAACTTACTATTTTCCACAAGAAGAATTCACTTTAAATAAAGAAAATGCCCTTCAATTTCACCAAATAGATTTGATGAAATTGGTGGAACAATATGGCACTCCACTGAAATTTACTTATTTACCACAAATTTCCAATAACATCAATAAAGCTAAAAGCTGGTTTCGTTCTGCAATGGAAAAAAACAAATACAATGGTAAATACTATTACTGTTATTGTACTAAAAGTTCCCATTTTGAATATATTATGAATGAAGCGTTCAAAAATAATATTCATATTGAAACCTCATCTGCTTTTGACATTAACATAGTTGAAAATTTATTAGAAAATAGTAAAATAAATAAAAGCACCTACATAATATGCAATGGTTTCAAAAGAGACCAATATATTACAAATATTGCACGACTAATAAATAATGGGCATAAGAATACAATTCCGATTATTGATAATTATGAAGAATTGGATTTATTACAAGCAGAAATAAAAGGAAAATTTAAAATTGGAATCCGTATTGCGGCTGAAGAAGAACCAAAATTTGAATTCTATACTTCTCGTTTGGGAATTGGATATAAGAACATAGTTCAATTTTACAAAAAACAAATTCAAGAAAATGATAAATTAGAGTTGAAGATGCTTCACTTTTTTATCAATACAGGAATAAATGACAATGCTTATTATTGGAACGAATTGGTAAAATGTATCAAAGTATATATTGCCTTAAAAAAAGAATGTCCTACTCTTAACGGATTAAATATTGGAGGAGGTTTTCCTATAAAAAATTCTTTAGCATTTGAATACGATTACCAATACATGATTGATGAAATTATCAATCAAGTTAAAATTGCTTGTGATGAGGCCGAAGTAGATGTTCCGGATATTTTTACTGAATTTGGTTCGTTTACAGTCGGAGAATCTGGAGGTGCTATTTACCAAGTTTTGTATCAAAAACAACAAAATGACAGAGAAGCCTGGAACATGATAGACAGTTCATTTATCACTACTTTACCAGACACATGGGCAATTAACAAACGTTTTATAATGTTAGCCGTAAACCGTTGGAATGACACCTATGAAAGAGTCCTCCTAGGAGGAATGACCTGCGATAGTGATGATTATTACAACTCGGAACAAAATATGAATGCAATTTATCTCCCTAAATATAATAAAGAAAAACCACTTTATATAGGTTTTTTCAATACTGGCGCTTACCAAGAAACCATTGGTGGATTTGGCGGATTGCACCACTGTTTAATTCCACAACCAAAACACATCTTAATAGATAGAGATGAAAACGGAATTCTGGCTACCGAAGTTTTTTCGGAGCAACAAACAGCAGATGATGTATTGAAAATTTTAGGATATGCTAAAAAATAAACTATTTATCTAAGTATAAACTATTGCATTTTGTCGAAAATATTAATTACACTTTTTAAAACAGTAAACTTAAATAGATTCAAATTCAACTACTTAAAAAAATCTCAAACAAATGTGAGAATTTTTAATAATTATTGAACGAAACAATGAAACTTTTAAGCGATATTTTATAAAAAAATATTTTTAATTTTAAAAAAATTAGTTTTCCTTTGAGCCAAGTGTACATCACATAAACAAACAACAAAAATGAGTAAAGGACCAATAAGTCAGTTTATAGAAAAAAATTATCTTCATTTCAATGCTGCAGCTCTTGTAGATGCTGCGAAAGGGTATGAACAACACCTTCTAGAAAACGGAAAAATGATGATTACACTTGCTGGAGCAATGAGTACTGCGGAGTTAGGTAAATCCCTCGCAGAAATGATTCGTCAAGATAAAGTACATATTATTTCTTGTACAGGAGCCAACCTTGAAGAGGATATTATGAATTTAGTAGCGCATAATTCGTATAAAAGAGTACCAAATTATAGAGATTTAAGTCCTCAAGACGAATGGGATTTATTAGAAAATCATTATAATAGAGTTACCGATACCTGCATACCAGAGGAAGAGGCTTTTAGAAGATTACAAAAACATTTATTTAACATTTGGAACAATGCCGACTCTAAAGGAGAACGTTATTTTCCGCATGAATTTATGTATCAAATGTTGAACTCTGGAGTCCTTGAGCAATATTATGAAATTGATCCTAAAGATTCCTGGATGATTGCAGCTGCTGAAAAAAACTTACCTATTGTAGTACCAGGTTGGGAAGACAGTACCATGGGTAACATTTTTGCTTCGTATTGTATAAAAGGGGAATTCAAACCTACTACAATGAAAAGCGGAATAGAATATATGATGTGGTTAGCAGATTGGTATCCTGAAAATTCTACTGGAAAAGGATTGGGTTTCTTTCAAGTAGGTGGTGGAATTGCAGGAGATTTTCCAATATGTGTGGTACCAATGTTATACCAAGACATGGAAATGCACGATGTCCCTTTTTGGAGTTATTTCTGTCAGATTTCCGACTCTACAACTAGCTACGGATCATATTCTGGAGCAGTTCCTAACGAAAAAATAACGTGGGGAAAATTAGATGTTCATACTCCAAAATTTATTATAGAATCCGATGCAACAATTGTTGCACCATTAATTTTTGCTTATTTATTAGATTTATAATTTCAAATTTATGAAAAGAATTATTGTTGATTATGTTAAACTTACAGGCGATATTTTAAACTTATTAGTTGAGAAGTTTCCTGATGGATATGACAATAGTGACATTATCCGTTTTAGAAATGCAAAAAATGAACTTATTGAGGCAGTAGAAGTTAAAACTGAAGATACTATTTACTTAGTAAAAGTAAGTACCAAATTAGCTAATCGAATGGAAAAATTTGATGAAGATGATGATTTAGCCACAGTAATCGAACCAATTGACCCTATTAAAGGACTTGATTTAGACGATGACGATTTGCCAAGTGACGATGATGAAGAAGATGAAGATTTATTAAAAGATAAAGATGGCTCAGACGATGTAGATGAAGATGAGATAGACTCATCTGAAAAATATGAAGAAGAAGATGAAGACGGCGAGGATGAATAATAGTAAATTAAAAAAAATTATTATTCTTTAAATAACACTTCAATAAAAATATAACATTTACCACAAATCCCTAAAATTTAGACTGCCCCAAAAAGTTAGACACTATACGAGGCAGACTATAAAATTGAAATGGATTAATTAAATAAAAGTAGATTTCTTATTTATTTTTTTGCAGCTCCATATCCATATCTAGCAACTTCTGCATTTTTAGCTTTAGCTTGTTTTTGAATCGCATCTGAATTTTTAACTTTAGCTACTGTTTGAGCATTTTGTCTTGCTATAACAGCAGCATTTGGATTTTGTTGAGCGCTTCCCTTTCCAGCAACTAAGAAAGCTGCAATTACAATAATTGACATTACTTTTTTCATCTTGATTTAATTAAATTGAAAAATATTTTTTACGAAAATAAGAAAAATAAAGTTTTGTTACTTTAAAAAATTGTTTTTTTTATTTATTTAATAAATACTTCCAAAAAGCTTTATGTTAGGTCTAAAAGTTTTAAATTAAAATTATTTATTTATTAAATGTGAAAGTATTCCGTAAAATAATCATTAATTATAGCATTTTTTTAATTTTTTCAACTGATTAATATTCATTTTCATCAACCCTTCTAAAAGGATTTGGATGTATTAATAATCATTTAGTAAATAAAAATTATGTGAATTTAAAATATATTAAAACAACAATTCAACTTTTAACTAAGGAAATACAAGATTATACCTCATTAAATTCAAACATTTGATTCATACATTAAAAAAATAAAGTCTAATTTTCAATTTAAATAAAAAATTAACGAAACATCAAGCTTCATTAAGATTAAATTAAATAATTATTCTTTATTACATAAGATGAATTAAAACCATTATAGCATAACACTTTAATAATTAACAAATAAATAAATATCTAAATGATATTTACTGTTTTCGGAAGAATTTTAATTGAAATCGAGATACATATTATAATCTTGAAAATATTATATTAAAAATAGAAGATTTGAACCCCTGAACTCATGAATGTGAGAAAAATTATTTAAAGTGCCCTACTAAACATAATTAAGTTCACTAATATTTGGAATAATTTTTAAAAAAATCTAACTGCATTTTCATAGTCCGTAATTAAAGTTGTATTGGATATGCAAGGGAATTAGTTCAAGTTATTAATGTGTTTTAAAAAGTGGTAAATATAATTCGTATTAAAATAAATTATTTTTCTAAAATAAGAAATAAAAATTATTATTTTTGGGAAAAAATTTAAGATTTTTCATACAAATGATTTTGAAAATACTTAAATATGAATAATTTTTTATGGTATTCTCAAGTCTGTTTTTTATTTTTTTATTTCTGCCATTAAATATAATTTTTTATTATTCTGTAAAAAATAGGAAAATAAAAAATTTAATATTGGTTATTTTTTCATTAATTTTCTATGCCTGGGGAGAGCCAATTTGGGTTGGCTTATTACTTGCCTCGTCAATGGTAGATTATTTAAACGGCTTATTTATAGATAAATATTTAGGCAAGCCAATTGCAAAATTAGGGCTATACAGTACTTTAGTATTTAATTTAGGGCTACTTATAACATTTAAATACTCCGATTTTATTGTGCAAAATGTTAATGCATTGACGCATTTAAATTTCAAAGAACCAGGATTTTTGTTGCCTATCGGAATTTCTTTTTATTCTTTTCAAACTATTTCATACACCATAGATGTTTATCGAGGAGAGGTTAAAGCTCAGAAATCATTTTTAAATTTCCTGTTATTTGTATCTCTTTACCATCAATTAGTTGCAGGACCTATTGTTAGGTATTCTCATATTGCAAAAGAAATTAATGAACGAATTTTTAGTTGGAGTGATTTCAATAATGGTGTTTCACGATTTTGCATAGGTCTTTTCAAAAAAGTTTGTATCGCAAATATCGCAGGTGAAATTTGTTCTCATTATTTAACAAATGACATATCAAATTTAACTGTTTTAGGAGGCTGGCTAGGTATATTTACCTACAGCATACAAATTTATTTCGACTTTTCTGGCTATTCTGACATGGCTATTGGAATGGGTTGGATGTTTGGATTTCACTATCATGAAAATTTTAAGTATCCCTACATATCCACTTCAATTACTGATTTTTGGAGAAGATGGCACATCTCGTTAGGTACTTTTTTTAAGGACTATGTTTATATCCCACTTGGTGGCAATAAAAGATATAAATTTAGAAATATTTTTATTGTTTGGGGATTAACAGGCTTATGGCACGGTGCTAGTTGGAATTTTATTATTTGGGGATTATATTTTGGAATACTATTGCTAATTGAAAAATCGATATTATTAAATATTTTAAAGCGACTACCTAAAATTGTGAGTCATATTTATGCTTTGTTTTTTATAATAATTGGATGGGCTATTTTTTACTTTACTGACATTAATCAGTTAATATATTTTATTAAGTTAATTTTTAATTTAACAAATCAGAATCTCTATAATCTAGAAGTAAAAAATATGTTTTTTGAAAATATATATTGGCTTGGATTAGCTATTTTACTTTCTGTACCTATATATAATTGGTTTTATAAATACATTAATTCTATATCTTTATTAAAACATTTTATTCCTTTAATTACGATAATACTCAATATGGTTTTATTGACATGTTCTGTAATATTATTAGTTGGGAGTTCATACAATCCTTTTATTTACTTCAGATTTTAATTATGAAAACTTTTTTTTTAAACCTATATTCTAAATTAAATTCTATTGTTTTTGTATTCATCTTGATTATCGTAGGAGTACTTTTTATTGTATATCCAAAAGAAAAAATATCTCAAGATGAAAAAAGATTATTAAAACAATTCCCAATAATAACCCAAGAAAATCTATTTTCTGGAAAATACTTTAAAGACATTGATTTGTATTATTCTGATAATTTTATTTATCGAAATGAAATTATTGAAATAGCCTCTGAATTTAAAAAATTTAAAGGTATTAAAAATGATGAAATACAGTATTTTAACAAATCAAAAGCATTGCCCCAATCTAGAGTAATAAAAAATAATAAACCTATTAGCAATATTGAAGTAAATAATGAAATAGTCCCAGAAACAGCTAAAGATTCTGTCTCAACCGAGGATGCAAATGAGACCTATGAAAACATTAACTCGGTAATTGTTTATAAGAAAAAAGCTATTCAGATTTTTAGTGGTTCTCAGAAAAGTTTGAGCAATTTTGCAACTTTAGTTGAAAAATATAAAACTGATCTTGGACCAAATGTTACGGTTTATTGTATGGCAATCCCTATTGGTTCGGATTTTAATTTACCGCCGTCTTTTAAAAAGGATAGAGAAAAAACCAGTATAAATTACTTATACAGTAACATGAATTCGACTATTAAATGTGTTAATGCCTATGATGAATTAAAAAAACATCAAAATGAATATATTCAATTCAACACAGATCACCATTGGACGGGACGTGGAGCTTATTATGCTTATTTGGCTTTTTGTAATTCGGCAGGAATTAATCCTTTATCAATCGATAAATTTGAAATTAAAAAAATAAAAGACTTTCTAGGGACTTTATATTATTATACTCGTAGCGAAGATTTAAAACAAAATAAGGATTATGTAGAGTATTTTAAAATTCCTAATGTAACAAAGGCGACCTATTTTAACGAAAATTTATCTTCTGAAAAAGCAACCAAATTATATGCGGAATATGCAAAAGGTGGTAATTCGTATGGCGTTTTTTTAGGAGGAGATTTTCCTCTAATGCGAATAAAATCGGATGTGAAAAATGGACAAAAAATATTAATTATAAAAGATTCCTACGGAAATGCTTTTACACCTTTTCTTTGCGCGCATTTCGAAGAAGTATTTGTAGTTGATTATAGATATTTAAAGTATAATATTAAAACTATCATGAAAAAATATGGAATAAATAATTTAATTTTTGCTCATAACGTATTTGTACTTAATTCATCATTCACTACCTCTCAAGAGTCTAAATTTTTAAATTCTAATTTTTCATTTAAGCCCACTAAAAAAGAACCCATCAAAATAAAAAAAGATTCCTTAGTAAATCCAAAAAATGATAAAAAATAAATTTAATATCTTTACTGTTGTATTTTTTATGATGGCCAATGTTTTATTACACGGCCAATTAACTGATCATGCATTCCTTAAAAAAGATTATAATGCAATTCAATTTAAAGATTCAACAGTCTTAAAAACTTTTTATTCTGCTTGGGATTCAAAAAAACGGTTTTCGGTTTTACACTTAGGTGATAGCCATCTTCAAAATGAAAATTTACCTAACAAATGCAGGCAATTAATTCAACAATTATTAGGAGATGGAGGGATTGGCTTAATACAGCCTTTTTCAATCGTTAAAACTTATGATGCTAGTTTTTACAAATCAACTCATAAAGGAATATGGGAATTCAGTAAAAGCTATATGATTCCGCCTAAACTTCCTCTTGGAGTACGCGGAATGACTGCCAAAACACTAGACAATAACGCCACCTTTAAAATTACATTCAATAGCTCTCCTTCTCCACAAAACAGTATATTAACAGTTTTTTCTCAAAATAGCGAGGATAGTTATGATCCAATTTTTATAGCAGATTCCATTCCTGCAGTTTTAATATCAAAATTAGGTGATATTTCCAAATACCAATTGCCTACAAAATACCAGTCTATTCAATTGTCACTAAATAAAACTAATGAAAAGCAAAATCAATTTATACTTTACGGCATGTCTTTGTCTAATTCAGATAATGATTTTTCTACATGGCACAATGCAGGGGTTGGTGCTTGTCAATATAAATCGGTACTATTTGAAGAAAAATTTGAAGAAGAAGCAACTTTTTTAAATCCAGATTTGGTTATTGTCGATTACGGCACAAATGATTTTTTATATACCAATTCTATACCTGAACAATTAATATCTGAAATCCAACAAGTAATAACCAAGGTAAAAAAAGCAAACCCTAGAGCATCAATAATTCTAACTTCTGCTCAAGACATGAATTATAAAAAAATAAATGTTACTGCAAGTAAGTTATTCTCTCAAATGATAAAAAATATCGCTTATGAAAATAAATGCGGTTTTTGGGATTGGTATTTAATTTCGGGAGGATCGCATTCAATGAATATTTGGCAAGAAAACAAATTAACAATGAACGATGGTATACATTTAAATGGAAAAGGATCAGAATTAAAAGGAACTTTATTAGTTGAAGCATTAAAAGCAACCTATAACTATTTAAAAGAAAATACTAAAAATAATGGATTAAATTATGATGATCCAATAGAGGTTGAAACTATTAAAGATGACACTATTAAAGATGTCACTATTAAAGGAGACATTATTATTGAAAAAAAATCTCTACCAAAGGTTACTCCTAAAAACACAAAAAAAATAATGTATAAAGTTAAAAATGGAGATAATCTAGGGAAAATTGCAGAGAAGTTTCATATCAGTTTAGTCACACTTAAAAAACGAAATAAATTGCGTAATAATTTAATTAAACCAAACCAAGTGTTACTTATTAAATAATTGTTTTTTAAAATAATCATATATTATTTTAAAAATCTGGAGTTCTTGGTTCATATATTGTTCATTTTTAATTTATTATCATAAATTATTTAATGAACAATAAAAAAATAAAATATTAAATGTTAAAGTTCAATTTAAATATAATTTTTTCTCACTAAATAAATAATAACTATGAAAAGAATATTAGTATTATCAATTTTTTTAATCTCCCAATTTTTATTTTCCCAAAATAAAGTTACACAGGATTATATAAATAAAAATCAAAATATGGCGGTAGAATTTTCAAAACAATATTCTATACCAGTTGAAATTATATTGGGTGTCGCTATTATCGAATCCGGAGCTGGAAAATCAAAGGTGGCAAAAAATCTTAATAATCATTTTGGTATTGTAGGCCCCAATAATGCAAATTTTCATTCAAAATATAAGCAATATTCCAATGATTATAATTCTTACAAAGATTTTTGTGAATTAATTTCTTCCAAAAAGTATTATTCAAAATTAAAAAACTCTAAAGAATATAATTTATGGGTGGAATCGATTGGAAATAATGGTTATTCTGGTAACTCTAGAATATGGAAAAACCTACTTAATAATACAATAAAAAAATATAAATTAGATCAAATTAAAATATAAAGTTTAATTAGAACTTACAATTTATTAATGTTTAATTTTTATTTTAATTTAGAAAACAATCTCTATTTTAAAATCATGAAGAACAATAATTATTTAGGCGTTTTAAAAAATAGAAAACTACTTTTGAACGTGTAAATTAAATATTATTATTGTAATTAAATTAAATCATTAATATGTAAATCGTATTAGATGACCTAAAAAAATAATATATTTGCGATAAAAATATTCTTAATTAACCATAAGAATCTCATTTATGAAACTTATTTTAATAAAATTGTTACTATTAATTACTGTTTTTTCACTTTCTTACTGTGGAACAAAAAAAATATCTGTAACAGAGAATATCTCAGAAATCATGTTGCCAATAACTAATATTACTTCTGATAAAACTTATTTTAAATCAATAGCCCAAAGATCAATTCCAGACATGCCTTTTGCAAAAGAATTAGCATTTAAAAACGAAGTTACTGAAATTGCAAAACTTTTAATTGTTAAAGTAAAAAGTTTTATTGTGGATTATGCAAAACAAGATAATATCGAAGGAAATATCGATTTTAAATCTGAAGCGGAAAGAATGCAAAATAATTCTACAGAACAATTAATTAGCAATATTGTAATAGCGAAAGAAAAAGTTTTTAAAAATACTGAAAAAACGTACACTAACTGGCTTGGATTACAATTGAGTAAAGAAGATGTTTCGAATGCACTTAATAAACAAATTTCTAATTCAAAAATAAAGGCATTATGTCAAAACAAAGTTGAATATAGAGAAACTTTTAACAATAACTTTAACGAAAATTAATATGAACAAATCACTTATTCTATTGTTAGCACTTTACATATTAACTTCTTGTTCTTCAACTCTTAATAAAAATAATCAACCCCCTTTGTGGTTGAGCGATTCTTATAGAAATAATTATTTTCCAAAAGACAAATATTATTTGGTGTTTAATGAAAAAAAAATAGAATATTTTTCTTCTAAATCAAAAGAAGAAATCAAAAAGGAGTTCAGGAATGAGCTTGAAAATCAATTAGTAAAACAAATTCAGGATAAAATATCGATTCGTACAGCTTCGACTGATTTGCAAACAGATAATACTAAAATTGATTATATATCTTCTGTAATTAGAGAAACTTCGCAATCCGCGTCTGCTAAATTAATGGATAAAAAGGAAGAATCTTTTATAGAAAACAAGAAAATATCCATGATGATTTATGTAAAAAAATCAGATTTAATTAATGGTTATTATTCTATTTTAAATGAAAATATTGGATCATTAAAAAATAACATTAATTATTATTTATCACATGATAAAGAAGAGGGTATTTCTCCATTTGGTGATTTGAATACTGAATTTAAAACTATTCAAGAAGATCTGGATATTTATACCATTTTATCTGCTTCAGATCCTAATTCGCTAGAATTTGGATCGATAACTAATGCTTTTAACACTTTATCAAGTTTATTTTTACAATTGAACGTGAAATATGGTTATGATAAAATGAAAATTGATAGTTTGATTAACGAAGCAGACATAATGTACCAAAGAGAAGCTGGCTTTGAAAACATTATGGATAAATTAAACGATGCTTTATTGTATGATCCAACTAATATAAAGGTGTTAGATAAAAAAAAGGATTACAATCAAAAATGGGTTGATAAATTATCTCTATCCCTTAACTCAAAAGAAATAAATAAAGAATATTCAGATGCAATTATTATTTTAGATAAATTAATTGCAATTGACATTAAAAAAGAAACTTTATATAAAGAAAAACAAAAAAATATAATTAAATTATTTTTTAATGAAACTATTGATAAAATTAATAAATTAATAAAAAATAATTCCATAACTGAAAGTACCAATCTAATTGATCAAATATCTAAATATTCTTATGTTAACAGCAATGCTTTTAATAAGGTTAAATTTGAATTAGATAAAATTATCATCGAAAATTCAGTTATTACTATTGAAAACTATATTTATGAAAAAAATTATGATCAAGCAGCAATTGATTGTAAAAATAATCTAATATCCTACCCTGATAATAGAGAGTTACAAAATTTACTTGAAAGGATTGAAGATTTAATTCAAGCAAAAAAGAAACAAGAATTAAAAGATTCAAGATCTACTAGATATGTTATTGAATTGAATTATAGTGCGTCACATATACCTGAAATTGTTCAAAATAAAAATTCACTTCAACCTACTAAATTGGACATTTCTAAAATTGATATTAGCAAACCGTTACCCTATTATCAAGTAGGATTATATCGCAAAATAAATATTAAAGAGAAGCAAAATGAATTGAATTCTAAACATAAATTCTCCTACTCTCAAATTGGGTTAAAAGCAGGGTATTTAGATTTGTCAACTTATAATTTTCAAAATAATACAACTTCTTCGTTAGGTGGAACTTTTGTATATACCCCAAGCAGATTAATCCAATTGGAGGTAAGTTATATTTGGCGTCGCTTTTTTCAATTCAACATTGGAGCTGTTAATGAAACTTTACCCGAAATAAAATCTGATTTTAGCAAAGTAAGCAAACAAACTAATTATTTATGTTCAACTATTGGATTTAGAATTCCATTTAATTTTATTCATTTAACTGCTGATGTAACTGGTTTATCAGATGGCAAAGATGTTATTAAATTATATGCAAAAGCAGGGATTTCAATTAATATTGGCCTAAGTAAAAGATACAATGGTGAGGATAAAAAATATATTAAAAATGAAGTAAAGAAATTAAAAAATTAATCTACTTAAATTATTGTTTTATGAAAAAAATTATTGTTTTATCAATTGTATTTACAACTCTCTTAGGTTGTAATTTATTTAAATCCTCAGATAAATTAGAACTAATTCCTTATTTAGAAAAGGATAAATATGGTTATTTTGATTTAGAAGGTAAAATTGCAATAAATCCACAATTTTCAGAAGCCTCGGCGTTTCGTGAAGATTTAGCTTTAGTAAAATTATCAAATGATAATGGTGAAGAAGGAAAATGGGGATTCATTGACATGAAAGGAAAAATGGTAATTAATGCAATTTATAAAAGCGCCACTGTTTTTCAAGAAGGAATAGCTTGGGTAATATCGGACAATTCTTCTCCATCTGCAATTGATAAAAGTGGTGAAATCAAATTCACAATGAAAGATGCTCAAGAAGTTAAATTATTTTCTGATGGTTTAGCCGCATTTTCAGTTGTTGACACAACTTCAGTTACTAAAGTAAAATGGGGATTTGTAAACAAATCAGGAAATCAAGAAATAAATCCTCAATTTCAAATCGTAGGGAGATTTAAAGAAGGTAAATGTGCGGTTGCCAATAAAGAAGGTAAATGGGGTTATATTGACAATACAGGTAAAATAATTATAAACTATCAATTTGATAATGCCTCTGAATTTGTTGATGGAAAGGCTGTTGTGTCTTTAAATAGAAAGGACGGAGTTATAGATGCTAAAGGTACTTATATTATTAATCCCCAATTTAATGCAGCAAAAGTTGATGGGGACTTATTTATTATTGCTCAAGACAGTAAAATAGGCTGGTGTGATAAAGATGCTAAATTTGTGATTAATCCGCAATTTGAAGATGGCCAGACTTTTAAAGGCAGTAAGTTAGCTTGTATAAAAAGCGCGGGTAAATGGGGGTATGTTGATAAGGAAGGAAAAATAAATATCAATCCTCAATTTGATAAAGCTTGGAGTTTTATTGGGAAAGTTGCTGTAGTTAATTTAGGTGGTAAATATGGATTAATTGATCAAGAGGGTAAGTATAAAGTAAATCCTCAATTTGATAATATTTCTAACGATTTGTTTAAATTATTTGATGATCAAAGTGAATTTGACATGGTTATGACTGATTACTTAGATGTTGAATCTATTATAAACGCTGCTAGCATTGATAAACTTCCGGAGGGTATTAATTATAATGATAACTATAATTCCATCATTTCTAAATTAAAAATTTCAGGAGATAATTATTACGGAGACGAGCAAGAAGTAATTACAAATAAAAAAATTAATAATAATGCAGCCTATTCATTTACAATATTTGGTAATATGAGGATGATGGATCCAAATACCTATGAATATGTGGTTTCAAATGAAAAACCAACAGGATTCCTTTATACTATTAATTTATCTGGAAATGCATATGGCAAGGCCGAATCTGTTATAAAAGCTTATGAAGTTAAATTATCAGGTAGTAAACTAATTAAAAAAGGATATTACAAGGGGTATTATACCTCAATTTACAAAAATGGATTAGGACAACAAATAGTTTTATCATGCAATAATAGCAACAAACCAGCTGTTTTAATTTATAATAATGCGATTGATCTTTCTGATGTGTTAAGACAAATTACTGATTCAAAAGATACTCCTGAAATTGAAGAATACCAAGAACCAGAATATGATCTAACAGCGCCTGCTGTAGCGGATACAGTAGCTGTTGACTCTTATTACGGTGATTAAATTTATAAATACAATGTGACAGGAAAAAATACAGATTTTAGAGAGGAAAATTCAATATATAATACCAAATTTCCGATTTAAATCTAAAAAAAATATAATTTAATTTAGAATTAACTCAATAAAAATATTAAATAAAATATTAATAAAAAATCGCCATTATTAGTGAATTTCTAAATTTTTATAAAGAAAAATTAGCACAAATAAAATACTTTAAGATATAGTCAAAAAAAAAGACTGTTTTCAATTGAAAACAGTCTTTTTCTAGGTTAAGTCTACATTATTTTGGCATTACTACTGAGTCAATAACGTGGATTACTCCATTGCTTGCAACTAAATCAGTAGTTGTAACGGTTGCTTTACCGCCTTTTGAGTCGGTCAAAATTACTTTACCATTTTGTAAACTAGCAGTTAAGTTTTCACCCTGTATAGTTTTAATAACAGCTTTTCCTTTTCCTGCTTTAATTGCTGCCAAAACATCAGATGCTTTTAAGTCTCCTGCAACAACGTGGTAAGTCAACAATTTAACTAGGGCTGCTTTACTTTTTGGTTTTAATAGCTTATCCAAAGTCCCTTTTGGCAACTTATTAAATGCACTGTTTGATGGTGCAAATACTGTAAATGGCCCTTTCCCTTTTAATGTAGTTACTAAATCGGCTGCTTTTATTGCAGCTACTAATGTAGTGTGGTCTTTAGTGGAAAATCCGGTCAAATTGACCACCACTTTCCAGTCTAAATTGACCACCATTTCCGGAGCAAATTGACCACCATTTCCGGAGCAAATTGACCACCTAATTTTGAGGTTAATTTGGCAATAAAAAACTACCCACTTTTTTCATGTTGTTAGAACCATAAATTCGTTAAAAAAAACGGATTATGGCAAACAAAATAACAGACATGAGTAAA
>CANGWK010000020.1 GCA_947457615.1 Flavobacteriaceae bacterium
AAAGCAAGTACAAAAAAACGTAAAGTTATTATTGAATCTACAGGGGAAGCTCATATTAATGCGACTTTTAACAACATCATCATTTCGTTAACAAACAAAAAAGGTGACGTTATTTCTTGGTCTTCTGCAGGTAAAATGGGTTTTAGAGGTTCTAAAAAGAACACACCCTATGCTGCCCAAATGGCAGCTGAAGATTGCAGCAAGGTAGCATTAGAAGCTGGACTTAAAAAAGTAAAAGTTTATGTGAAAGGACCAGGAAACGGACGCGAGTCTGCCATCCGATCTTTGCATAATAGTGGAGTAGAAGTAACAGAAATCATTGATGTTACTCCAATGCCGCACAACGGATGTCGTCCTCCTAAAAGACGTAGAGTATAATTTATAGTATAACAGAGAAAGATCAAAGATTATCGAAGGATTTATTGACCTGAATTCATAATCTCTATCTCAAAACAATTTTAAAATGGCAAGATATACTGGTCCAAGTACAAAAATTGCTCGTAAATTTGGCGAGGCAATATTCGGAGCTGATAAAGCATTCGAAAAAAGAAATTACCCACCCGGACAACATGGGATGGCTAAAAAAAGAGGTAAAAAATCAGAATACGCTGTCCAGTTAATGGAGAAACAAAAGGCGAAATATTCTTATGGTATTCTGGAAAAACAATTTAGAAACTTATTTGAAAAAGCAGCTGCTTCTAAAGGTGTAACAGGGGAAATCCTTTTACAATTATGCGAAGCTCGTTTAGATAATGTAGTTTTTAGGATGGGAATAGCTTCTTCTAGAAGAGCTGCCCGTCAAATTGTTTCTCACCGTCACATTACTGTTAATGGAGAATTAGTAAACATTCCATCCTACCACCTTAAACCAGGTGATGTAGTTGCTGTTCGTGAAAAATCTAAATCTTTAGAATCGATTGAACACTCTTTGTCTAATTCTAGTCATGTATATGAGTGGATTACATGGAATAACGATACTAAACAAGGTACTTTCGTTTCTGTGCCTGCTAGATTACAAATTCCAGAAAACATCAAAGAACAATTAATCGTAGAGTTGTACAACAAATAATAATTGACACTATTCTAAATTATGGCAATATTTAATTTTCAAAAGCCCGATAAAGTTATCATGATCGATTCAACCGATTTTGAAGGTAAGTTTGAATTCAGACCTTTAGAACCTGGTTACGGATTGACAGTTGGTAACGCACTTAGAAGAGTTTTACTTTCCGCTCTAGAAGGATATGCAATCACCTCTACAAAAATAGAAGGTGTTGAGCATGAATTTTCTACTATTCCTGGAGTTGTTGAAGATGTTACTGAAATTATACTTAGTCTTAAACAAGTACGTTTTAAACGTCAAATTGAAGACATAGATAACGAATCAGTAACTATATCTTTAACTGGTAAAGAGCAAATTACTGCAGGTGATTTTCAAAAATTCATCTCTGGTTTTCAAATTTTGAACCCAGAATTAGTAATCTGTAATCTAGATGCAAAAGTTAATTTCAATATGGAATTAACAATTGAAAAAGGAAGAGGATATGTTCCTGCTGAAGAAAACAAAAAGCAGAATGTTGCTATTGGAACTATCTTCACAGATTCTATTTTTACTCCCGTGAAAAACGTGAAATATACAATTGAAAATTTCCGTGTAGAGCAAAAAACAGATTATGAAAAATTAGTTTTTGAAATTAAAACTGATGGTTCTATTAATCCTAAAGATGCTCTTACTGAGGCTGCAAAAGTATTAATTCACCACTTTATGTTGTTTTCTGATGAGAGAATAACTCTTGAGGCTGACGAAATCGCACAAACAGATTCGTATGATGAAGAATCATTACACATGAGACAATTGCTTAAAACTAAGCTTGTTGACATGGACTTATCTGTAAGAGCATTAAACTGCCTTAAAGCTGCTGAAGTGGATACATTAGGAGACCTTGTCTCTTTTAATAAACATGACTTAATGAAGTTCCGTAACTTCGGTAAAAAATCTTTAACAGAACTAGACGAACTAGTAGCAGTTAAAAATTTAACCTTCGGAATGGATTTATCAAAATATAAATTAGATAAAGACTAGTTCTTTATTCAAGTTAAATAGCATTTAAAAAAATGAGACACGGAAAAAAATTCAATCACTTAAGCAGACAGACAGGACATAGAAAATCTATGTTAGCTAATATGGCTTGTTCTCTTATCGAGCACAAACGTATTAATACAACTGTTGCTAAAGCAAAAGCACTTAAACAATTCGTTGAGCCGCTTATAACAAAATCAAAAGAAGATACTACACACAATCGTCGTATTGTTTTCGCTTACCTACGTAATAAATATGGTGTTACTGAACTTTTCAGAGAAGTAGCTGCTAAAGTAGGAGACCGTCCAGGTGGATACACACGTATCATTAAAGTTGGAAATCGTTTAGGTGATAACGCCGATATGGCAATGATCGAACTTGTAGATTTTAATGAAATTTATAACGGAGGTAAAAAAGAAGAGAAAAAAGCTAAAAGCCGTAGAGGTGGAAAAGTTAAAAAATCTGAAACTACTCCAATTGTTGAAGTTAAAGAACCTGAGGCTGAAGCTCCACAAGCAGAAGTTGTTGAAACTGAAGTTGCAGAAGATGAGGCTCCACAAGCGGAAGTTGTTGAAACTGAAGTTGCAGAAGTTGAGGCTCCACAAGCGGAAGTCGAAGCTCCACAAGCGGAAGTTACTGAAGTTGAAGCTCCAAAAGCAGAAGCTACTGAAGAATCTTCTGAAGAGAATAAGGAAGCTGCAGAATAATAATGAAATTCCATTCATAAATATAAAGGATAAACTTTCGAGTTTATCCTTTTTTTATTTCCCCTCCATTGGAGGGTTGCCCGAGGGGCGGGGTGGCAGAAAGTTGTATTTTCATTAGAAGCCAAACTCAGGGTAATACCATTTAAAATCGTTCCCGCTTTTCGCAGTATCTTTATTGTTTTAAAGGAAAACAATAAAGTATACCTTCTACAATCGGGGCTAATAACAAAGAAATAGGAATATTTGTAAAGTTTCCAAAAGAACCTTAGAAAATTAAATTGAATATATTAAATTTGCAACACAACAACTAACTACTAAAATGAAATATACAACAAGACCCCAAGCAATATTACTACTTGCAGACGGAACTATCTTTCACGGAAAATCCATAGGAATCTCAGGAACTACTTTTGGTGAAGTTTGCTTCAATACGGGCATGACAGGTTACCAAGAAATCTTCACTGACCCTTCTTATTTCGGGCAAATAATGGTTGCTACTAATCCCCATATTGGAAATTATGGAGTAAACACTAACGAAGTTGAATCGGATGCAATTAAAATTTCAGGTTTAGTTTGTAAAAATTTCAGTTTCAACCATTCCCGTCCCGATTCCGAAAGTAATCTATACGATTATTTTGAAAAACAAAATCTAGTTTGTATTTCCGATGTAGATACCCGTGCTCTAGTAAGTTACATTCGAGAAAACGGAGCCCAAAATGCAGTAATATCAACAGATTGGACTTCCATAGAAGAATTAAAAAAACAACTAGCAAACGTTCCAGACATGAAAGGTTTGGAACTTGCTTCTACAGTTTCAACAAAAGAACCTTACTTTTTTGGAGAAGAAACAGCAACCTATAAAATAGCGGCTCTAGATTTAGGAATTAAGAGAAATATCCTACGAAATCTAGCCCAACGAGATTGCTACATAAAAGTATTTCCTTACAACGCTTCTTTTCAAGAATTGCAATCGTTTAATCCAAATGGTTACTTTCTTTCCAATGGCCCTGGTGATCCAGAACCACTAACTGGAGTGCAAGCGGTGGCTAGAGAAATATTAAATTCTAATAAACCTTTATTTGGAATTTGTCTTGGTCACCAAATAATCGCTTTGGCTAATGGAATTTCTACCTATAAAATGTTTAATGGACACAGAGGAATAAACCATCCTGTAATGAATGTCCTTACCGGAAAAGGAGAGATAACTTCCCAAAATCATGGCTTTGCCGTAAACAGGGAAGAACTTGAAAACCATCCCGATTTAGAAATTACGCATTACCATATCAATGATAATACTGTTGCAGGGATGCAAATGAAATCCAAAGATTGCTTTTCAGTTCAATACCACCCAGAAGCAAGTCCGGGTCCTCACGATTCTTCGTATCTTTTTGACTCGTTCATAAAATTATTGCAATAAATTGCATTAAATATTTTAATCATCAGTATAATTACAAAATAACTAAATCGTTTGAGTTTATAAGTTTTTATTAAAACAAACGATATACTTTTCAATATGATTAAATTTGTATACGGTTTTTGAAAATCATTTAATAGATAACAAATAAATTAGCATAAATAATGAGTATAATTATTAAAGTACACGCAAGACAAATTTTAGATTCTAGAGGAAATCCTACAATTGAAGTAGATGTAGTTACAGAAAACGGTGTTCTGGGTCGTGCTGCAGTACCTAGTGGAGCTTCCACAGGAGAACACGAAGCGGTAGAACTTCGCGATGGCGGAAAAGCTTACATGGGGAAAGGAGTTCTTAAAGCAGTTGAAAATGTAAATATTAAAATTGCTCCAGAATTATTAGGGGTTTCTGTTTTTGAACAAAATTTAATCGATCAATTAATGATTGATTTAGATGGAACAGCTAACAAAGGAAATCTTGGCGCTAATGCAATTCTTGGAGTTTCTTTGGCTGCTGCAAAAGCTGCCGCTAACGAATTAGGATTGCCTTTATACCGATATGTTGGCGGGGTTTCTGCGAATACTTTACCAGTTCCAATGATGAATATCATTAATGGTGGTTCACATTCCGATGCGCCAATTGCGTTTCAAGAATTTATGATTATGCCAGTAAAAGCAACTTCATTCACGCATGCGATGCAAATGGGAACAGAGATTTTCCATAATTTAAAAAAAGTGTTACACGATAGAGGTCTTTCAACTGCAGTTGGTGATGAAGGTGGTTTTGCACCAAATCTGGCAGGCGGAACAGAAGATGCAATTGAAACAATAAAATTAGCAGTTGAAAATGCTGGATATAAATTTGGTGACGAAATAATGATTGCTTTAGATTGTGCGGCTTCAGAATTTTATGTTGAAGGAAAATACGATTACACAAAATTTGAAGGACCAAACGGAAAAGTTAGAACGTCAAGAGAACAAGCAGAATATATGGCTGAATTAGCTGCCAAATATCCAATTATTTCAATTGAAGACGGAATGCAAGAAAACGATTGGGATGGTTGGAAATATTTAACCGAATTAATTGGGGATAAAACACAATTAGTTGGTGATGATTTATTTGTAACTAATGTAGAGCGTTTGTCTACTGGTATTGAGAAAGGAATTGCTAATTCAATTCTTGTAAAAGTTAACCAAATTGGAACTTTAACCGAAACTATTGCTGCAGTAAATATGGCTAAAAATGCTGGATATACTTCAGTAATGTCCCACCGTTCTGGTGAAACGGAAGATAATACCATTGCTGATTTAGCAGTTGCTTTAAATTGTGGTCAAATTAAAACAGGTTCGGCTTCACGTTCGGATAGAATGGCAAAATATAACCAATTATTGCGTATTGAAGAAGAATTGGGCGATACAGCTTACTTTCCTGGATTGAAAGCTTTCAAACAATAATAAATAGAATATTTAAATAGATACACCACACCTACTATGTTTTTTAAACCTAGTAGGTGTTTTTTTTTAAGATTGTTCATCTTCAACTTTATTTATAGAATAAATTATACTGTGTTCTAATCTTCAAAATTTAATCAAAAATTAACGAAAACCTTGTTGTTTTTCTTTTATAATTCATTTATAATTCCATAAGTTTGTTAAATAAAATTTTATAAGTCTTAATTTCCAATTATATCATGTCAAAAATAGCAATTTTAGAGTACGAAGGAAAAAAATATGAGTTTCCTATAATTACAGGAACTGAAAATGAACCTGCAATAGATATTAACAAACTACGCGATTTTACAGGGGCTATAACTCTGGACCCAGGTTATAAAAATTCCGGGTCTTGCGAAAGTAAAATTACATTCCTAGATGGAGAAGAAGGAATTCTTCGATACAGAGGATATGCTATAGAAGATTTAGCAGATAAAGCTAATTTTATTGAAGTTTCTTATTTAGTGATTTTTGGTGAATTACCAACTAAGGAGCAATTGGTTCAATTTGAAAACGACATCCGTAAATATACCCTAGTTAATGAAGAAATGAAAAACATCATTGATGGTTTTCCAAAAACGGCACACCCAATGGGAGTTTTGGCTTCATTAACTTCAGCATTAACCGCATTTAATCCAAAGGTGGTAAATGTAGATAACGAAAAAGAAATGTATGAGGCTGTTTGTAAAACAATGGGTAAATTCCTTGTTATAGCAACTTGGACGTATAGAAAAATGATGGGATATCCTTTAAATTATTATGATAATACTAAAGGATATGTTGAAAACTTCATGCGTTTAATGTTTGAATTGCCAACAGGTCCTTATGCTAAAAATCAAGTTATTATTGATGCCTTAGATAAATTATTTATCCTTCATGCAGATCACGAACAAAACTGTTCTACTTCTACAGTACGAATTGTAGGTTCATCACATGCTGGATTATTTGCTTCAATTTCTGCAGGAGTTTCAGCACTTTGGGGTCCACTGCATGGTGGTGCAAACCAAGCGGTTTTAGAAATGCTAGAAGCAATTCAAAGAGATGGAGGTGATGCAGAAAAATACATGGCAAAAGCAAAAGACAAAGACGATCCATTCCGTTTAATGGGATTTGGACATAGAGTTTACAAAAACTTTGATCCTAGAGCTAAAATAATTAAAAGAGCTGCAGATGAAGTATTAGCTACTTTAGGAGTTAACGATCCAATTCTTCAAATTGCAAAAAAATTAGAAGAAGCTGCTTTGGTTGATGACTATTTTGTGTCAAGAAAATTATATCCAAATGTAGATTTCTATTCGGGTATTATATACCGAGCTTTAGGAATTCCTACCGAAATGTTTACGGTAATGTTTGCTATTGGTCGTTTGCCAGGATGGATTGCACAATGGAAAGAAATGCGTCTAAACAAAGAGCCAATAGGTAGACCAAGACAAGTTTATGTTGGATATCCTTTAAGAGAATTTGTAGCAACTGACAAAAGATAATTTTAAAAGCTGTTTCAATAGAAGCAGCTTTTTATATATTTGATATTAATATAAATTGTAATATGGATTTAGCAGCAAAAAAAAATGAAATTGTAGATTGGATACTTCACATAGAAGATGAAAGTAAATTAAAAAAAATAATTGCTTTAAAGTCTGTTATAGAAAATGAAGTTGTTGCCCATACAATAACTGGCTATCCTATTGATAAAAAAGGATACATAGCCATGGTAAATGAAGCGGACGAACGTATTTCTTCCGGAGAATATACAACAGTAGAAAATTTAGAGAAAGAGATTGAAAATTGGTAATGCAAAAACCAATTAAGATTATTTGGGATAATAATGCTAAAGAAGATTTAAAGCTAATTTTTGAATTTATTAAGTTAAAGTCACACCAAGGTGCAAGAAATGTTATTAAAGAAATAGTTGACCAAAGTAAAAGAATTCATTACGCCGAACAATATCAGGTAGATGAGTTTTTAGGAGAACCATTTAGACGAATGATTATAAGAGATTATAAGATTATTTATAAAATTCATTCGGAATCAGAGATAAGAATTTTACAGATTTTTGATTCCAGACAAAATACCATTAAACTAAGACAGATGTTACTGTAAATCTTTTTTTAAATACTTATAGAAAAAGCTTCGCTAATCATCGAAGCTTTTTTATATTTGCCTTAAGCCTAAAGCAAAAAATATATGTTACAATTAAATGTAAAAAATGAGACTTCAAGGTTAAGAGCAGTAGTTTTGGGATCTGCAACAGATAATGGTCCAACACCAACTGCCGAAGAAGCTTATGATCCAAAATCTTTAGAGCACATTCTCGCTGGTACATATCCTGTAGAGGCTGATATGGTGAATGAAATGGAAGCTTTTAATAAAGTGTTTCAAAAATACGATGTAAAAGTTTTTCGGCCAGAAAAAATTCAAAACTACAATCAGATTTTCACTCGTGATATCGGATTTGTTATTGATGATCTATTTATTAAAGCTAATATTCTGCCCGATAGAGAACGAGAATTAGACTCAATTCAATATATAATTGACCAAATGGATCCAATTAAAGTGGTTCGGCCTCCAGAGGAAGTTCACATAGAAGGTGGCGATGTCATGCTTTGGAACGATTATATTTTTATTGGTACTTATAAAGGTTCTGACTATAAAGATTATATCACCGCAAGAACTAATATGCAGGGCGTTCAATACATAAAAGATTTATTTCCAAATAAAATCGTCAAAGAATTTGATCTCGTAAAATCCAAAATGGAAGCCCGCGATAATGCCTTGCATCTAGACTGTTGCTTTCAACCCGTTGGAGATAACAAAGGGATTATCTATAAAAGTGGTTTCCGTGAAGAAGCAGATTATAGATATTTGGTAAAACTTTTCGGGAAAGAAAATCTATTTCACATCACCCGCGAGGAAATGTATAATATGAATTCCAATGTGTTTTCTATAACACCTGATGTTGTAGTTTCCGAAAAAAACTTCACAAGATTAAACACTTGGCTTCGTGAGCAAGGATTTACTGTTGAGGAAATTCCGTATGCAGAAATAGCCAAACAAGAAGGATTGTTGCGTTGTTCAACCTTACCTTTAATAAGAGATTAATAATTTGTTTCAGAACCTGAAACTTTAAACAAAAAATACATGAACCAATCCACCAACTCTATTCTAATGATTCGCCCAGTGGCATTTCGAATGAACGAACAAACAGCAGTAAACAATTATTATCAAAAAGTTTTGGACGGATTAACACCGGAAAATGTTAACTCAAAAGCTCAAAATGAGTTTGATGTTTTTGTAAATAAACTCCGAATGGTTGGCGTGGATGTAAATGTGGTGGATGATACTGAAACTCCAGATACTCCAGACAGTATTTTTCCTAACAATTGGATTTCTTTTCATGAGAATGGAGATGTGGTTTTGTATCCAATGTTCGCCGAAAACCGTCGTGCTGAACGTCGCGAAGATATCTTAGATATTTTAGAAGATAATGGTTTTCAAATAAACGACGGAATCATGGATTATACCTCTGCTGAAGAAGATGGTTATTATCTTGAAGGTACAGGAAGTATTGTTTTAGACCGTGAAAATGGGAAAGGCTATTGCGCGCTTTCTCCTCGTGCTGATGAAGAATTATTCATCGAATTTTGTGAGGATTTTGATTTAAATCCAATAATTTTTGAGGCTTACCAAACTGTAGATGGGGAACGTAAATTAATTTATCATACCAACGTCATGATGTGTATTGGAGATAGCTTTGCAGTGATTTGCTCCGATTGTATAGATGACAAAAAAGAGCGCAAAATGGTTCTTGACAGTTTGAAATCCGACGAGAAAGAAATTATATTAATTACTGAAGCTCAAATGAACAATTTTGCTGGAAACATGCTAGAAGTATTAGGCTCTGACGAGCGTCGCTATTTAGTCATGAGTTCCACGGCTTACCATTCGTTAACTAAAAAGCAAATTGCACAATTAGAAGAACATATTACCATTTTGCATTCAAGTTTAGACACCATCGAAGCTTGCGGTGGCGGAAGTGCACGATGCATGATGGCTGAGATTTTCCTTCCAAAGAATTAGATATAATTTTTTTATATTTTTAATCAATATTTCTTGGTCTTCAACACCCCAGAGTCTGTACCCTATTTATATTTTTCGTACTTTTACACCATGAAAAACAAGAAAACACTCGTGCTTGGTGCCTCTACAAAACCCGAAAGATATGCTTTTAAGGCAATAACTATGTTGATAGAAAATGGCCATTCGGTACTTGCCATAGGACAAAATCAAGGCGAAGTTGCAGGTATTACTATAAGAACAAAAAATATTCCCCTAAAAAATATCGATACAGTAAGTCTTTATTTAAATTCGTTGCGCCAGCGCGAATACTATAATTACATCATTGAAACCAAACCAAAACGGGTTATTTTCAATCCAGGAACTGAAAATCCAGAGTTTTACCAACTTTTAAAATCCAATAATATTAAAGTAGAAGAAGCCTGCACCTTGGTTTTATTAGCTACTAATCAATATTAATAATTTAAGGAGCGAATGGCTTTGGCCTTTTCATTTAAGGTAATTCCCGCTTTCCGCTGCAATCTTTTTACACCTTTCAGGTTTTGTAAAACCTGAAAGGTGTAAAAAGGATTTTCACTTCAATCGGGGCTAAAAACCAAACAGATAGAATCAAAATACAAGTTATTAATAACGAAATCTTAAAGTATTTTAAAACCTTGTTTCTGAAGTAGCTGGTTTACTAATGAGTAACAATCCTAAAAACGTTATTAAACCGTTTACGATAATAAGTTCATTGTCAATTACATACTTGCCTAAAAGCAATTCCGAATTTTGAGTAATCAAAAAACAAATTGCAGGTGAAACCAAGCAAACAATTGGCACCAATTTATCATGAACCGTTTTAGATTTCATAAATAATCCAAATCCAAACAATCCTAAAAGAGGACCATAAGTGTAAGTTGCAATCTTAAAAACCATTTTCACAACCGAGTCATCATTGATGGAGTTGAAAACAATAATCACCAAAAACATCAAAATCGAAAACCCCACATGAACAAAATGTCTTGTTCTAACTAATTTTTTTCCATCTGATATCTGCTGACTGCTATCTGCAGACTGCTTTTTATCCATCCCAAGAAAATCCACACAAAACGAAGTCGTTAAAGCCGTTAAAGCACTGTCGGTTGTAGCAAAAGTTGCCGCGGTCAATCCCAATAAAAACACAATTGTCGGAATAATACTTAAATGATGAATTGCAATTTCGGGAAAAAGTAAATCCGTTCTAGCAACTCCATTCACTTGCGGAACCGCAATGCCATTTTTTTCGGCATAGATATAAAGTAAGGCACCAACACTCAAAAAGAAGATGTTAATCAAAACGAAAATTCCCGTAAAAGTGAACATGTTTTTTTGTGCTTCGCCAATATTTTTGCAACTCAAATTCTTCTGCATTAAATCTTGATCTAATCCTACTGTAGCGATAGTTACAAATATCCCACCCAAAATTTGCTTCCAAAAATAAGTTCCTTTTAAATAATCTTCAAAGAAAAAAACTTTCGAATAGTTGCTGGTTTTTACCTGTTCAAAAGCCTGTAACATATCAAAATTCAAACTTTTGCAAATAAAAAATAGCGTTAAAAATACGGATGATATTAAGAAAAAAGTTTGCAACGTATCCGTAATGATAATCGTTTTTAATCCACCTCTATAAGTATAAGCAAAAATCAACCCAAGGGAAACCATAACCGTCATTGCAAAAGGTACATTCAGTTCATCGAAAACGTATTTTTGTAACACAAAAACTACCAAATACAATCTAAAAGCAGAGCCTATTGTTCGCCCAATTAAGAAAATGGTAGCGGCCGTTTTGTAACTTACAATACCCAAACGTTGTTCGATATAACCATAAATTGAGGTTAAATTCATTCGGTAATAAAGTGGCAGTAATACTTTGGCAACAATAATAAAACCTATCGCACAGCCCAATACAAACTGAAAATATTTAAATTGCAAATCTGGATTTCCAACTTCTCCAGGAACCGAAATAAAAGTAATGCCCGAAATGGCAGTTCCAATCATTCCAAAGGCCACTAAATACCATTTGGAATTTTTATTGGCTTTAAAAAAAGTATCGTTATCCGAACTTTTACTACTTACAATTCTAGAAATAAAAATTAATAAACCGAAATAAATTGTGATTAAAGATAAAATAGCAATTGGCGACATAAGTATTATTTTAGTTGCGCTAAAATAGAAATAAAAGCGAAGATAGATTGAAGAAAAGAGAAAAAAGATGTGTTTGGTTTGGCAGCCAATTTAGTTTTTTTTAAGTAACTTCTATTTTCTTTTGTTTATTTTCTATTCTCTTTTTTACAAATTGACTATTTTTGTCCAATGGAATTTTCTTCAAAATTATTAGAAAAAGCAGTCAACGAAATGGCGCAGCTACCCGGAATTGGAAAACGGACAGCCCTTCGATTGGTGTTACATTTATTAAAACAACCTGTAGAGCAAACCCAATATTTAGCGCAAGCGCTTACAACTATGCGCGAGGAAGTGAAATTTTGTAAAAATTGCCACAACATTTCAGATGTTGAAGTCTGCGAAATTTGTTCTAATACTTCTAGAAATCATAATATTATTTGCGTTGTAGAAGATATTCGTGATGTAATGGCAATTGAAAATACCAACCAATTTAAAGGTATTTATCATGTTCTTGGAGGGAAAATTTCACCAATTGATGGTGTTGGACCTAGTCAGTTAAATATCAATACTTTGGTAGAAAAAGTACATACAGCATCAGTAGAAGAAATTATCTTTGCTTTAAGCTCTACTATGGAAGGGGATACAACTAACTTTTACTTGTACAAACAACTTAAAAACTTCGAAATTAAAACCTCTACAATTGCCCGCGGAATAGCAGTTGGTGACGAATTAGAATACGCCGATGAGGTAACCTTAGGCAGAAGTATTGTGCAGCGAGTTCCGTTTGAAAATTCCCTGAAAAATATTTAGTCAATATTCTATTACAACTTTTTTGTATTTAAATTTGAAAAACTATCTTTGTTAGCTAAATTAGTTTTAAGAATGAATAATCGATTAGTATTTTTATTGTTTTTTATTGGAGTTCTAGTTACGTCTTGCGTTCCTTCGAAAGATTTAATATACTTACAAAAAAAAGGTGACATTACTGAAAACAATATTAATCCCGTTGCAATAAAGCCCTATCGGTTACAAACTAATGATATCTTAAGTATCACTGTTAAAGCAATAGATCCCAAATTAGTTGAGATATTTAATAACGAAATTTCTACTCAAACAGCAATTTCCGATCAATTATTGTATTTGAGAGGATATTCAGTTAACGATCATGGTAATGTGAGAATGCCAATTTTAGGTGAAGTTAACGTTTTAGGATACACCATTGAAGAAGCAAGAGAAAAAATAGAAACCTTATTGCTGAAGGACCACTTTAAAAAAGAAGCTGGAATTTATGTGAATGTGAAACTAGCAGGTTTTAGATATACTGTTAACGGAGAAGTTGCAATTACAGGAAGCAAAATTCTATACCAAGACAAAGTTACAATTCTTGAAGCTATCGCTAATTCGGGGGATATTACCATTATTGGAGATCGAAAAGATGTTAAAGTAATCCGTCAGTTTCCGCAAGGATCAGAAACATTTAGCATTGATTTAACCGATTCTAAGGCAATGCAATCACCATGTTATTATTTGCAACCCAACGATTATGTTTATGTTAAACCCCTCAAACAAAAATCTTGGGGAACTGGTAAAACAGGTATAGAATCTTTAGGGACTATTATTACTATTTTATCTTTAGCAACAACTACATTCTTATTACTTAAATAAACCTTAAATTAATGTTAGATATTAAAGATTTTTCTTTTTTTGAAAACCAAAACAGTTTTGATTTTAAAGGTTTTTTAATCAAAATAGGAAGTTATTGGAAGTGGTTTATTTTTGGTTTAGTATTTAGTTTAATTGTTGCCCATCAAGTAAATATTCGTAAGCAAAAAATTTATTCTTTAGAAACTACTATTGCAATAAAGGAACAAGATAATCCTTTGTTTACTTCCAATACTAGTTTGGTTTTTAATTGGGGAGGAAGCTCTGATCAAGTACAAAATATTGCAACCACCATTAAGTCAAGGTCTCACAATGAAATTGTAGTGGATAAATTACAATTTTATATAGATTATTTACAACAACAAAAATATTTTATTCAAGATGTTTATGGCAGTACTCCTTTTATTGTAACAATAGATAAATCTAAAAATCAACTTCTAAAAGTTCCGGTTAATATAAAATTTATTTCCAAAACGGAATATGAAATAAGTATTGATGCCAATTCCAATTCGATTCCAGTTATTAATTATCTCGAAAATTCCAAAAATGCAGTTTCGGTAGTAGATTCTAAAATAATAAAACGATTTAAAGTTGGGCAAAAAGTGAATTTACCGTTCTTGAATTGGGTTGTAGAGATTAAAGATAATCCTAGCAATTATGTAGGAAGTGAATATATAGTTTCCTTTAATTCTTTTGACGAGGTAGTTTCTAAATATAAAAATATAAAAATTGCAATAGACGAAAAAGCACCATCAATTATTAAATTATCTTTAGATGGCACCAACAAAGCAAGAATAGTAGACTATCTAAATGAAACAGTTAAAACACTTATAAACAAGCAATTAAGCAATAAAAATTTATTTGCTGAAAACACCATAAAATATATTGATACCACTTTGCAAATAATGGAAGGTGATTTAAAAAAAGCAAATTTAGATTTAAAAGAGTTTAGCAAAAATAAAAATATAGCTCAAATTGAAAATGGCGGAGAGACATTTCAAATTCAAATTCAAGAATTAGATAAAGCCGATAGTGAAGTAAATCGAAAATTAAATTACTATACCAATCTTAATAGCTATTTAAAAAAGAGCACTGATTTTTCTAAACTTCCAGCGCCTTCAGTAGCAGGCATTGAAGATCCAAATATTGTTTTAAATGTCACTAAATTAGTAGAGCTTTCGGTACGAAGATCAGAAATGTTGTATTCGGTGAAAAGTGAAGTAATGTATAATAACATTGATAACGAAATTGCATCGGTAAAAAGAGTTTTGTTAGAAAATATAATATCAGCAAAATCTGCAATTCAGCAAGATGCATCTCAAGTAAAAAGCAAAATAAATCAAGTGGAAGGGAAAATTATGACTCTTCCAGAAGAAAAGCAAGAGTATATTAAAATCATGCGAAAGTATGACTTAAGCAATGGTATTTACGAAACCTATTTGGCAAAAAGAAGCGAGGCTCAAATTGTTAAAGCAGCTAATTTATCGGATATTCAATTTATTGATCCGGCTAAAGATATTGGAGAAGGATTAATAGGACCAAGAACAAGTGTAAATTATGTTTTGGCTATTTTTGTTGGATTATTATTGCCTCTATTAATTATTTTCTTATTATTTTTTATTAATAATTCCATCCAAAATACAGAAGATGTTTCTAGATTAACAAATCTTCCATTGCTTGGAGTGATAGGAGTTAAAAACACAGTAAGTAATCTTTCTGTTTTTGAAAGACCAAAATCTGCTTTATCGGAATCCTTTAGAGCTATACGATCTTCTTTACAATTTTTATACAAAAAGCAATCGGTTGTTGGTGCTAAAACGTTAATGCTTACCTCATCAGTAAGTGGTGAAGGAAAAACTTTTTGTTCCATTAATATTGCTACTGTTTTTGCGTTAAGTGAAAAGAAAACAGTTATTTTAGGATTAGACCTTCGAAAACCAAAGATTTTTGAAGATTTTAAATTAGATAACAAAATAGGAATTGTAGATTATTTAATTGGTAATAAAACACTAAATGATGTTACTCAATCTACGGATATACCTTATTTAGATGTAATAACATCTGGTCCAATTCCACCTAATCCTTCCGAATTAATTATGGGAGAATCTATGAAGGAATTTATGGAAGAATTAAAGAAGAAATACGATTATATAATTTTGGATACACCTCCAGTAGGACTTGTTACTGACGCTGTTGAGCTTTCTATGTTTGCCGATGTAACATTATATGTAATGCGTCAAAATTTTACCAAAAAAGAAATGGTGACTATGCTCAACAATAGAGTAAAAAGAGAAGAACTTGTTAATGTTAGCATTGTCCTAAACGGATTTGAGAACAAAGCAAAATATGGTTATGGTTATTCTTATGGTTATGGCTACGGCGCTTATGCGAATGGTTATCATGAAGAAGATAAACCAAAAAATATAGTTGGTAAAATAAAAAAAATGTTTGCTAAAAAGAGCAATTAATGATGAAGATATTAGTAACTGGTGGTGCAGGATTTATTGGTTCTAACTTATGCGAATATTTTTTAGCACAAGGAAGTGAAGTAGTCTGTTTAGATAATTTTTCGACAGGTCATCGTCATAATATTGCATCTCTTTTATCTAATGATAAATTTCAACTAATTGAGGGAGATATTCGAAATTTAGAAGATTGCAAAATTGCAACAGCAGGGGTTGATTATGTATTACATGAAGCTGCTTTGGGTTCAGTGCCTCGTTCAATGAGTGACCCAATTACAACTAATGAGGTAAACGTTTCAGGTTTCCTTAATATGCTAATTGCCTCTAGAGATGCAGGAGTAAAAAGATTTATTTATGCAGCAAGTTCCTCTACTTATGGAGATTCGGTAGCGCTTCCTAAAGTTGAAGATGTTATTGGAAAACCTTTATCGCCTTATGCAATTACGAAATATGTAAACGAATTATATGCTGAAATTTTCAGTAAAACATTTGGCTTAGAAACTATAGGATTACGTTATTTTAATGTTTTTGGAAGAAAACAAGATCCTAACGGAGCTTATGCAGCTGTGATTCCAAAATTTGTGATGCAATTAATGAAAGGAGAAAGTCCTATAATTAATGGTGACGGATTGTATTCACGGGATTTTACTTATATTGATAATGTAATTCAAATGAATGAATTGGCAATTACTACTCAAAATCCGACAGCTATAAATACGGTTTACAACACAGCTTATGGGGATAGAACTACATTAAACGATTTGGTATTTTATTTAAAAAAGTACCTTTCCGATTTTGATATTTCCATTGAAGATATAGATATTATTCACGGTCCCAATAGAGCAGGGGATATTCCTCATTCATTGGCAAGTATAGAAAAAGCAAAAAACAGGTTAAACTACAACCCTAAATACTCATTTCAGGAAGGCTTAAAAGAGTCTGTAAAATGGTATTGGGAAAATTTAAAATAAATTAAAATGAAAATTACAAACATTTGTTGTATTGGTGCAGGATATGTTGGAGGACCAACGATGGCAGTTATTGCCCAAAAATGTCCAAACATAAAAGTAACGGTAGTTGATTTGAACGAACAACGAATTGCCAAATGGAATGATGCCGATGTGGAAAATATTCCAGTATACGAACCAGGATTGGGTGCTATTGTAGCGCAATCTAGAGGAAAAAATCTCTTCTTTTCTACAGAAGTGGATCAGGCAATTGCAGATGCGCAACTAATTTTTATCTCGGTAAATACTCCAACCAAAACCTATGGCTCTGGTAAAGGAATGGCCGCCGATTTAAAATATATTGAGCTTTGTGCGAGACAAATTGCTCGAGTTTCTAAAGACAATAAAATTGTTGTGGAAAAGTCTACCTTACCAGTTCGTACGGCAGAAGCGATAAAAAATATATTAGATAATACAGGAAATGGGGTTCAATTTCAAATACTTTCCAACCCAGAGTTTCTTGCTGAAGGAACCGCTGTTGAGGACCTATTGAGTCCAGACCGAGTATTAATTGGAGGTGACACTACTCCTGAGGGACAAATTGCTATACAATCTTTAGTAGATGTTTATGCTAATTGGGTTCCTGTAGAGAGAATATTAACTACAAACACATGGTCTTCAGAATTATCAAAATTAACTGCAAACGCTTTTCTTGCGCAAAGGGTTTCTTCTATTAATGCTATGTCTGAATTATGTGAGAAAACAGGTGCCGATGTAAATGAAGTATCCAAAGCAATTGGTATGGATAGTAGAATAGGTCCTAAATTCTTAAAAGCTTCGGTAGGTTTTGGAGGTTCTTGTTTCCAAAAAGATATTTTAAATTTAGTTTATATTTCAAAATCTTTCGGTTTAAATGAAGTTGCCGATTATTGGGAGCAAGTAATTATCATGAACGACCATCAAAAAAGACGTTTTTCTAAAAATATAGTAAGTACGCTTTACAATACAATTTCCGATAAGAAAATTGCTTTTTTAGGCTGGGCATTTAAAAAAGACACTAACGATACTAGAGAATCTCCTGCAATTTATGTTGCAGACGATTTAATAAACGAACAAGCAAAAATATCAGTTTATGATCCTAAGGTAAATCATACTCAAATTCTTTTCGATTTGAATTATCTAGAATCTAGAAGTGAAGATCAAAACAGCAAACATGTTTCCTCTTGCGAAAATGCTTATGATGCTTGCAATGGTGCTCATGCTATTGCTGTTCTTACGGAATGGGATGAATTTAGAGAATACGATTGGCAAAAAATTTACGATGGGATGTTAAAGCCTGCTTTCGTTTTTGACGGAAGAAATATTTTAGATGGTGTTAAATTGCGAGAAATAGGGTTTAATTACCAAGGAATCGGTTCTTAATAATATACTGTAGTAATCTCTTTTTAGATGGACATAAAAATTGGAATAATTGGTTTAGGATATGTTGGGTTACCTTTAGCACGGCTTTTTGCTACTAAATATTCTGTAGTAGGGTATGATATTAATCAGCAACGTGTGAACGAATTAAACTCTGGTTTGGATGTTACTTTAGAAGTAGATAAAGAAGTCTTGCAATCGGTTATAATTGATGCCCCGCTCTCTAAAATCGGACTTTATTGTTCCACCAACATGCAAGATTTAAATGAGTGTAACTATTATATTATTACGGTTCCAACTCCGGTAGATAAAAATAATCGTCCAGATTTAACAGCACTTTATAAATCTAGTGAAACTGTTGGAATGGTATTGAAAAAAGAAGATATTGTAATTTACGAATCTACAGTTTATCCGGGATTAACCGAGGAAGAATGTGTTCCTGTTTTAGAAAAAGTAAGCGGATTGCAATTCAATGTTGATTTTTTTGCGGGTTATTCTCCAGAACGAATTAACCCAGGAGATAAGGAACATACCGTAGATAAAATCTTAAAAATTACAGCAGGTTCTACTCCCGAAATAGGAATTAAAGTAAACGAACTTTATAAATCGGTAATTACTGCCGGAACTCATTTGGCTCCTTCAATAAAAGTAGCCGAAGCTGCCAAAGTAATTGAGAATTCCCAACGAGATATTAATATTGCATTTGTAAATGAATTGGCCAAAATTTTTAATATTTTAGAAATTGATACTCAAGCTGTATTGGAAGCTGCTGGAACAAAATGGAATTTCTTAAATTTTAAACCTGGATTAGTTGGTGGACATTGTATAGGTGTAGATCCTTATTATTTGGCTCAAAAAGCCCAAGAAGCAGGTTACCATCCAGAGATTATACTCGCAGGAAGAAGGTTGAACGACAGCATGGGCGAATATGTAGCCTCTAGAATTGTTAAATTAATGATTAAAAAAGGAATACCAGTTAACCATTCAAAATTGTTAATGCTAGGAATTACCTTCAAGGAAAATTGTCCTGATGTTCGAAATACCAAAATAGTAGAAGTTGTCAAATGTTTGAAAGACTATGGTATAGATGTAACTATTTTTGACCCATGGGCAAATCCAAAAGAAGTGGCGCATGAATATAATTTGGTAACTACTAAATCATTACCTAAAAATGAATTTGACGCAATCGTTTTGGGGGTTTCCCATAAAGAATTTCTAAACTTAGATTTAGAACCTTTAATGAAAACCAATGCAATGGTTTATGATGTTAAAGGAGTATTGACAGTAGCTGTAGATGGTAAATTATAATTGATTTTTTAGAATAATAGATATTTAAAATAAAAAAATGAAAAAGATATTAATTACTGGAGGTGCTGGCTTTATTGGTTCTCATGTGGTACGAAGATTTGTAAATAACTATCCTAATTGTCAAATTTTTAATTTAGATGCTTTAACCTATGCTGGAAATCTAGAAAACATTTCCGATATTCAAGATGCACCCAATTATACTTTTATTAAAGGCGATATTGTAGATGCTGATTTTATTAACGATTTGTTCCAAAAACACCAATTTGAAGGCGTTTTACATTTGGCAGCTGAATCGCACGTAGATCGTTCTATTACTGACCCATTAAGTTTTGTTCGCACCAATGTAATTGGAACTATGAATCTTTTAAATGCTGCTAAAACAATTTGGGTTGGTGCAATGGAAGGCAAGCGATTCTATCATATTTCTACCGATGAGGTTTATGGCTCTCTTGGAGCAACCGGTTTATTTACCGAAACTACTCCTTACGATCCAAATTCTCCTTATTCTGCATCCAAAGCAAGTTCAGATCATTTTGTAAGAGCTTATGGAGAAACTTATGGCTTACCTTATGTAATTACTAATTGTTCTAATAATTATGGTCCGAATCATTTTCCAGAAAAATTGATTCCGTTGTTTATTAATAATATCATCACCAAAAAACCACTTCCTGTCTATGGTGACGGAAATTACACACGTGATTGGTTATTTGTTGAAGATCATGCTGTTGCAATTGACTTGGTTTTTCATGAAGGAAAAAATCACGAAACCTACAATATTGGAGGATTTAATGAATGGAAAAACATTGATTTGGTAAAATCACTTTGCCAACAAATGGATGAAAAATTAGGTAGAATAGAGGGAGAATCTGCTAAATTGATTACTTATGTTAAGGATCGCCCAGGGCACGATTTGCGATATGCAATTGATGCGTCTAAAATAAACAAAGAATTGGGTTGGAAACCTTCTGTTACTTTTGAAGAAGGTCTTGAACGCACTATAGATTGGTATTTATCTAATGACGCATGGCTTAAAAACGTTACTTCCGGAGAATATTCAAAGTATTACGATAATCAATACCAATAATTCTAATATTTTTTTCATTTTTTTTTCGAAATAAATAAAAATTATATAATTTTTCATAAATTAAATATAACAAATTTTCAAATTATTAATTTGGTGATTAAAATAAAAGAAAGTATATTTGTAAGGTACTGTTAAATTTATTAATTAGTTTTATTACTATTATTGTATTAGTCAGTATTTATAAATCATTTTTAAAAAAAAACGTTATAATTTATTTTTATGCTTTTATATAAAAGCATAAAATATTTTTTTTATTATTAAAATTGTAATTAAATATTTTATACCGAATAAAATTTTATAATTCCCCAAATGTGTATAAATCTCAGTAAACTAATTGAGTTTAAAAACGAATTAGTTTAGCTAACCTAAAGTATTTGGAGCAAATCAAACAATTAGTTACAAGATTCAAATACTAAATTTGTTAAGAAAACTAATTGCGTAATGCCATAAATAGTTAGATTGTTATTTATTCAAAATTAGAATTTTCAAAATAATAAAAGAAGTAATTAGCTATAAAAACAGAAAATATTTCTAAATACAGCCTAGGACAAGTGGATATTGGTTTTTAAATCATTATTTAAACCACTTTTTAAATACGGTTAGAGGTTAAGAGATATTAATTTTTAGATTGAACTAGTTGACCCAATCCCCATTATTGGTAAAAGCGGAACCTAAAAAAATACTTTGCTTAAATTATTAAGTGAAGTTACTAATTAATATTAGAAAGCTTTTAAATAAACGTTGCATAGAATCCTCACTAGCTTATAAAGGATTTAACTTCGAATTGACAAGCTATGATAATATTATTTAAATGTTGCAATAACATGTAAGTGCAAATCTGAAATAACTAGAGAAAGAAAATGTGTGGTGCAGGATTTGGTTGATATATTAATAAGTAATTATATGGATATTTTTGAAAGTGTTAATGAGAGAGGAAATATTGATTTTGAAATGGGTGACGAATTAATTATGTTGGGTTATGTTAAATGCTACTTATGATTCCATTTAATAAAGTTTATACTACAGGAAAAGAAATTCATTACATAAGTGAAGCTATTGCAAATGGCAAACTTTCGGGTAATGGACCTTTTACATTACTTTGTCAAAATTTCTTTGAAAAAAAGTACGGCATACTAAAAGCGTTATTGACCTCTTCGGCCACTGATGCCTTAGAAATGTGCGCAATACTTGCAAATATTCAAAATTCTGATGAGGTAATTTTACCTAGTTATACTTTTGTTTCTACTGCTTTACCTTTTTTAAGACAAGGCGCTAAATTAGTTTTTGCTGATTCCTATCCAGATAATCCTAATATTGATGTTAATGCTATTGAAGGCTTAATTACAACAAAAACTAAAGCAATAGTTGTTGTGCATTATGCAGGTATCTCCTGTGATATGGATGCAATAATGGATTTAGCTACTCGCTATAATTTAATTGTAATTGAAGATGCCGCACAAGCTATAGATTGTTATTACACCAATAAAAATGGAATTAAAAAAGCTTTAGGAACAATAGGTCATTTGGCCGCTTTTTCCTTCCATGAAACCAAAAATATTATTGCTGGTGAAGGAGGTCTGATAGCAATAAATGACGAAAAATTTATTAAAAGATCCGAGATTATTTGGCAAAAAGGAACTAATAGAGCCGAGTTTTTTAGAGGAGAAACTAATAAATATGGATGGGTAGATATTGGTTCTTCCTTCTTACCGTCAGAATTAATTGCCGCTTTTTTATGGGCACAATTAGAATGTTTGGATACTATTCAAGATAAGAGAAAATTAATATGGAACACTTATAATAATTTGTTTTTAGATAAAAAAATAAAAAATTTACAATTGCCAAATGTCCCCGGATTTGCAAGCCATAATGCCCATACTTTTTTTATTGTTACGAAAGATATAGAGCATCGAAATAGACTAATAGGTCAACTAAAAGATGCAGGATATTCTGCTGTTTTTCATTATTTATCGCTTCATGCAAGTGATTATTTTAGTGAGAAACACGACGGAAGAAATTTACCTAATAGTGATAGATTTACCAATTGTTTATTGCGACTTCCATTATTTTATGATCTTGATATCCAACACATTTCACAAATAGTTGACCATTGTATCTAATTTAAATTGCAATAAATGAATTCGTTAATAAGCATTATCGTTCCGGTATTCAATACTGCCAATTATTTGGATCAGTGTGTGGCTTCTTTGTTGCAACAAACGTACGCCAATTGTGAGTTCATTTTTGTTAACGACGGTTCTACAGATAGTAGTTTATATATACTAGAAAAATACAAAGCCAAGGACTCTAGAATTCGCATAGTAAACCAGGAAAACAAAGGAGTTAGTGTCGCAAGAAATAGTGGATTAAAAATTGCCAAAGGCACCTATATTGGTTTTGTAGATAGTGATGATTGGATAGAAAAGGATATGTACTCTGTTTTATTAGAAGCAATTGAAACCTATCAATGCGATTTGGTTTTGTCAAACATGAAAACTCATTTAAATTATAAAGAAGTAATTATTAAATATAACTTCCTAATTAATGAAATTTTAGATAATGATTATATAAAAGATATTATTTTACCCCATTTAATTGAAAATGACGATTTGTATTCCTGTAGTAATAAACTGTTTAATGCCGCTATTATAAAAGAAAGTAACATTCAATTTCCTCCTAATATTTCATTAAGCGAAGACAATATTTTTAATTTATTGTATTTTAATAAAATAAAATCTATGGTTTATTTAGATTATACAGGTTATAATTATAGAGAAGTTGAAGGTAGTGCTACACGAAACGTAATACAACATAATTATTTTCAAAATGTATTGCATCTTTATCATTTTGACACTACATCTATTATAGATTTAAGACTTACAAATGAAAAAATACAAAGCATTAAAGCACTTAAATTAATCAAAAATGTACTTTCTCTTCTACATATATATTTTAATCCATCCAATAAATTAAGTTTTAAAGACAGGTATGCTTTTGTTAAGGAAATGCTATATAATGATGAAGTTCAAAAAGAGATAAATTATTATTATCAATACCTAATTGAAAACAGCGACCGATACAATTCCTATTTGATTAAATCCATAAAAGAAAAAGCTACGCTTAAAATTTATTTTGCAACTAAGTATAGCCGATATAGAAATAAATAGAATATGAAAATACTGATGTTTTATCACGGAGGAAGTAATAATAGAGGTTGCGAAGCGATAGTGCGATCGGGAGCTGCATTAATTAAAAATCAAATTCCAAATGCGACTATAGATTTAGCCTCTTGGAAACCCGAAACAGATGCACACATTCCATTAGTTGATACTATTTATTGTGATAAGCCAAAGAAAATAAAAAAGTATTCTATTGAATGGTTGAATTGTATCATTCAATTTAAACTATTTAAAAATGAGAACTATGCTTTCCGAGTTATACATTCAGATATTATAAAATTAATTCCTAATTATGATATATTCCTTTCTATTGGAGGAGATAATTATTGCTACGGGGAGCAACCAGGTATATATGAAATTGACCGATGTGTAAAAAAAGCAGGAAAAAAGCTAGTGCTTTGGGGTGCATCTTTAGGAGATGAAGATCTATCCGATGCAAAATTAGAAGACCTTAAATTATTCGATTTAATTCTGGCTAGAGAATCGCTTACTTATGAAATTTTAAGGAAGCATGGATTAATTAATGTTAAACTTTGTGCCGATGGAGCATTTACTATGGAAAAAGAGGTACTGCCATTGCCAGTTGGTTGGCAAGTAGGAAATACTTTAGGTTTTAATTTTAGTCCGTTAGTTTGGAATAAGAATAAAGAATCTAAGCAAGCAGCTATAAAATTGGTACAACACATTATAGAAAATTCGACAATGACTATTGCTTTTACACCACATGTTATTGAAGAGGGTAATGATGACTATGCATGTTTACAAGATTTTTATAATCAATTTAAAACCACCGGCAGAGTTTTACTATTACCAAACAATTTAAATGCCATACAATATAAAGGATACATTTCTAAAATGCGATTTTTTATTGGAGCTCGAACTCACGCAACAATTGCCGCTTATTCCACCTTGATTCCAACAATGGTTCTTGGTTATAGTGTTAAGTCAAAAGGAATAGCTATTGATATTTTTAGTGAAGAAAAACTAGTATTGAGTTTAAATGAAATTTCGGATAGCAAGAAATTAATTGAGAAGTTTCAAGAAATGGTTATTGAAGAGGAAAATATTATTCAAATTTTAGCAAACAACATTCCTAGAATTAAAAATGAGTCACAAAAAGCAGCAATTTATTTATCTCAAATGTAACTTATGAAAAAAAAGATACTCTTTGTAATTCCTTGCTTGGATGCCGGTGGTGGTGAAAAAAGTTTAATTAATTTGCTTCATGCAATCGATTATACGCTTTTTGATGTTGATTTGTTGGTATTTCATAATAAAGGAATGTTCTTAAATTCCATTCCTAAAGAAGTCAATTTAATTTCAATTTATGGAGACTTTTTAGATTTTTCAGAATCAATTTTTATATCAATTTCTGAATTTATAAATCAAAGAAAGTTTCATTTAGTACTGCATCGAGTTCTTTTCTTTTTTAAAAATAAATTAGAAAAAAACACCTCCAAAGCGGAACAAATATCATGGAAAAATTTAAGTAAATCAATTCCAAAATCGACTCAAGAATATGATGTGGCGATAGGCGCTTTAGAAAAATCATCCATTTATTATGTGATTGAAAAAGTAAAGGCCAAAACAAAAATGGGCTTTATTCATACCAATTATTCTAACTCGGGTATGCAAAAAGCTTTGGATCTTCCTTTTTTTGAAAAGTTAAATTACTTAGTTACAATTTCAGATGAATGTGCAAACGATTTAAGCCAAAATTTTCCGAACATAAAACATAATATAAAATTAATTTATAATATAGTTTCTCCAAGTTTAATTAAAGAACTTTCTAATGAAAAATTAGAGGATTCTACATTTAATTCTTCTGTATTTACTATTCTTACAATTGCACGATTAAGCAAAGAGAAAGGAATTGATTTAGCATTAGATGCTGCTTTTTTATTATTAAAAATGGGAATAGTATTTAAATGGTACATTATTGGAGATGGCGTAGAAAAAAATTATCTTGAAAAAAAAATCAAAGAAAATCATTTAGAAAATAATTTTATTTTATTAGGATTGAAAGCAAATCCATATCCTTATTTAAAACAATCCAATCTTTATGTTCAACCTTCTCGTTATGAAGGAAAATCTTTAGCAATAGATGAAGCAAAAATTTTAGGTAAACCAATTATTACAACTAATTATCCAACTGCAAAAGAACAGATTACTAATGGGATAAACGGAATTATGTGTGACATGAATCCTGTGGATATTGCCCAACAGGTTAAATATTTAAAAGAGAATCCAAATTTGATGGAAAAATTCATCTCAAATTTAAATGAATTGCAATTAGGAACCGAATCTGAAATTACTAAATTATATAATTTAATTTATGGCAAAGCCTAAAAAAAATCTTCTTTTTGTAATGAGTAATTTACGATGTGGAGGTGCTGAAAAATCATTAATATCACTTTTACAAACAATTGATTATGAGTTGTATAATGTAGACCTGCAGTTGTTTTCCGTTAAGGGTTTGTTTTTAAAGCAATTAGCTTCTAAAGTAAAATTATTGCCTTCTATTGAAGAGTACCACTATTTTGATATGTCTTTTTCTAAAGCACTTTTAAAAGCATTTAAAAAAAGAAGATTGGATATTATTTACAATAGAATTATTGCTGGTTATATTTTTAAAACTGAAAAAAATCTCTCAAGATGCGAGCAAAGAGTTTGGAAGTGTATTAGCAGATGTGTTCCTAAATCTTCTAAAAAATACGATGCAGTTTTTGGGTTTTTAGAAAAATCTCCTGTGTATTATGCAATAGAAAAAGTAAATGCAATAAAAAAAATAGGGTTTGTTCATAATGATTATGATAAATTAGAAATGGATAAATCCATTGATTTGCCCTATTTTGATAAATTAGATTTTATAGCAACCGATTCCAAAGAATGTGGTGAGGTTTTAGTAAAGAATTTTCCTAGTTGTGATAAAAAAATCAAAATTATTTTCAATATAGTTTCTCCAATACTAATCAAGAAATTTGCTATGGAGCCAATACCAGACAATTTTCCAAAAGGTATAAAAATTGTTTCTATAGGTAGATTAGAAAATCAAAAAGGGTATGATTTTGCTGCAGATGCTTTGAAAACTGTAAAAGAAGCAGGATACCAATTTCATTGGATTATTTTAGGGGAAGGAGTTGAAAAATCAAAATTATTAAAACAAATCGCAAAAAATAATTTAGAAGAAAACGTCACTTTTGTTGGAATAAAAGAAAACCTTTATCCGTACTTAAAAATGGCAGATATATTTATGCAAACTTCAAGATTTGAAGGGAAATCAGTTGCTATTGATGAAGCAAAAATAGTTGGAAGACCTATTTTAGTTACTAATTTTAGTACTGTAAGCGATCAAATAACACATAAAGAAACTGGGTATATTACTGAAATGAACCCAGAGGCTATAGCTGAAGGCCTTATAGAATTATTGCAAAATGAAGGTTTACGTAATCTGTTATCCGAAAATTTATCACAATTGCATTTAGGCACAGAAAGTGAAATAGAAAAAATTTATGATTTAGTCAAATAAACTAATTAAGTATGATAAATAATTATATTTTTATTTTTATTCTTTTATTACTCTTTATTGTAATTGCAATAGACCTAATTCCACAATTTTACACTTGGCAAAGTCGAATTCATATCGGAAGAATTAAAGATTCAGGAATATGGAGCAATAAGGTTTTAAATAAATCAATGCAATGGTTAAAAAATACTCCAACTATAACACTTACCGATAATAAGAGATTAATTATTATAGATATTCTAAGAGGAAATTACAAACGAAATGCAATACAATATTGGCAAAAAGCCTCTCTAATTTTAGGGTTGACCGAATGTTATAACAAAACTAAAAATCAGCAATGCCAAAAAGAAGTAAATACTTTTTTAAAATCTACCTTTAAAAATGGGGATTGGAAAGTACAACCAACAGAAATTGACAGTGTTATTTTAGCATATTCCGTTTTGAATATTGATTGGATTGATCACGAAGACTATAAACTTGCTTATGAAAGGGCTTACCAATTGATTCTTGATTTGGTAGGATCTGATGGAACAGTTGCTTACAGAAAGCATACAACGAATTATAGGTTTGTTGATACTATTGGGTTCATTTGCCCATTTTTAGTTTTATATGGAGTGAAATTTCATAAACCAGAAGCTATTGATTTAGCTATTAAACAAATTTCTACTTTTAATGAATTTGGCATGTTAGACAATTATTTTATTCCTTGTCATACTTATCATATTAAAACTAAATTACCTGTAGGATTGTTTGGTTGGGGAAGGGGATTAGGTTGGTATGCAATTGGATTAATTGATGCTTGGAGTATTTTACCTGAAGAAAATCCAAACAAAAAAACATTAGCGAAAAGTGTAGTTTCATTTGCCCAAATGGCAATAATATTTCAAAATATAAACGGAGCATGGTCTTGGATCGTTAACGATAAATCCAGTAGAATGGATTCTTCTACAACAGCAACATTAGCATGGTTTTTTACCAAAGCAGCTTCTATACAATCTATTTCATCCGATTGCATTTCAGCAAAAGAGAAAGCATTAGAATATTTGAAATCTGTCACCAGAAGGGATGGCGCTATAGATTTTTCGCAGGGAGATACAAAAGGAATTGGAATTTATTCGCAAGAGTTTAATATGTTGCCTTTTACACAAGGATTTTGTTTGAGATCTTTTATTTAAAATAATTTTATATGAAAAAAATTTATTGTTTTGTCAATAACATTATTACTTCAATACTCTTAAAATCAAATAATTCTTTTTTAAGAAATTATTATTGGAATAATCTTGCTAAAATGATTGATAAAAATTGGGGAAAAAGCAAAAGAGACCACAAAGTGTTAGAATTAGTTTTAAAGACCGTTAATCCTAAAATAATATTAGATATTGGTTGCGGAAGTGGAAGGTGTTTTCCTCTATATGAGTCATTAAAAATTGACACTATTTATGTTCAGGATGTTTCTAAAGTTGCTTTAAATTTAAGTAAAAAAAATCATCCCGATTTTAAATGTAATTATTTATTATCAGATATTATAAATCTTAAATTTGAAGAAAATTATTTTGATTTAATTTTATCAACTAGAGTTTTGTCTGCAGTATTACCTGAAAATATAGATGCGGTAATTAAAAAAATCACAAATATTTCTAAATTAGTTTATATTAATGAAATGTCAGATTCAGATTTTTTAGGGAATAGTCTGTATTGGTTTAAGCATGATTATGACTATTATTTTAAAAAAAATAATTTTCAAGTTGAAAATAAAGGCATAATAACTTTAGATAATGATAAAACATTTAACCAAACTTGGAAATTATATAAAAAAAATTAAGAAAAAATTTATTAAATGAACGATAGCTCCAGAATTTCTAATTCAATCAAAAACATTTCCTTTGGCCTTTTGGCACAAGTGATTCAAATGCTTTTTGGATTTGTAACAAGTACAGTCTTCATTAGCTACTTGTCAGTTGAATATCTTGGAGTAAATGCTCTTTTTACAAATATTCTTGTATTACTATCCTTGACTGAAATGGGTATTTCAAGTGTGCTTTTATTTTCGTTGTATAATTCCTTAGCGGTAAAAGACGAAAAGAAAATAGCTGCACTTATTAATTTTTTTAGAGAAATTTATCACAAAATAGCTACTATAGTAGCTATAATTGGATTATTACTTTTGTTTTTTTTACATCATATTGTTCAAAATGTTTCAACAGCATTAGCTCAAGATTTGGATGTTATTTACTTATTATTTCTTTTTAATACTGTTTCCAGCTATTTTTTCTACTACAAAATTTCATTATTTAATGCAGATCAAAATAGTTATATAATATCTATTTCTAATACTTTGGTTATAGTTTTCCAAAATAGTGTTCAAATAATAGTACTTGTATTCTTTAAAAATTTCATTTTATATTTAATTGTCCAATCCATTTTTCAGTTGTCTAGTAACTTAATTATATCCTTACTGATTGACAAACAGTACCCATTTTTAGGAAAATATAAAAAAGAAAAAGTTGACGAGAACACCAAGAAAAATATTTTTTCTAAGGTAAAATCTACTGCTTTGGTTAAAATAGGTGGGCTATTAGTTAATAGTACAGATAATTTAATTTTAAATTATTTTTCAGGCCTTGCATTGGTCGGTCTGTTGTCCAATTATAATTTGCTCATAGGATTGGCTTCGGGTATTATAGTTCAGGTTTTTTCAAGTATAATCGGCAGTATTGCGAATGTTAATATAACCGAAAATATAAAAAAAAATCTTTAATATTTAATTCTATCAATTTTGCAAATTTTTGGCTTTATGGCTTCTTTTCGATTGTTGTTATGGTGTTGATTAATGATTTTATTACTATTTGGATAGGGTATAAATTTATTTTATCTTTTCCTATTGTAATAGCTTTGACTTTGAATTTTTATATGTACGGAATGCAAAATGCTGTTTGGACTTATAAATCTACTTTTGGGTTTTTTAAGCAAGGTCAATATTTAGTTATTCTTACCGCAATTATTAATCTTTTTTTATCTTTTGTATTAGGTAAAGAGCTAGGATTATTAGGTATTTTAATAGCCACTGCATTGGCAAGATTAATGACTAATGCTTGGTATGACCCCTACATTGTACTTAAATTAGGTTTGAATCAAAGCCCTGTTAAATATTTAAAAAAGTATTTTGTTTATTTAGTTATTCTATCAACTTCCTTTTTATTTATTAGTTTAATAACCAAATATTTGACATTTGAATTAAGAATTAATTTTGGAATTAAAATAATACTATGCCTAATAGTTCCCAATCTCTTTATTTTTTTATTTTTCAAATCTTCCGAAGAATTCCAGTATTTTAAATCAGTTCTGTTTTTTATAATTTCAAAAAAAGAAAAAAAGTAATGAAATTATTATACATAACTAATGGAATAAAAGGGGCAGCAGGGCTGGAAAGAGTGTTGTCAATCAAGGCTAGTTATCTAGTGGATGTTTTGGGTTATGAAGTACATATTTTAATGTTAAATAATAATAATGCTAAATTGTTTTATGAGTTTAGTTCTAAAATTATCCTGCATGATGTTATAGTTTATGGCAATCCTTTTCAATACATAAGAAAATATATTCATGGAATAAAAGCTACAGTAAAAAAAATTAATCCAGATGTGATTTCTGTATGCGATGATGGATTAAAAGGTTTTTTTATTCCTAAAATTATAACTAATAAAACACCAATTATTTATGAACGTCATGTTTCTAAAGTTATTGAGCTAGGTATTAAACCGTCGTTTATTAAGAAAGTCAAGCTTTCTGTTAAGTTTCTAATAATGAATTATTTGGCAAAAAGCTTTGATAAATTTATACTATTAACTAAGGATACTATCTCAGAATGGAATATAAAAAACAGCAAAGTTATACCTAATCCGTTGTCTTTTTTTTCAATTGATTCTGCTTTATTAGACAATAAAAAAGTTATAGCTGTAGGAAAACAAGGAATTCAAAAGGGATACGATAGATTACTTCATTCTTGGAAAATAGTTCAAGAAAATCATCCAGATTGGGAACTTTCGATTTATGGAAAATTTGATCCAAAATCTAATTTAGTTTCTCTATCAAAACAATTAAATATTGAAAATTCGGTTCATTTTTATAAACCAGTAAAAAACATTAAAGACAAATATCGAGAGTCTTCAATTTTTGCATTTTCTTCCAGATTTGAAGGGTTTGGAATGGTTTTGATTGAAGCCATGGCTTTGGGTGTTCCTTGTGTTTCTTTTGATTGTCCTTTTGGCCCAAGTACCATTATAAAAGATAACGAAGATGGCTTTTTAGTAGCTAATGGAGATGCAGATGCTTTTGCAGAAAAACTTATGGTGCTAATTCAAAATAAGGATAAGCGAATATTGATGGGAGGAACTGCTAAAGAAAATGTAAAACGATATTTACCCGAAACTATTATGCCACAATGGGATAAATTATTTAAAGAATTAACCCAATGAAAAACATTCTTTTAATAGTACCTTACGGAGGTGTTGGCGGTATTGAACGCTTAGCAATAAATTTTTATACCCAATATAAAAGTCAAGGATACTCTGTAAAAGTCATAAAAATAATTCAATTAGAATCAGATATTGTTCATTTTGGTGAAGATGAAATCGCTTTTTCAACTATAGATTTTATTCAAATGTCGTTTTTAAATCGCTTTTGTTTTTATTGTAAAACACCTTTTTTGATTCACAAAATAATAAAAAAAAATAATATAACACATTCTATTTCTTTTGGCGATATGACTAATGTTTTTAGTTCTTTAAGTTTTTCAAAAGAATATAAAATAGGAAGTATTCATTCTTTTAAAAGTATCGAATTTAAAGAACGAAATTTTTTAAATAAAATATTTAAATTAGCATACAAGACCACCTATTTTTTCTTTGATAAAGTAGTCTGCATTAGTGAAACTGTCAAATTGGATTTAATTGATAATTGTGATTTTAAATTCAAAAAAAAATTACAAGTACTTTACAATCCTCATGATTTTATAGCAATAGACAGGTTATCTGAAGAGAATTTAGAATCTGTTTTTGAAGAACAATTATTTCAAAATAAAGTTATATTATTTTTGGGAAGAATCTCATTAGTTAAGGCTCTATGGCATTTGATAAAGTCCTTTAGTCTGTTGAAAAACCTTGATAATTCAATAAAATTAGTGTTTATAGGAGAAGGGGATGATCAATTAACCAACTACCTTTTAGAACTAAGTGTTAAATTAGGAATTAATGATAATGTTGTTTTTTTAGGAAGAAAATCCAATCCTTATCCCTATTTAAAAAGAGCTTCTATTTTAGCTTTGACTTCTTATTACGAGGGTACTCCAAATGTAATTATTGAAGCAATTGCTGTTGAAACTCCAATCATTTCATCCAATTGTACTAATGGATTAAAAGAGTTAATGAGTTATAAAGAATATATTCCGATAAATGATTTTATTAGTACAGAAAGCGGATTAATTACACCTAATTTTTATTTCGGGAGTTTGAATATTCCATTAGATGAATCGATAACCAAAGAAGAAATTATTTTTTCTAAAGCAGTTACAGATGTACTTAATAATGAAGATTATTATTACAAGATTAAAGAAAACAAATTTCAATTATTAGGCAAATATAATTTGGAAGCTATAGCTTCTAGTTATATTTCCAATAAACATTAATTGTTAGTTTTAAATTTCAAATAAAAAAAGCTCCAAACCAATTAAATAAATTTTTAATATTAATCAATTGCATACTTTATTTCCTGTGGCTAACTATTCCTTAATTTATTACAACTTTTTGCTTGTAACGACCATCTTTATTTTTATTGGAAGCTTAATAACTTCATTAGAATCTCCAATAAATTTAAAGAGTAAAAATTATGTTGGATTTATTTTCTTCATCCTAATTCTATTATTTATTGGATTAAGACCAATTAATTTTCGCTTTGGCGATATGGTTATTTATAATATTGAATTTGAAAATTATATTAAAGGAGCTGCTTTCGACACCAAAAAAGAGTTCTTATTTGAAAGTTTTAAATATTTTTTTGCTAAAAATTTAAATGCAACAAGTTTCTTTTTCGTTTGTGCTTTTTTGTATATCGCACCGTTGTATTTTGCAACTAAAAAATTATTTGTAGATTATTCGTTTTATGCTTTTTATTTATTAGTAATTTCTTTTTCATTTTGGGCATATGCAACTAACGGAATTAGAAACGGAATTGCAACTTCACTTTTTATATTTGCCATTACTAGAGATTCAAAAATAGTAAAGTGGACACTCTTACTTGCAATTATTTTTATTCATAAATCAATATTAATTACCGTAATTATTTATTTATTTGTTACCAAATTTAATTATACCAAAACTTATTTATTCCTTTGGTTCATTTGTATTCCTTTATCTCTAGTTCTTGGAAACTATTTGGAACAATTTTTTTTAGGATTTGGTTTCGCCGATGAAAAATTAAAATTGTATTTGGAGGGTGTTAATCAAGTTCAAGAGGGGGTAACTTTAGTTATTGGTTTTAGATGGGATTTCTTATTATATAGCTCAATAGGTGTTATCGCAAGTTGGTATTTTATTGTTGTTAAAAAATTTGAGGATAAAACCTATTCCTTAATTTGTAATACTTATCTTATTTCAAATGCAATTTGGATTCTAGTTATTAGAGTTTCCTATAGTAATCGATTTGCCTATATGTCCTGGTTTTTAATGGCTTTAGTTATTATATATCCTATGTTGAAAAGTAAAATTTTCGATAATCAACATGTAATAATTGGTTCTATAACCATTCTTTACTTTACGTTTACTTATTTATTTGATTTTATTTTAATTTAAAGAAAAATGAAATTAAGTGTAATCATTCCGATTTTTAATGTAGAAAAATACGTCGAAAAATGTGTTAATTCCTTGCTGAATAATGATTTAAAAATTAATGAGTATGAAATTATTATTGTTGATGATGGATCTCAGGATAGTAGTTTGTTTATTGTTAACGAGTTAGCAAAACAAAATTCAAGCATAAAAATAATATCACAAAAAAATAAAGGTTTAGGCGGCGCAAGAAATACAGGAATAAATAATTCAATAGGAGATTATTTACTTTTCTTAGATTCAGACGATTGGTGTTTACCAAATACTCTCAAAAACTGTATCACTATTGCTACTAAACATAATCTTGAAATACTTGAGTTTGCTGCACAAGGCATAACTTCCAATGGTAAAATAGTATTTAATAGTGCCAATACATCTAAAGAGAGGATTTTAACAGGTGTTGCATATTACAATTCAATAAGGTATTTGAATTCTGCTTGCAATAAATTATATAAACGAAGTTTTCTAGTGAACAATAATTTATTATTTCTTGAAAAAATATATATAGAAGATTTTGAATTTAATACTCGAGTTTTCTATTGTGCTAAAAGAGTTATGGCAACGGATTTTTTGGTTGCTCAATTTCTTCAATCAGAAAATTCGATAACAAGAAATAATGACTTTTCTAAAAAGGAAAAAGTAATTAATGATTTCATTCATATTATTCAGATTACAAATGATTTGTATAAAATTCAAAAAAGTTCTTTTGATGAATCTTCAAAATTATTCTTTCAAGAAAGACTTTCGTTTTTAGTTACCACTTTATTTTTTCAATTATTAAAATATAAAACAACCTATTCCTATAAGAATAAAATAAAAAAGCAAATAAAACTAAACGGACTTTTATATGTAGATTGTTTTATTTACGACAAGAATAAAGATTTATTCAGAAAACTAATTATTAAAAATTTTTTTCTATTTAGATTAATACAGCCATTTTATAATATTATTTATTAATGAAGCCAAAGCTTATACGAACTAGTACAGTTGCAATGTCTTTAGATCTTTTGCTCAAAGGCCAATTGGTTTTTTTAAGCGAATACTATAATGTCATTGCTGTTTCAGGAAAAGATTCTCATTTAGAAACAGTAGCTAGTCGTGAGGGGGTTTCCACGGTTCCAGTTTCAATGAGTAGAACCATTTCGCCCATAAAAGATTTGGTTTCACTAATTAAATTGTATTTTTTATTCAAAAAAGAAAAACCCTTAATAGTTCATTCAATAACTCCCAAAGCTGGTTTATTGACTATGGTTGCAGCTTATTTTGCTAGAGTTCCTATTAGGGTGCATACTTTTACAGGTTTAGTATTTCCAACTAAATCAGGAGCAATGAAACAACTTTTGGTGATAATGGATAAAATTTTATGTAAATGTGCAACAAATTTATATCCAGAAGGCGAAGGGGTAAAACGAGATTTAATTCAACATAGAATCACTACAAAACCACTTAAAGTAATAGCCAATGGAAATATAAACGGCATTGATTTAGAATATTTCAATCCTGAAAATGTTACAGAAATAGAATTAATTAAATTAAGAACTTCATTAGGAATTCAAGAAACCGATTTTGTGTATATTTTTGTTGGAAGGTTGGTAGCCGACAAAGGAATTAACGAATTAATTGCAGCTTTTGTCAAAATAACTAAACAAAATATTAACATAAAATTGCTTTTAGTTGGGCATTTAGAGCAAGAGTTAGACCCTATTTCAAAAGCAACCTTATTCGATATTCAGCATAATTCTAATATAATAAGTACTGGTTATCAAGATGTAGTTCGAGATTATATTACACTAGCAGATGCTTTTGTTTTGCCTAGTTATAGAGAGGGTTTCCCTAATGTGCTTTTGCAGGCAGGAGCTATGGGGTTGCCATGCATAGTTACAAATATTAACGGTTGTAATGAAATAATAATAAACAATTATAATGGAATAATTATTCCTGTTAAAAATGAATTAACTATTTTTGATGCAATGCAATTGTTAATGAAGGATGAGTTACTATACCACACTTTACAATCCAATGCAAGAAATGGTATTGAAAATAGATTTGATCAACAAGTCGTTTGGAAAGCAATACTAGAAGAATATAAAATAATTACTAATAATGTATCTAAATAACATAAAGCCATTTTTAGATTTTACTTCAAGCTTGATAGGAATAATTGTGTTATCTCCTTTATTTATTGTTATTACCGTTTTATTATTTATTTCTAATAAAGGAAAACCATTTTTTTTTCAACTTCGACCAGGTAAAAATGGCAAAATATTTAAAATAATAAAATTTAAAACCATGAACGATAATAGAGATTTTCAAGGAAATCTTTTGGCTGATAGGGAAAGACTAACAAAAATTGGAAATTTAGTAAGAAAAACCTCTTTAGACGAAATTCCGCAACTGCTCAATGTCCTGAAAGGTGAAATGAGTGTTGTTGGTCCAAGGCCATTGTTAACAAATTATTTACATTTGTATACTAATTTTCAAAATAGAAGACATGAAGTAAAGCCAGGAATCACAGGCTGGGCTCAGGTTAAGGGAAGAAATTCAATTTCATGGGATAAAAAATTTGAATATGATGTTTGGTATGTTGAAAATATTTGCTTTACTTTGGATATTAAAATTCTTTTTTATTCAATTGGCAAAGTTTTATCCAGCCAAGGAATTAACGCTGCTAATGCAGAAACAATAGAACCATTCAATGGAGAATAGTGTGACTCTTTATGGGGCGAGTGGCCATTGTAAAGTTATTATTGATATATTAAATAGTCGTTCAATTACTATTGATGCAATTATTGATGATAATCCGATAGTAACCTCACTATTACAATTTGCTATAGTAAAACCAGAAAATTTTGATTTTTCTAAGATAAAAAATATGATTATTTCAATTGGAAATAACCATGTAAGAAAAGTAATTTCTAGAAAATTAAATGTTCAATTTAGTAAAGCAATTCATTCATCTTCAGTAATTTCTAAGGAAGTTTCAATTGGTTATGGTACAGTAGTTATGGCTGGAGCAATAATAAATTCAGGAGTAGTAATTGGCAATCATTGTATTATTAATTCTGGTGCTATTGTTGAGCACGATTGCGTATTAAATGATTTTGTTCAAATTTCTCCTAAGGCAACTTTGGCAGGAAACATAACTATTGGCGAAGGAACGCAAATAGGTATAGGAGCAACAATAATTCAAGGAATTAAAATTGGTAAATGGGCAATGGTAGGTGCTGGAGCAATAATAATTAATGATATTCCTGATTTTGCTGTAGTAGTAGGAAATCCTGGGAGAATAATTAAATATAATAAAGAAAATGAATAGCTCTAAAATATGGCTTTCTTCCCCTCACATGGGTGGAGAAGAGCAAAAATATATTAACGAGGCTATGGATTCTAATTGGGTGGCACCAATAGGTCCAAATGTAAATGGCTTTGAACACGATTTAGAAAAATATTTAAGTGAAAATGTTGCTGTAGCATCTTTAAGTTCGGGAACTGCTGCTATACATTTGGCACTTATTTTACTAGGCGTAAAGCCCAAGGATGAGGTTATTTGTCAAAGTATGACTTTTTCGGCATCGGCAAATCCAATAATATATCTTGGTGCAACTCCTGTTTTTATAGATAGCGAATTAGAAACCTGGAATATGTGCCCAGAAACTCTAGAAATAGCAATTAAAGATAGAATAAAAAAAAGTATAAAACCTAAAGCAATTATTGCAGTTCATCTTTACGGAATGCCATATAAAGTTGATGAAATAAGAGCAATTGCAAATAAATATGGAATTCCAATTCTTGAAGATAGTGCAGAAGCTTTGGGGAGTTCATATAAAAATAAAAAATGCGGTACTTTAGGAGATATAAGTATATTGTCTTTTAATGGCAATAAAATCATTACTACTTCTGGTGGTGGCGCATTAGTAACCAAATCTAAAGAGTTAAAAGAGAGAGCTATTTTTCTTGCTTCCCAAGCAAGAGAAGAAGCGCCCCATTATCAACATAGTGAAATAGGCTATAATTATAGAATGAGTAATATATGTGCAGGAATTGGAAGAGGCCAAATGGAAGTTTTAGAAAACCATATTACTAAAAGAAGAGAAATGCACCTGTTTTATAGCAACATTTTTTCAAACAATGAAGCGGTGCAAGTATTTTCTGAACCAAATTCTAACTATTATTCCAATTATTGGCTTACAGCAATATTAATTAATCCGAGTCTTGGAAATAAAAAGTCAAGAGAGGATGTAAGAATAATGTTAGAAGAGGTAAATATTGAGAGCCGCCCTTTATGGAAACCAATGCATCTGCAACCGGTTTTTAGCTCGATGCCGTATTATGGAGAACAAGTTTCGGAAAAATTATTTAATACTGGATTGTGTCTTCCATCAGGATCAAATCTGACAGAAGAAGAAAAACAAAGAATAAAAAAAGTATTAAGTTGTATTTAAATTTATTTAAAAAAATATTTTATTTTAATTTTACACTCATAGAAAAGTATAATCATTGGAAAACGCAACAAATAATAATTTTTCGTATAAATTTAGCAAAGCTTTTCCTTTGATTAACACAGGATTTAGTTTTAAAAATTTACGTTATTTGCCAAGGTGGTTAGTATTATCTATTGACTTTACCATAGTGTTCGTGTCAATAATAGGCACTTATTTCTTGTTATTAGGACTAAAATTAGAATATATTCCTAAAAAAGATTTAGGTTATGGTATCGCTTTTTGGCTAAGTGTAAATGTCGTTTTATTTTGGATTTTCAGGACTTATTCTGGAATAATTAGACATTCTTCATTTATTGATGCAATAAAATTATTTTTCTCCCAATTTTCAACATTTGCAGTAATTTTAGTGCTTAATTTTATATATCTAATATTAGGAAAACAAAAATTATTTTTAACTACCGGAGCATTTATTAATACAGTGTTATCTTTTAGTGTACTTTTCTTTTACAGGATAATTGTAAAACAATTATTTGATAATTTATTTAATGAATCACCTGCAACAAAAAGAATAAATGCGGTTATTTATGGATCTGGAGCTAATGCTATTGCTGTGGCAAATGCTTTGATATCAGAAACTCCAAAGAGATTTAATTTAATTGGATTTATAGATAAAAATAATCAGAATTTTAGAAAAAGATTATTAAACCTTCCAATTTTTAAAATAAAAAAAAATCTTCTTTATTTAATGAAATCTAAGAATGGAGAAGCATTAATAATTGCAGATAATAGTTTAACAAAAGAGGAGCGAATAGTAATAGTAGAGGAGTGTATAGAATTTGGAATAAAAGTTTACACATTACCATCGGTTACCGATTGGGAAGATCAAAAACAAATCTCACAAAATATTAAAAATATAGAAATTAAAGATTTATTAGAACGAGATCCAATTATTTTAGATACTCAGTCTATTTTATCTAAAATGCACAAAAAAACAATATTAGTTTCCGGTGCTGCGGGTTCTATAGGCAGTGAAATAGTGCGACAAATTGTATCTTTCAATCCTGAAAAAATAATTCTTTTAGACCAAGCAGAAACACCATTAAATTCATTACTATTAGAAATTATTGCTCTAAATATCCAAGTTGAAATAGTTAATAAAATTGCGGATATTAGAAATTATGAGGTTTTAGAATCGATTTTTAAATCGCATAAACCAGATGTTGTTTTTCATGCAGCAGCCTATAAACATGTGCCTATGATGGAAGAAAACCCATCTCAAGCAATTTTCACTAATGTATTAGGAACGAAAAATATTGCTGATTTATCGTTTAAATATAACGTTGATAGATTTGTATTTGTTTCAACTGATAAAGCGGTTAACCCAAGTAGTATAATGGGAGCAAGTAAACGTATTGCTGAGATGTACGTGCAATCTAAGCAATACAGTCACCAAAAAAATAGTATTGCAAAATCAACAAAATTTATTACAACTAGATTTGGAAATGTACTTGGTTCTAATGGATCTGTGGTGCCATTATTTACAAAACAAATTCAAGAAGGAGGTCCAGTTACTATTACTCATCCAGATATTATCAGATATTTTATGACAATTCCAGAAGCTTGTCAATTGGTATTGGAAGCTTGTTCAATGGGAGATGGTGGAGAAATTTATATTTTCGATATGGGTAAGCCATTAAAAATTATCGATTTAGCTAAAAAAATGATTCGATTAGCAGGATTTACACCAGATAAAGAAATTAAAATTAAAATTATAGGATTACGCCCTGGTGAAAAATTATATGAAGAATTATTAAATAATTCTGCTAAAAGTATTGCAACACATCATGACAAAATAATGATTGCAATTGAAGTTTGTGAAGAGTTTCAATTATTAAACCAACAAGTTGAAGATTTAATTCAAATTGCCACCATTGGAAATTTAAATCAACTTGTTTCTAAAATGAAAAATATTGTTCCAGAATATAAAAGCCTAAATTCAGTATATCAAATTTTAGATATCGATATAATTGAATCCAATAATTTTAATAACTTAAATAATTAATTATAGTTAAGCAATTGGATGCAATAACAAGTCCAAATAACTATAAATAAAATAACCATACAAAAACATACAGAAAAGCTTTGTTTAACCCAAATATGGGTTTAAATAGCTTTGTATTTCAGCGCTTTGCATTTATCCTATTAATGATTAATGTAGTAAAGCAAAAATAAATTTTATTTCACCCCAGCGTTAATAATAAATTTTTTTATTAGCTATTTAGTTTTTTAAATTTTAATTATGAAAAAAAATCTTGTTCTACTTCTTATCTTTCCCTTACTCTTTTCCTCCTGTGTATCCAACAAAAATTTTTTGTATTTACAAGGATCTCAAAATAGCACCAATAGTTCCTATAATTACGAACCAATAATTCAAAAAGATGATCGACTATCAATAAGAGTAAATACTCTGGAACCAGAAGCTTCAGTACCTTTTAATTTAGAAGGTTCTCAAAATAATTCCGGAAATTATAGAAATCCTCTTAATTCGGTAAATTCCCCCAATAATAATAATACTACTAATAATAATTCATCTAATATTGGTTATCTAGTTGATCAAAAAGGAACCATTGATTTTCCTGTTATTGGGACTATGAGTGTAGCTGGTTTTACTATAGATCAAGTGAAAATATTACTTAAAGAAAAACTATCCGTTTATTTAAAAGATCCGATAGTTAATATCCAATTGTTGAATTTTAAAGTAACTGTTTTAGGGGATGTTGCTAGTCCCGGAATAAAAATATTCAATTCAAATAGAGTAACATTATTAGATGCAATTGGAGCTTCGTATGATTTAACGGTTTTTGGAAAAAGAAAAAATATACTTTTAATAAGGGATTTTCAGGGTGTTAAAACTTTTAATAGAATAGATATTACGAAAGCCGATTTTGTTAACTCCCCTTTTTATTATTTAGATCAAAATGATGTAATTTATATTGAATCCAGAAAAGCTAAAGTTGACGCTACTGCACTTCCAAACTTGAGCTTAATTGTTTCTGTAGTAAGTTTTATTTCAACATTGTTATTCCTTGTAATTAAAAAATAAATATGCAAAATTCTTTACCAAATTTAGAATCAACAAATAAAAGTGAATTTAATTTAAAAGAACAATTATTCTTCTACTCCCAGTATTGGAAATGGTTTATTTTAAGCGTTATTTTCTTTTTATTTATTTCTTTTATTTATTTAAGATATTACATTGTAGAATATGGAGTGACTTCCACAATATTAATAAAAGATGAAAAAAAAGGAGGTTCAAGCGAATTTTCTGCAATTAGTGATATGAATCTTTTTTCTAGCAAGAACAATGTAGATAACGAAATTGCAATTCTAAAATCAAGGACTTTATCTCAAAATGTAGTTGAATTATTAGAATTAGATATTTCTTATTTCACAAATGATAGATTAGTGAATATAGAACTTTACAAGGATTCTCCAGTAAAAATTTTATTTTTTAACAAAAGCAAAAATTACAATAAAATATATAAAAAGCTTACCATAAAGATTGAATCCAATACTAAGTATAGTTTGTCAGATTTGGACAATAAAAATTCAAAGCAATATATTTTTGGACAAAAAGTGCAAAACCAGTTAGGAACTTTTACTATAATAAAAAACAACATAGCAACCAAAAATGATCTAGCTATAATTAATATTGTAAAATCCCCATTAGAGTCTAAAGCAACTGCTTTTAGAGGTTCACTAACAATAATACTTATAGATAAAACTAATGTAATAAATTTATCAAATAGTGATCAAATACCTCAAAGAGGTTTAGATTTTTTGGATGAATTAACTAATCAATACAACCTCGATGCAATAAAGGAAAGAAATCAAGTAGCAAATTTCACAAAAGATTTTATTGATCAACGATTACAAATTATCACTAAAGAGTTAGGTGGCGTTGAAAAACAACAAGAAACTTTTAAAACAACTAGGAATTTAACCTCTCTTGAGGCAGATTCGGAATTAAGCTTAGCACAAGCTACTGATTATGACCGATCTGTTTTAAATGTCGAAACGGAATTGAAAGTAAGTGAGTTCATGTTAAATCAGATTTCTAAAATGAAATCAAATGATCTTATTCCAGCAAATATTTTGAGTTCCAATGAAGCATCTAATGGTGGAATTGAGCAATATAATTCATTAATATCAGAGAGGCGAAGACAATTAAAAAGCGCAACAGAAGAAAATCCAGTAATTAGTAATATTGATAGCCAATTAAATTCGGTTAAATTAAATATTATTGAAGGATTGAAGAATAAACAAAAAGATCTTAAAATAAAAATTTTAGATTTATCAAATGCAAGATCTCATTTTGATAATAAAATAGGCAAAGTCCCTTCAAATGATCGATATTACAATGAAATTGCAAGGCAACAACATGTTAAGGAATCTTTATATTTATATTTATTACAAAAAAGAGAAGAGACGGAACTTTCATTAGCAGCAACTTCTCCAAAAGCTAAGATTATTGATAAAGCTTATTTAACTGGCCCCGTATCAATTAATAAATTAGTGTTTTATTTTATAGCGTTAGCTCTAGGATTAATTCTTCCTTTTGGGATATTATTTTTCATGAATTTCATGGATAATAAAATAAAATCCATAAATGATATTGTTGGAAAAGTATCCATACCTTACTTAGGTGATTTGCCAAGAACCAAAGATAATGAGAGTATAATTGTAGCTAATAGCCGTTCAAGTTTTTCTGAAGCAATTAGAATGATAAGGACTAATTTAGAATTTATGTTGGCTCATGTAGATAAAAATAAGTGTAAAACTATATTTGTAACCTCTTCAATTTCTAAAGAAGGAAAAACATTTTGTGCTGTTAATCTTGCAGCCACAATTGCATTGTCAGAAAAAAGAGTATTGATTATTGGTTTGGATATTCGGAATCCCAAATTAAATAATTATATTAATTTGCCTTCCAAGGGTTTAACCAATTATTTAAGTAAACAAGATGGGAATATAATTGACTACATTAATAAAGTTGATTCTATTCCAAACTTACACGCATTAGCTTCGGGTGTAATTCCACCGAATCCAGTTGAATTGCTTAGGAATAATAAAATTAATGTAATGTTTGACGAGTTAAAACTTCAATTTGATTATATTATAGTAGACACTGCTCCCGTCAGTTTAGTTACGGATACACTATTAATTGCTAATAATGCAGATGCATTTATCTATGTAATGCGTGCTAATTATTTAGAAAAAGAAATGTTACAATTTGCAGAAACGCTTTATAAAGAAAGGAAATTACCTAATATGTCTGTTTTACTTAATGATACTGAATCTAACAAAACATATGGTTATGGGCATACATACGGATATGAAGTGGATTCAGAGAAAGAAACGGCATGGTGTAAAAAACCATTTACAAGATTTGTAAAAAAAACCTCAAAAAATTAAGATTTAAAAAAAGAATTATTTTGGAAAGCCTCTTTAAATGGCTCTATGTTTTTCAAAATAATTTTTTTATCAAAAAAAGATAAATGTTTTTCATGGTGAACATCCGAACCAACAAAGTCAATCATATCGTTTTTTAATAAGTAATCTGCTGCCTTTGCTACTTCAGGGCCATAGTAACCGGCACTCGACAATATATTCATTTGGAACCGACATCCCACTTTTTTTAATTTTTTATATTCATTAACATTAGAATGATAAAAATTGTATCGCTCAGGATGAGCTAATACTGGGTTGTAGCCAGCAACTTGTAAATTAAAAATAATATCATAAAGATTTAATGGAGGGTAGAGGTAAGACATTTCTACTAACACATAATTTTCTTTTAAAACTAAAAGATTTTCCTTCTCAATTAAATGATAAAAACTTTCGTCCATCATATATTCAGCAGCAGCTTTGAAAGAATTTGTGATAGAATTATTTTTCAATTCGCTACTAGTAACTGTATGTTTTTCTTCAATTATGGTTCTTGAATTGTCCCAAACATTTTTAAAAATATGAGGTGTTGTTATAAATTCAGAAAAACCAATATCTTTTAATCCATTTATCAAAAATAAAGTATCTTCAATAGTTTTAGCGCCATCATCTATTCCAGGTAACAAATGAGAATGAATGTCAATGAAATCGTTTGGGATTAAATCTTTTAAAAAGGGTTTATTTTTGTTGAAGAAAATCACAGTCTCTTATTTTTTTCGCAAGATAATAATATTTAATCAATACTTAAAGTATCTTTTTTTTAATATGGTCAAATTACTATATTTGTTTCCAATGTTGTCTTGTAGTAATCTTTTTTGTAAATGGATAAAGTAAAGAGTTCAAAAGATTGGGATTTAATAATAAAAGGATCTACTTCACTTTTTGATTTAAAATTTAACGAACTATGGCAGTATCGGGATTTATTGCTATTGTTTGTAAAAAGAGATTTTGTAAGTTTTTATAAACAAACAGTTTTAGGCCCCCTTTGGTTTTTTATTCAACCTTTGTTTACTACTATAATTTTTTCATTTGTTTTTGGAAATTTAGCAGGTATTAGTACCGATGGCCTTCCCAAATATCTTTTTTACCTAACCGGAATCACTTCTTGGAATTATTTTTCTGATTGCTTGACCAAAACCAGTACTGTTTTTAAAGATAATGCTTCTATTTTTGGTAAAGTATACTTCCCCAGGTTAATTATGCCATTAAGTATAGTGGTTAGCAACTTAATTCGTTTTGGAGTGCAACTTCTTTTGATGGTTTTAATGATGGTTTATTTTTATTTGTTTCCAGTTTCAGGTACTAGTTTTCACCTAACTGATGGTTTATTTTTATTTCCTTTTTTAGTACTATTAATGGCATTACTAGGTTTAGGCTTAGGACTAATAATTACTGCAATGACAACTAAATATAGAGATTTAACTTTTTTGGTCACCTTTGGAGTTCAACTTTTAATGTATGGCACCACGGTTATTTATCCGTTAAGTTATGCTAAAGCAAAAGGTTATGGCTTTATTGTTGAATTAAATCCTATGACCGGAATTATAGAATGTTTTCGGTATGCTTTTTTAGGCAAAGGTGAATTTACGATTGGAAGTCTATTGTATTCTGTTATTATAACCTTGATAGTTTTAATACTTGGTATTGTGATTTTTAATAAAACCGAGAAAAACTTCGTAGATACTATCTAATGGAAAAACAAGTAATACAAGTCGAAAATTTATCCAAAGCCTATCAAATAGGTCAAATTGGTACCGGAACAATATCGCGCGATATTGATAGATTCTGGCAAACTAAAATATTAGGAAAGGAAGATCCGTATCTTAAAATTGGACAAACGAATGTTAGGAGCGCCAAGGGAACAAGTAATATTGTATGGTCTTTAAAAGATATCAATTTTGAAGTCAATGCAGGTGATGCGGTAGGCATTATAGGAAAAAATGGTGCAGGTAAGAGTACTTTATTAAAATTATTATCTCGAGTTACAAGTCCTACAACAGGCGGAATAAAAGTCAAGGGTAGAATTGCTAGTTTGCTTGAAGTTGGTACTGGTTTTCATCCGGAACTTTCAGGAAGAGAAAATATTTATTTAAATGGTGCTATTCTTGGAATGCGCAAAAATGAAATTACCCGAAAATTAGATGAAATAATAGATTTCTCAGGAGTAGAGCGTTACATTGATACTCCTGTAAAACGATATTCTTCCGGAATGTACGTTCGATTGGCTTTTGCTGTAGCAGCACATCTTGAAAGTGAAATCCTAATTGTTGATGAAGTTCTCGCTGTTGGTGATGCTGAATTTCAAAAGAAATGTCTCAATAAAATGGGCGAAATTAGCATTGGCGAAGGAAGAACCGTTTTATTTGTAAGTCATAATATGAGTGCTGTAAATACTTTATGCAACAAAGGAATTGTTTTAGAAAATGGTACTATTGCATTTAATGGTACCATTGAAAATACTATTGATTTTTATTTAAAAAATAATAGTAATAGTGCTCATAAAAAATGGGAAAATAATCAAGAACCAAGCTCCGATTTTTTTAAACTTTTAGAAGTTCGTGTATTAGATAAAAACAGCCAGGTTTCATTAAACCATTTGATATCCAATGAAGTGTGTGTTGAATTCGTATATGAGGTTTTAAAAGATAATCAAATATTTACACATGGTTTTAACCTTTTTAATAACCAAAATATTCATATTTTAAGTTCGCATGATAAGGACTCAAATAATTTAATTATTCCGGTTCCGAAAGGGATTTATAAAAAAAGAGTAATTATTCCAGGTAATTTTTTAGCAGAAGGAGAGTATAATTGTAGTTTTGCCATTATGAGATACAATCCATTTCATGTTGAATTTCATGAAATGGAAGTTGTGGGATTTAATATTATTGATGAAATTGGAAACAATTCGGCTAGAGGTAATTACACTGGGAAATTCCCGGGATTAGTTAGACCATTGTTAAATTGGAAATAAATGAAAGAAAAATGGACTGGTGAAAGGCTTGAAACCTTTATTTATTCTAGAGATACAATAGATCACCTACATCGTTACGCGATAGCGAAAGATTATATAAAAGGCAAATCGGTTTTAGACATTGCCTCCGGAGAGGGATATGGTAGTAACCTCTTAAGTCAAGATGCAGCTTCAGTTATTGGTGTAGATATTGATCCAGAAACTGTGAAAAATGCTGGCAAAAAATATAAAAATAGTAATTTACAATTTTTTGTTGGAAGTGCCGATTTAATTCCAGTAGAGTCTGATTCTATTGATGTAGTTGTTAGTTTTGAAACATTAGAACATCACGATAGACACCAAGAAATGTTTTTCGAATTAAAAAGAGTATTAAAAAAAGAAGGGATACTAATTATATCCACACCAGATAAATTATATTATTCTGATAAAAGAAATTTTAAAAATCCATTTCATGTAAAAGAGCTTTATAAAAATGAATTTCAAGATTTAATTTCTTCGAATTTTATAAATTATCAATGTTTAAATCAAAAATATATTAAAGGAAGTTCCATAATTCAAGAAGATAACGATAATCAAATTAATGAAATATTTACAGGAGACTATTCAATTCTTAATAAAAATGAGGTTCTACCACTTTATTTAATTATGTTAGCTTCAGATAATAATTTCATAAAACAGAAAACTACTATTTTTAATGGTTATGATATTATAGATAAAGAATTATTATCAACATTTAGAAAAAGTAATAGTTTTAGGTTAGGAAATTTTATATTAAGTCCTTTAAAATTTATCAAAAAATGCTTGCAATAGTAATTCCTTATTATAAAATTTCGTTTTTTGAAAAAACACTATCATCACTTAAAAATCAAACCAATAAGCAATTTAAAGTTTATGTTGGCGATGATAATAGTCCTGAATCGCCTTTATCTTTAATTGAAAATAATAAGGATACTTTAGATTTAGTTTACAAAAAATTCGAAAGTAATCTTGGAGGCATTTCTTTAGTTAAACATTGGAAACGTTGTTTAGATTTAATACAAGAAGAAAAGTGGGTTATGATTTTAGGCGACGATGATTCTTTGTCAATAAATGTTGTTGCAGAATTTTATAATTCATTACCCAATTTATCAGAAAATAAAATAAAAGTGATGCGATTTTCTTCCCAAACAATTGGAGAAAATGGAGAAGAATTATCCGAAGTTTTTTGCCATAAAGAGTTTGAAAATGGTAATGATTTTTTTTACAGAAAATATAAAGGAATAACAAGAAGTTCCTTAAGCGAATATGTTTTTGATGTTGAAAAATTAAAAAATAATTTTTTCTATGAATTTCCTTTAGCATGGCATTCAGATGATTTAGCAGTTTTAGAATGTTCCAATTTTAATTATATTTACTCTAATAATGAAGCCAAAGTTTTGGTTCGAATTAGCAATTTAAGTATTACCGGCAGAACGGATTTAACATTAGAAAAATTGAAAGCTTCACAGCAATATTTTGAAAGGCTACTTTATCATTATCCGCGGAAATTTAATGAACAAAACCTTCAATTAATTTTCCGTAAAGTAGAGTATTTCTTTTATAACAAGAAAACAATTTCGGAATATATGAGATTAAGTTATTTGCATTTAAACTATTTGGGTTTTTTAAGTTTTTTAAAATTCAATAGAAGAATTTATAAAAATACTAAGCTACTATGAATCTCTTAGTGTCAATAATTATTCCGACTTTTAATCGTGCCCACCTTTTAAGTGAAACGCTTGATAGTATTATTTCATTAACATATCAAAATTGGGAATGTATCCTTGTTGATGACGGCAGTACAGACAATACAAAAGATTTGATAGAGAAATATGTTTTAAATGATACTAGAATTAAATTTTATACAAGACCAAATGAGTTACCTAAAGGGCAAAATTCTTGTAGGAATTATGGCTATGATAAAAGTACTGGTGATTGGATAAAATGGTTTGATAGTGACGATTTGTTTTTGCCCAGTGCTCTTGATTTTATGGCTAATTTAGCTAATAGTGAATACGATGTGTTTATTACTAATCTATTAATTGTAGATGGTATTACTGACAAAATAATAAATAATAAAAAGAGTTTTTCTGATAATTTAATTACAGATTATCTTATCGGAAAAATTGCTTTTTATGTTTGTGGTCCTACTTGGAAAAAAAGTTTTTTAGAAAAACAAACCTATTTATTTGATGATAATTTAAGTAATTTGGACGATTGGGATTTTAATCTAAGAATGATTTACAACAATCCTAAAATCTATTATTTAGACGAATCTTTAATAAAATATAGAGTTAATAGCAATTCATTATCTCATGAAATAGATAAATTAAATATTAATGAGATTAAATCTGAGTTTAAAGCAAGAGAAAAACACATTGTATTATTAAATAAAATAAATAAACCAGCAAAATCGTTACTTGTAAATTTCACCAAAAAAAGATATAAATATTTTTTCCGTGAAGCATTAATCAAAAACCATTATTCTAAATTTTATTTTTTAAATAAATTATTTATTTATCAAATGAAAACATTAGATTTCTTTGGAATACTAAAAACTTTATTTGCTTTTTTAATTTTTAAAATTTTTAATAAAGGTTACAAATTATTAAAATGAAAAAGAGAATCCTTTTTATTTCAATGAATTCCATTCACGCCCAAAGATGGATTGAAAATGTAGATAACGCACATCAGGAATTATTTTGGTGGGATATTACTTCTTCAGGAAAAATGAATCTTAATGAAAATAGTACTCAAATAACCGATTGGAGAAAACGAAAAATAAAGTACATTATTGGAGAATATTTTTTAAGAAAAAAAATTCCTTGGTTATATAATTCCATAGAACACTTTTTGCAAGTAACTATTGCAGAACAATTGGAGAATTTGATACAGGAATTAAAGCCGGATGTAATTCACAGTTTTGAAATGCAATCTTGCAGTTATCCTATTCTTGCAGTCTTGAATAAACACAATAATATTCCTTGGATTTACTCCTGTTGGGGAAATGATTTATTTTATTTTAAAAATTTTAAATCCCATAAGCCAAAAATAAAGCAGGTATTGCAACGCGTGAATTTCCTACAAACTGATTGTAACCGCGACATTGAAATTGCAAAAGAGTTAGGTTTTCAAGGCACTTCTTTAGAGGTTATTCCAGGAGGAGGTGGATTCAATTTGGATAATATTCAAAGTATAAAATTGCCAATAAATCAAAGAAAAATTATTTTGGTTAAAGGCTACGAGCACAAATTTGGACGTGCAATAAATGTTTTAAAAGCCTTATCGGAATTGAAGGAAATCACTAGTAATTATGAAGTGGTTGTTTTTGCATGCCATCCAATAGTACTAGAATTTATAAAAGACAATTCTTTGCCATTTACAGTTTTATCCAAAGAAGTGTTATCGCACCAAGAAGTATTGGAATTAATGGGAAAAACCTTAATTTATATTGGCAACAGTACATCTGATGGTATGCCAAATACTCTTTTAGAAGCTGTAATAATGGGCGCTTTCCCAATCCAATCTAACCCTGGAGGTGCAACCCAAGAGGTTATTGGTGCTGGTAATGGTTTATTAATTGAAAATCCGGAGAGTGTATTAGAAATAAAAACATTAATTTTAAAGGCTTTAAGTGGTGAAATCAATTTTGATAAGGCATTTATTTTCAACAATGAATTGGCTAAAATAAAATTGGATTATAATTTGAATCGAACAAAAATAAATAAAATATATACAGACCTTTAAAGTCTTACTATATTGAAGCAATAATACCAGGGCTTTAAGTGTTATGAGAGTAGGAAGTAACCCCGAAAAAGAAAATAAATCAATACAACTAGATAGTTACCACAGGGTGATTGTTCCCGTATATATTCCAAATTTTGAAGGTTATTTCGAGCATTCTTTTGATGGATTTAAATTGTGTATTGAATCGTTATTGAAGACGGTGCATACCCAAACACGAATAACTATTTACAATAACAATTGTCACTCTTCGGTTAAAGAATATATCGATTCGCAATTTAAAAGTTCCATTTATATTGATCAAGTTTTTCATTCTAAAGAGAACTTAGGTAAGATTAACGCAATTTTAGCGGCTTCCAAAGGAAATTTGGAATCTTTAATTACCATTACGGATGCAGATGTTTTGTTCCAACAAGGTTGGCAAGCTGCTATAGAAGATATTTTTGTTAAATTTCCACAAGCAGGAATGGTTAGTCCAGTGCCAAGTAGCAAAGTATTAGTCAATCATACTGCTAGCACATGGTTTTATGGTTTTTTTAAAGGGAAATTAGAATTTCAAAATGTTTTAAATCCCGAAGCAATGCATTTATTTGATTTGAGTTTGGGAAATGAAAAATTAATGTACGAGCCTATTCATTTGGAAAATTATTTGGTATTAAAAAACAAAAATAATTTAGGCGAAGCAGTTGTTGGTTGCGGTCATTTTGTAGCAACATTAAAAAGGAATGTTTTAGATTTAGGACCAAATAAGCCTACATTTATTAAAATAGATGGTGGCGTGGAAGAAAAATATATTGATATTTCTAACGATAGTTTGGGTTATTTACGTCTTGCTACTAAAGAAAATTTTGCATACCACATAGGAAATAAACCCGAGTCTTGGATGTACGATTTGGTTTCCAATTTAATTCCAGAAACATCTAATGGTATAGATAGTTCTTTAATTTTAGATAAAAAAATAGGCTATTTTTACAGAAAAACAGGAAGATTAATCCTAAGAATAATGGGCAATAAAAAAACAAGAAACCAATTTTTAAAAAAGTTTGGGCTATTAAACCCGGATAATTATTAAATTAAAATATTTATGCTTACCAAATTTAGACTTTTAATAAAAAAAATTATTAATTATTTTCTAAATACTACAGAAAATAGGGGAGGAGTTTCTATTTCTGGATTTTCTAAAGGAATTAATAATGTTACATTTGAAGGCAAAAATGTTATTCCGAACGGATGTAATTTTTCTGGTAATATTCATTTAGGATATGCAACCACATTAGGCCCTAATAATTTTTTTTCAGGGGATATTACTATTGGAAAATATTGTCAAATTGGTAGTGATGTAGCAATTCATAGTTCCAATCATCCTGTACATTTTATGTCGACATATATTAATAAAAATCTGTTTAATGGCGAATTAAAAAAGTTGAAAGAAATAAAAAAAATTACTATTGCTAACGATGTTTGGATTGGTCATAATGTGATAATTGTAGGAAACGTGACCATAGGAAATGGAGCAATTTTAGCTGCTGGATCAGTTGTTACAAAAGATGTAGCCCCATATTCTATAGTAGCCGGTGTTCCTGCGAAAAAAATTAAAATGCGATTTTCAAATCCAATCATCCAAGAAATTGAAGATATAAAATGGTGGGATTTACCTCATGATAAACTGGAAGAAATCAAACCTCTTTTCATGAAAAATTTTCTAGATAAGGACAGTATTTATGAATAAAACAATCGCTATAATACCAGCACGAGGAGCTTCAAAAAGATTACCAAATAAAAACATTCTTCCTCTAGGAGGCATTCCATTATTAGTTCATTCCATTCAATTAGCAAAAGCCAATAGCTCTATTATTGACGCAATATATGTTTCTACTGATGATGTTTCGATTAAAAAAATAGCTTTGCAATATGGCGCCCAAGTAATAGATCGTCCGGATGCTATTTCTGGTGATTTTGAGCCAACAATTACAAGTTTACAACATGCTTTGAGTGTTTTAGATGCAAGTATTGAAAATATTGTTTTATTGCAACCTACTAATCCTTTAAGACCAGAAAATATTTTGAAAGATTGTTTTGATAAATTCCAAAATATGAACTGTAATAGTCTTTTTACGGTTAGTTCTAATGATCATAAATTAGGTAAAATTGCTGCAAATAAATTCATCCCATTTAATTACGAAATTGGGCAAAGAAGTCAAGATTTAAAGCCACTTTATTACGAAAATGGACTTTTATATATCTGCAAAGCCTCTAGTATTAAACAAGGAAAAATTATAACAGAAGATGCATTTCCTTTTGTAGTAAACCATATTTTCGCTAAGGTAGATATTGATACACAGGATGATTTTGATTTTGCTGAGTATTTATATTCGAAAAAAAAGAAAATATAAAATAGATAGTTATGAATCCATTTATAGAAATAGCCGGAAGAAAAATAGGCCCTGATTTTAAACCGTTAGTTATTGCTGAAATCGGAATTAACCATGAAGGTTCCCTAATTGTAGCCAAAGAAATGGTAGATGCTGCTCATCGTGCAGGTGCGGAAATGGTAAAACACCAAACACACATTGTAGCAGATGAAATGAGCGGTGCCGCCAAAAAAGTTATTCCTGGTAATGCCAATATTTCTATTTATGAAATTATGGAGCGTTGTGCTCTAAACGAAGAAGAGGAAATAGAACTAAAAAATTACGTAGAAACTAAAGGCATGATTTTTATTTCTACTCCATTTTCTCGTGCTGCGGCTGAACGATTAAAAAAAATGGATATTCCAGCCTATAAAATAGGTTCTGGCGAATGTAATAATTATCCGTTATTGGAACATATCTGTACATTTGGAAAACCAGTAATTTTAAGCACAGGCATGAATACCATTGAAAGTGTTCGAAAAGCCATTGCAATTTTTGATAAACACAACATTCCGGTTGCCTTGTTGCATACTACTAATTTATATCCAACACCCATTCACTTGGTCCGATTTGGTGCAATGACACAATTGCACGAAGCATTTCCTGATAAAGTTTTTGGTTTGTCCGATCATACTTTAAATAACAATGCTTGTCTTGGTGCCGTGGCTCTTGGCGCAAGTATTTTAGAACGTCATTTTACGGATAAAATGCAACGTACTGGACCTGATATTGTGTGCAGTATGGATGAAAATGCGTGTGCTGAACTAATTATTTCTTCCAATGAAATTTGGCAAATGCGAGGCGGAATAAAAGAACCCGCTGAAGAAGAACAAGTAACTATTGACTTTGCATTTGCAACCGTGTGCTCCATAGCAACGATTCAAAAAGGAGAAAAACTATCGAAAGAAAATATTTGGGTAAAACGCCCTGGTACCGGTAAAATTCTGGCAGAACATTTTAACGGTTTACTCGGAAAAATTTCAACCAGAACTATTGAAAATGACGAACAATTAGATTTTAATGATTTTGAATAACACCAAAAAGATACTATTCCTAACCGGTACTCGAGCTGATTTTAGCAAGATAAAATCGCTGATTTCTACATTGGATACTACTCCAGAATTTGAAGTTTTTGTTTTTGTTACCGGTATGCATTTACAAGAAGAATACGGCTATACGTTGATAGAAATTGAACGCTGTAATTTTAAAAATGTGCATACTTTTGAGAATAACACCCACGAAACCACAATGGATTTGACTTTGGCAAAAACCATTGAAGGCTTATCTAGTTATTGTAAAGAAGTGCAACCCCAGTTAATTGTGGTGCATGGTGATAGGCTAGAAACTCTTGCTGGTGCTATTGTTGGTTCGTTAAATAATATTTTGGTAGCGCATATTGAAGGTGGCGAATTGTCAGGAACGGTAGATGAATTAATTCGGCACAGTGTGAGTAAATTGAGTCATATTCATTTTGTTTCCAATACCGATGCTGCCAATAGGTTAGTTCAAATGGGCGAATTGCAATCTTCCATATTCACTATTGGGTCTCCAGATGTAGATATTATGTTTTCTAATACGTTGCCCAAAATTGCTGTGGCTAAAGAGTATTATCAAATTCAATTTGAAAAATACGCCATTGTTATGTTCCATCCAGTTACTACTGAGGCAAACGAGATGGAGGAATTTACCAATAATTTTGTTTCCGCATTGTTAGAAGATGATTCTAATTATATTGTAATTTATCCCAATAACGATTTGGGAAGTCAACAGATAATTAAAAAATATAAAGAATTTCAAGGCAATTCTCGTTTTAGAGTTTTTCCTTCATTGCGATTTGAATATTTTTTGACCTTTCTTAAAAATGCACAATTCATTATTGGAAATAGTAGCGCTGGGATTCGAGAAGCACCTTATTATGGCGTCCCAATAATTAACATTGGAACTCGTCAACAAAATAGAGTATTAAATTCAGAAATCGTAAATGTCGATTATGATATGAATTCAATTAAAACTGCTTTAAAAAACATCTATTTACAGAAATCTGAAAAAGTAAATTCTAATTTTGGAGAAGGAAATAGTGCTGTTTTATTTAAAAATTCCTTATTGAATTCGGATATTTGGAATATAAATCATCAGAAACAATTCAGAGATATTTAAATTTTATGTTAGAAAATTCTGAAGCAACAACTACTGTTTTTCATTATTTCATTTCTGATGAGATACTTGACCGTAAAATTACTTTGGATGATCTATCTTTTGAAAATTTAAATTCCTTTGATATTATAATTGAATTTTCTTCTCCTATTGCCAGTTTTAGAAATCACGATTATACTTGGGTAACTGTTTCGCAAGATAGGATTGCTAACGATTTTTCGCCTAAAGTGATTCGGCTACAAAACGGATTGTATGTTCAAGCCAATTGTAATTTGGGTATTTGGGAAGTAAATGCTAAAAATCCGAAGCAATTGCTATGGCGATTTAACCCTGAATTTGCTGCTCCAATCACACAATATTCTAAAGAAAATAATACTAAAAAGATAGTTTCAGCTCAAACTGATTTTAATTTTGCAGAGAAATTAGTATTATTAATAACTTCCAAAGGGGCGCTAGAATTGAGTCGTTCTCTAATTCCATTTTCGGCCGTTGCTTGTTTTACTGATCATTGCGATTTTGATACTGCAGAAAATTTAAAGATTCAAAGAGAATTTTTTAAAGAAAAGGGAATCAAAATCACCAAAGGTTTTTTCTTAAATCATTTTTCTAAAAGAGACGATAATGCTTCTTTTGAAAATAATGCTTCCGAAATTGAAAAATGGCGATTAGACGGACATGAATTATGTTACCATTCGTTAACGCAATCCATCCGAAAGGATAAAGAAGCATTTTCCGAATTTGAAAATTTCATTCCTCCTTACAATAATATTTCGATATGGATTGATCACGGATTTCAACCTTATAATTTTTCTTTATTTCAAAAAAATGGTATTTCAAATGACAAGTACGAAGCCACTCTTTTAAACAAAAAGATTGCGGTACTTTGGAATTATATGGATGCTGGAACTGCAACTTCAGGAGTTCTTAATCAGTTGGATTCTAGTCAATTTAACTTGGCTAACTATTACGCTTCCATTAAAGAAAATTCTTTATTAAAACGATTAGCTTCCCTTCTAAAAAATATTATTTTCCATTACGATAACGATGAAATTAGAGTCCGAAACTACATTGATACCGTATCTTTTTCTAAGGCATTATTGGTTAAGAAAAATTGTAGCGTCATTTTCAAATTATTTAAAAATATAATTCCATTGGTAATTCTTTCCTTGAAAGTTTTGTTTACTTGGAACTCGGCTAAGAAAACTACTTACAAAGCTGCAAAGTATTGTCCTATTTTTTTCAAACATAAAATTGCCCAAAAGGAGTTTACTATTTTTCAAAGCCTTGAAATGGTAGATTTTATCTCAGCATTATCTCCCAAAAATATGGATGCTTTTGTTGATGCATCGGGCTTGTTTATTGCGCATACTTACTTTTCGGTTAACACCAATAATTATGATGGTAAACTAATAAATTCCGATAACTCCTTAAATGAAAAAGTGGTTTCCAACTTTAATCATTTAGCTAAAAAAATAGAACAAAAACAACTTTGGAATCCAACACTTTCGAAGTTAGTGGCGTTTTATACCAATTACCAAAACACCGTTTTGGATATGGATGTAAATGGTACTATTTTTATCAAAAATAATTACGATATTCCTTCAAGAAGTATAACATGATAAAATCCTTTTTTACTAAAGACCAAAGTTGGCTGGATAAATGGGACAATTATCTTCAGGAAACTGAAAGAGGATTGTATAATCAATTATCTTTTTGGATCAAAGCTTACGACATTTATGGTTTCAATCACGATTTTTACATTATTACAGATAACGATGAAATAATTGGAGGATGCGGAATAGTGATTGCTAGGTTTTCCATTTTTAAATTTTTAATCGTTCCATGTGGTCCAGTTTTGGATAAAAACCAAGAGCATTTAATTGATTCAATTTTAAAGGATTTGAAAGAATATGCTGTTCAAAAGAACTGTTGTTTTTTTCAAATTAATTTACCAATAACTAAAGAAGGATTTGGTTTCCATGATTATACTTTAGATAAGATTTCATCAAATAGTATTTTTTATAGCGGATTAGAAGGAATGAAATTCAAGTATGTAATTCCGCTTTTTGGAATGCGATTGGTAGATTTGTGTGATAAAACGTTTGATGAGGTTGTTCAAGGATTTGGTTCTAATCATAAAAGAAATTTAAAAAAAGCAAGTTCATTTGATTTTCAATTTCAGAAGGTAACAACCAAAGAAGCCATTGCAGAAGCTTATAATTGTTTTGTTCAAAATGCTAGAGAAAAGGGTTATCCATTAAGGTCGTATAATTCTATGAAATACACGTTGCAGAATTATGTAGCAAATGATCAGGCAATTATTGCGACTTGTATCTATCAAAATAAAGTAGTGGGAGCAATTTATGTAATGATTTGTGGAAAGCGGTTGATTTATATTAATGGAGGCGTAATAAAAGAATATCAAAATCTTCCGATTTCGGTTTATATGCACACTGAATTGATTAAATATTCTATTGAAAAAGGGTACAAAAGTTATGATTTTTCTGTTGGTGGAAGCGATGGTGTTATAAGATTTAAAGAAGGTTTTGGTAGTCAATTAATCAATTTTGAAAACTCAAGATATTGGGTTTTCAAACCGTTTTATTTTAAAATTTATATTTATTTAGAGGATAGGATTAAACCATACAAGCAATCTATCGCTGGTTTACTATTTATTTTTAAAAAGATTTTAAATAGGGATTAATTAATTTTATAAGTTAAATTTGTTTCATAAAATTAATACAACTACGCAAATAAAAAGATAAATATGAAAATCGAAAATAAAGAATTCTGGGAAATAGGTAACGTAATCGAAGTTCAAGAAAAGAATAAAGATGTTGCCAATTTCGAGTTGTTTATGTTTGAAAAAGCAAAAGAGTTGTATATTTCCATAGGGACTATTAGTTCTATAAAAATTTTTGGTTGCGGAACTGGTAGAGAAATAAATCACATTGCTAATTTTTATAAACCTACTACAATCATTGCTTCGGATATTTCAGTAAAAATGATTGAAAAGTGCAGAGAAAATTTAAAACAATGGAATATTGATGATATAACACAAACTAATGTTACGGATGCCAAAGATTATAATAAAGTAGAAAACAAGTTTGATTTAGTTACTATTTTAAACAGCATGCTCACTTATGTTTCTGAAAGTAAAGCTAGAGCTCAAATTTTTAATAATGCTTATAAAATTTTAAAAACGAATGGAGTAATAATTGGAACCGTTCATAATCAGGAAGGAACTTTTTTTAAAACAATGTTTTTTAAAATTAGAAATATATTTTCTTTTTATTATGGTGATAAAGTTGGAAATAGAGTAACTGGTTACAACGGATACAAGGTTAAAGGCTATTATTATGCTAAGAATGAGTTAATGAAGAATATACAAATGGCGTCCTTCCGAAATATTGAAATTTATTCATTAGAAGAATATTATGCCTTGAAAAACATTAAATACAACCGAAAAAAAGGGTATAATAATTTGATTTTTATTGCTCAAAAATAAATCTGTTTCTTATAGATTTTTTAATATGAAAATAGTATTGCTTGTTCCTGATGGTGTTGCCGTTCGAAACTATATTTATTCCGATTTTATACAGGAATTACATCAAGCCAATTTTGAAGTAGTTCTTTACCACCAAATCCCAACCCCAGCAATACAAGAAATCAAGAAAGTACATGGTAATTTATTATCCGAATACCTAAGAATTCCCGATTTTAAAGAGCATTTTATTAGTCGAATATTAAGAGAAAGCATTGCGTATGCTCGCTTGTTGCAAAATTCTGATAAGTTGCAAAACAAAACCATCATGCTTTTTTGGAATGGAAAATCCAAAGGATTTAAACGTACGATTTTGTTGCGAATTTCCGAAGTAGCAGGTTTTGTAATTTCCCAAAAGTATTCTTGGATATTAAAATTAGAAAAGTGGTACGAATCAACTATTCTGAACCATCCCACTACTAAAATAATTGAAGCAGAACTTTCCAAGTTAAACCCAGATTATATTTTGAATTTGCACCAACGTGCAGTAATTACTGCTCCAATAATTGCTATAGCAAATAAGAATGGAATAAAAAACGGAACTGTTATTTTCTCTTGGGATAATATTCCAAAGGCACGATTGCTATCTAAGTACGATTCTTATTTTGTTTGGTCGGATTTGATGCAATCCGAATTGGTAACCGTATATCCTGAAATTAATTCTGCTGCCATAAAAGTTGTAGGGACTCCACAATTTGAATTTTATTTTAAAGATCAATTTAAATTATCTAAGGAAGAATTTTTCGCAACTTATAATTTAGACCCCA
>CANGWK010000021.1 GCA_947457615.1 Flavobacteriaceae bacterium
AAGTTTTTCTTTCACAACGGAGGTCGCGTTGTGAACGATTTTTATTTAAATTACCTCATCGGAGTCTTCCATTCGTTTTAAAAGTTGCTCGTTTATTGTGGTGATAAATTTTGTTTTATCACTCTTCCTAGCCCTGATTTCAAGGAATACACGACGGTATTGCCCTAAATCTATATCGAAAATGTGTTCGAAATATTCGGCTATTTCTTTTAAATCAGCTGCTCCATTATTGAAAACTCCTTCAGTATGTAGCGCATACATTAATTCTACTAAGGCTACTTTTGAGCCTGTCCATGTCATTTTTACGTTGTGTTTGCGTTGTGATTTTTCTGTATTTTCTTTGTTTTCCAACATAATCAATTGGTTTTCAATGTATAACTCAATAAGGTCATTTGCTAAGATTGTTGCTACTTTAAAATCATGTGAAGTAGCAAAAGAGGTATCAGTTTCGAAATAATAAGAGTCCAGTACTAATTTGATGTCGAATTTTCCTCTGAAGAAGTATTTGAAATCTAGGTAGGTGCTACCAGAACGGAAGTATTGGTAGAATTCTAATTCGTTATCGAAAAAAGCTTTTAGTTTAAGAAGTTCGTTGTTGTAGTACTTTTTGAGTACCCGATTGCCTCCATTTGGCTTTTTCATTTCTATTTTATAGACTCTATTAAAGTAGATTAGTTTGGAGGTGAATTGTGGTTTGATTTCTTTGAAGAATTGGATTTCCTCTGCTTCTGCTTTGAAGTTGGATTTGGTTGTGACTTTTTTGAGTTCGTTTATGGACTTTAGAATTATAGTAATTGCTTGCTCACACTTCTTGATTTGGTCGTCTATTTCTAAATCAATGAAGTTGAGTTGCTCGTTGAGTTTGTTTAATAGTATGTTGTATTTTGGGTTCAAAAGGAATTGAGAATTAGGAATTGAGAATTTAAAATTATGAATTGAGAATCACAAAGTAAAAAGTAATAAGTGTTGAATGTAATAGTTTTTTGTTCAATGCTCAGAAGTCTCTTGACATTGGAAAGCTTGGCAATAATATAATTAAGATAAAAGGACAAAAAATATTAAACAGATAATTCCAATAAAAGTTGAATTTAAACTTTTATTATAATTAATAAATTTGGAAGTAGCAATGCATGAATTAATATAAATTTGAGAATTCAAATCATTTAAAAATTGACTTTTATTTTCAGTATTAATGTTTTTTGAAAAATCTTCATATTTGTTTTTTGCTATCCTAAGAAAAAATATATTTGAATTTGTATTAAGTAAATTTTGTGAATATATTTTAGCATTTATACCAGCCTTTAAAGTGTAGTAAATAAAATAAAAAGTCTTAATAGTATAAAAGGCAAAGCCTAATAATACTAATAAAGAAAAGAAACTTTTAATAGAATAAATATCAATACAATTTAAGTTTGGCCTTAATAGTAAAACTGATTTCATAATATTGATCAATTTTGATGAAGATATAAGTGTTAGTATTACTCCGTAAAAGCCTAATAAAAAGGAGCTTTTAGAATCACAGTTATTTATCCAATGACTCACTATATCATATCTTTTTAAACTGTTTATTGTTTGATTTTTTATTTTCATAATATTTTTTTTAACATGGTGATTCAGATTGCATTTTATTTAACCAATCATTCATATCGATTCTCACCATTGTTGCATGATAATTTTTTTCTAGATAATTTTTTGAAAAGTATGACTGATATTCATGAGTCCCGTTTCCTTTTCCCTGAAGATCATTATATATATCATCTGAAATTACTATTGTTCCATTTGCATTTTTACTACCTTTTGAACATAATTTACTAGCATTATTTACTACACCTCCCATATAAATAACATCATTTATTCCACTTCCTTTATATCCCGCAAGAATCATTAATGCATTTCCTTTGTCAATTCCAACTCCGACTCTTATCGGTTCAATATTTTTTTTACAAAGCTTATAATTTATTGTATTAATAATTGAACAAGCAGCGTATGCAGCATGAAAAACTTCAGAAATATCATCTTTTCCTTTTGCATTGTATATTGCCCAAACACTGTCCCCAACAATATTTATTTCTTTGCAATTAGAAGAACTTTGAAATAAAGCAACTATTTCGGATATATATGCCCTATAAATCTTTGCCAAAGTTCTTTTTTGATACTTGTCTGGTAATTTTGAAGAATCACGGATATCGATGAAAATCGCATAGCATTTGAAATAGTATCCATTTTTATATGTCAATTTATCACTACTTGGAATTTCATCTAATTCTTCGAAAGCTGAAGATGTATTTAATATTTCATCTATTCGATTTATACTATCATCAAAATTGTATTTATTACTTTTGGAAACTTTCATTAATTTATTTATCAAGTTTTAATAATTCATCGAAATATTCGGTACCATGAGTTTCACACCAATTTGTTTCTAATGAATATGCTTCATTAAAATCAAATAACATATTATTAGTCAAATCAATTTTTTTCCATAATAATTCTTTATTTCCATTTGGACAACCACAACTTTTTCTTGCTTTTTCATTTGAAATGTTGTTATAATATCTATCAGAAATTATCAGTTGATTATCATTTGACATTGAAGAAAGTTTTGATGCCATATTAACTGGTTTCCCTGCCCAAACTTCATTTTGTCTGTCTGTCCTTCCATTTTTTTTCTTTAAACCAATTTTTCTGACTAAAACTGTCTTTTGGTCTATACCAATATGACAACCAACATCAACAGTAGTTATATTTTTTATTCTTGGTGTGAATTCAAGATTTGCAAATGTTTTAAATGTTACAGCAGCAACTAATGCACGATATGCTTGGTTGGAATTAAACAATGCGAAAACACCATCTCCTCTAACATCAATATAAGGAGCTTCTAATTCATGGAAAATTCTGACAGCTGTTCCGGTAAATAACTGATAGGCTCCAGCAGTACCTTTATCATGTTTTGATGCACTTAATTTTGTTGAACCAAGCATATCTACAAAAACACAAATTACATCTGGAATTCTTAACCAATAGTTGGGGTTTTCTATAGGTATTTCAGATGTATCTGGAATTTCATTATAAACTGTTATTGACTTACCATTGTTATAAATTTCAATTTGTTTACTAATATAATCTCTTAAATATTCAGGTAATTGGTTTTCTTTAATATTCATTTTATTAAACTATTTGGTTTTTTAATCATAAGGCATAAGCTTTATAACTTATTTTACTTGCAAATCCCACAAGTTCCACCATTTTTAGCGCAGTGTTTGCAGTATTTGCAATTTTTGCAGGCGTTGCAGTCTTTTGAACCGGTGCATTTTCTGCCTGCAGTGAAGTATGTTGTGGCTCCTATAGTTGTTAGGATTAGGATTGTAGTGATTAGTATTGATTTTTTCATAATTATTTAATTGCATTTGTATGGATCGGTGTCGCCAACTACAGGTGTAAAACTATTATTGTAGCATAGATTTAATTCTGATGCTGTTATGGTTTGTTTGGTTAGGTTTACTGATAATCCTCTATTACTGTTTGGGGCGGATAATGATTTGTTTTGATAGGCAGGGATGTTGTTGAATGTTAAGTATTCTTTTTTGTAAATTCCATCATTCTTTTTTATGTAGTCTATTGCCACAGTGATTTGATCTATGGTATAGTCGGTATTGTTGGTTACCATAACATCTAGATTGGATATGCCACCAAAAGTATTGACTGAATATTCGTTTGTTGTTACTTGAACTAAACTTGTAATGTTGTTTCTTGTTTGTCTTTGAATTGAATCGTCTGCTGGAATGCTTGTATCTTGATTATTAATGTAATTTTCTGAAATAATTGTACTTCCAATTGCTACGAATGCAATTAAAAAGATTCCTATAAGTATGTATTTCAAGAAACTTCTTTTTCGAGGTTTTACAAATTCGTTTTTTGGTGAATTATATATTGGAGGAGGGATGGTTAGAAGAATTATTTTTAATTCATCTATTTCTCCTGCTTTTTTCCAGTCGATCATTTCATCTGACCAGACAGGGGTCTCTTTGGTTATTTTTTGTTCTTTAAGTTGTTCTTTATCGAATGGACCGATGCTTTCTTGACCGTTGTGTAGGTAGTATTTTTTCATTTAAATTCTAAACTTTAATTTCAGTTTACAATTTTAGAATATTTAAATTGTTTTGTTTTACGGTGTTTTGGTGTTTTTATTACGGTGTTTTGAAATATGAATTTTAGATACTATGCTACCATTTATCTTCTAAAGTAATGAATATGGTATCATGTTAATTATTTGGTCTTTAAAGTATAAGTTATTATGGTTTTATAAGAATATTATAAAGCTATGTAATAATCTTGACTGAATTTTATTTCACATCTTAGCTGAGTGTAGTATTTAGTAACTTGATTTTTGTTTTAAGTTGTAGAACAATATGATTAATAACATATAAATCAATTATTTTATAAGTATTTTTTTAGTAATTATTTGATTTGTATTTGAAATTTTTGCTAGATAAATTCCGTTTGTCAGATTATTTGATTTTATTATTGTTTCGGTATTATTGAGTTTTTGAGATAGTATTTTTTTACCCATTACATCATAAAGTGTTAAAGAGCTATTTTCATCTGAATTATTGTTAAAAGATATAGTAAAGCATCCATTGTTTGGGTTTGGATATAGATCAAAAGTATTTGTACTATTTTGATTTATTGACATTAAATTAGATTCGAATTTTGCTATAAAAATATTAGTGGGATTAAGATTTAAGTTTTGATAAGAATTAGTGGTATAATTAAGTTGTAAACTATTTGAAGTTGATATATTATTAGTGCTTTTTGTTGTGCCAACAAAATAAAAATTATCATTAAAGCAAAGCGTTTTCAAACTAAACTCATCATTCAAACCACCATAATAACTTCCCCATTGCCGCTCTCCATTAGAATTGAATTTTATTATATAACAATCAGAACCACCTGCAATATTTTCTTGATATGCTCCAATAGTTGAATTACCAGGTAAATTTGAACTATCTCCTAAATAAACATTACCATTTAAGTCACTACAAATATTTGAGTAAGGTATGGTACCATTATTTACAGGCATATAACACATAGTCCCCCATTGTCTAACGCCATTTTCATCAAATTTTGATAGAAATGAAGAATAGCCACCTGCTGTGTTTTCTAAAAAACTTCCTGAAGTAGTTAGCCCAACTGAACTACCTGACGCTCCAGTAACATACACATAATTATCAACGCATTTTAAGCTATTCCCTTTTAAAAATTCAGTAGTGGAGTTGCCGTAATAGGTACTCCATAAACGACCACCATCTAATGAAAATTTTGTTAAAAATATATCCTTACAGCTGCCAGGAGTTAGTTGATGACAGCCAAATGTAGCAAAATAAGTATTTGATGAATAATTTGGAAAACAATCCAAACTAGTTCCCTCTACATACAGTCCTGTTGTGCTAACATCTAAACTTCTAATATTTGAACCATTAATTCCATAATAAGAAGCCCAAATGCGTTGTCCATCATGATCGAATTTTGAAATGAGTGCATTTGTATTCATAGAATTAGTACTATTAATAGCTGTTTGAAAAGTATTTGCAGTTGCCATATTGGGATTTGAAGTAACAACAGTGAAATATAAATTATCGTAGTCGTCAATAACTAATGTTGAACCGCCTCCTGCTATATCATTTCCTGTTGGTGAATCAAAAGAATCATAATAAGTTGCCCAAATTTTATTAGAACCATCACTCGAAAACTTAGCAATAAATGAATCTGCGGCACCATTTATGTTTGTTTGATAAGCGCCAACTGTTGAAATATTAGTGTTGATACTAGCTGTTCCTCCAAAAACATATATATTATTTGCTTTATCTATGCAAATATCATTGATAATATCTGCATTTTCACCACCAAAAAAAGTCGACCAAAGTAATGTGCCATTTGGACTAATTTTTGCAATAAACCCATCGGACCCTCCACCGCCATAATTAACTTGAAAACTATTTAGAGTAGCTACAAAATTACTGTCAGTAAAATCTTGCTGATTCACTCCACCAACAATATATAAATTACCATCGCTATCTACTTTTGCTCCATTTATTGAAGTGCTTTCATCACCAAAATAGGTAGCCCAAGCTCTATTATAATTAAAGGTTTGTGCAAAACAATTTTGAATTAAAAAAAAGATAATAACAGTGTTAATTTTTTTCATATTTGTTTTTGTTAAAAGTGGACTATATCACTTTAAAAAATTATTACGAATTTAAATTTAATTTTTTAAATAATAGTTTATTTTATATTTTAAAAGGTTTAATTTTTAATAATTGTTTGGTAAAGGAACATTAAAAAGAGGAAATCTCATAGCTTTGAGACTCCCTCTTAAATTAATTAATCAGTTATAATAATATATGTTTCACCATCATAATTATTAGTATTTGAAGGATAATAAGGAGATAATGGACTAACAACATCTAAAGTTACCATAGCGCTAGGTGATGTCCCATATGAATAATAATCAGAAAAATTATTTGTTACATTAGGAGTTAAGGTTCCTCCTCCTAAAGATCCATTTGGACCAACTTGTGTTTTTGTAAAATTAATGTATTGAGTAAGTCCATAAGTTGTAGATGCTACTGAGGATGTAATAGCACTAGGTGTGCTTCCAGCAGTTAATTGTCTTAGCCAAGAAGTTATTTGAGGTACACTTGTAGGAGAGTAAAAAGGAAAACGGGTTGTACTTGCTGGGCTACATGTTAAGATGTAGGTTGTTCCTGCAGCAATGTGAATAATATTACTATAATTACTTTTGAATCTTGGATAGGTGCTTACAGATGTACTTTTAGAATCAATTTCACCAATATCAAAATTAGTACTTGATAAATTGTAAATAGTAATGGTTTTTTGTGCAAAACTATTCAAACTTATAAATAAAACTGCTATTAAAACTATTTTTTTCATGTGTTCTTAATTTAATTGTTAATGATTAGTTGTGTTTTTTCAGCATAAACTTTCATAGCTAGTATAATAATGGCTTTGTTGCTTGCTTTTAAATCTTCTAACGTATATCCAACAGATAAAAGAAATTGTTTTGCAGGATCTAAAACTATACTTTCGTTTTCGAGACTAAAAAGAGATGTTTTGTAGGATGTTTTATTATCGTTTGTTCCTTTAATTTTTAAAGCTCTTTGCTGTGTTAACTGAATTAAAACTTCTTTAAAGTTCTTCATTTCAATTGTTTCTGCTTTTTTAATTTCTTTGGCAGAGGATTGATTGATTATTGTAGTTTGTTCTTCGCTTCCACAAGAAATTAATCCCAAAAAAGAAGCTAATAATAGATTAATAAAGATACTGTTTTTTTTCATTGTATTATCATTATTTATTTTCGCCTACTATTTTTAAGTACCTGTTCGGCTTATTTCCCTTTTATTATAGTTTATTCTTTTGTTTCAATTGTAACTAAGACTTCAACTCTAAAATTTTAACAATAGTATTGATTTTCTCATTTAAGTTATTACGGTATTTTGGAGTTTTTTTTACGGTTTTTTTGGAGTATGGCTTTGGTAACCTCAGCCACCATATAGAAATTTAAAGCAATCCTATAAAGATCCTCAGCAACTGTTTAGAGCATTTTGACAGCATTAAAGTAGAAACTCAGTATTTTATTAAGGTTTTTTTGAAATGTAGCTTCGTGATTGATAAGATAATCTCAGTTTAGTACTACGGACTATTCATAAAGTAAAAAAAATCACAAAGTCTGTAGGAGTTATCCTTTACTATTAATTCTATAAAAAATGATTAAATCTATTCAAAGGAAAGCAGGGGAGGGAATACTGGTGGCGTGGTAAGGGATTCGCGCAATATCTTGGACTTCTTCTACTGATTTTTGAGGTTCTAGTCGGCAAGAGAAGATGTTTTAGACGTTTCTAAAAAGTCCTTTCTTAAACTGTCAAGTTTAGATTTTGTCCCCATGTCTTGAGGATTACTCGATATATAAGCTTCTAAGTATTTTATTGTCATATGTTCGATGACTATTCTAATTTTGTTTAAATGATTTGGAAAACCTAAACTAAATATCTCCCAATATTTATCTTGGTCTTGCTTGTCTATCACTTCAATTAGTTTATCAATAGCATCAAGGGTTTCATTAACTTCATTAGTTAATTCATTGTAATCAGCTCTAGTATTTATTGATACTTTTAAGTCAGGAAATTCATGCTCGTTATTATTTGCATTTTCAATTTTTTGCCAATACTCTTCCGCTTCTTTCTTTAATGGATAAATATGCGACATGTCAATATTAAATGGATTTTCAATATATTTTGATTCATGTTCATATTTCATTTTTCTCAAAATGTCAGCAGTGTAAACAACTTCATCATTTGTTTCAATGTGGTGTTTCAGACACATGAACATCAAATTGTCGTAGTCATTAACTTGTTCCTTATTTAGTTTCGGATTATATCTTTGTTTCTTATGCGATACCGATTCAATATGACATAATTGTGCTTCATAAATATTTTTCGTGTTTACGATTGGTCGAGAACAACCATGAAAAGCACATTTGTTTCCAGAACGAGCAAGAAGTGCTCTATAAATATAGTCTGGGATTGTTCTTCCTATTTTACCAGCCATTTTTTATAGTTTTTTCGATATATGCTCTGAATTCTTCTGCCGACATTTTATTATGTCTTGCGTCATAAGTGCTAGAGTTTCTATTATAGTAAGAAGACTTTGCAAAAATTACAAATGAACCTTTGAGATGTCTTGTTAAAACTCTAGCAGTTTTTGGTAATTTCTGTCCTTGATATTCACCCTCGTCCCAATAACTTCTATTAATGTATTTTCCTGTTTCAATTTCAGTTAATTCCTCACTTGGGTAATCCTTTTCTTTGTAAACACCTGTCGGCTCAAGTTCAGAAGTTTCAATTCTGAAGTAATTCCAAATTGGGTCGTCAAATGATTCAAACAATAAGCGTTTAGGTTTAAGAATATCTGTCAAGCCTGTAAATATTTCAATGCAATTTGATTCAGTCGATTTCTTTGATGACTTGACATCTAAACCGCCACCTGTAGGATAAAACATGTGATTAGAATTGTTTATCGAACCAATTACATTTAGAACATTTATAATGTCATCCAAATTTGTCCACTCACAATTTTTTGGTATGTCCGTTGGGAATATTTTGTTTTGAATGTCAATCCAAGATTGTCTGTTTTTTTCGTAAAAGTCCATAATTTGTTTTTAATGTTTTATTAACGTTTTAGCTTTGCTCTTAAAGTTTTGCGGCTTCAGGGATTTGTGATAAACAAAATCGAACCTTCACAAATATAACTAAAACCTTTAATTATAAACCTTTTCCATTTCAGATAAATTACTACCTCGCCATTTATTGAAACCCCTATAAGTATTAGCACTTAGTTTAAATCACACGTTTTTTCATATAAATCTTTCAAATGATTTACAGACATATCAATTAATGGCTCAAACATGAAGGCATTTACATGAATATTTTCTGGAGTCATCATATTTACTCTATCAAGAACTGCAATAGCTGGACTTAATGTAAACTTGTTTTTATATGCTTGGTATAATTCATTTGTTTGATTGGATGTAATCAAACTTAAATCAACTTCTGGTAATTTGGAAATTAGATAAGATTCAGCTTTCAACCTAATGGCTATTGCAAGCGTTATTTTATTTTCAATATTGATTTCATTTAAATTTACATCATTGCTAATTTCATCTGCCGTTTCAAATATAAATTCAAAAAGATTTTTATGCCCAAAGTCGATTGTTTTTCCGCTAAGTTTTAATAGTCTTGACTGAAAAATATCAAACGCATTTTGAACAGTTAAAGTCGAGGAATCTATTTTTTTGTGCATTGAGCTAGTTAATATTCCGTAGTCTGAACAAGCCATAGATTCAGTATATTCAATTATATTCCTAACGAAAGGTATTAAGCTAATAAAAAACTTCGGCTTCTTTGTAGTTAGAAACTAAATGTGCAAAAAGGTCATTTCTATATTGCCCAAGATAAAGTTTCACTTCTTTTGCATCATTTTTTGTGGCCATATAAACCACATTATGTGGCAATGAAATTCTAGAAGCTAAAGTTCGATAAAAGTCGAAATTATGCGTTAAAATAATTATTCTAAAATTGTTTGATAAATGTAAATCACGAATATATTCGATAATAGCAAATTTATTTTTGTAGTCAAAAGAATCTGCAACATCATCGAAAATTATCAAATGCTTATCAGGATTATTTTTCCGTGACTCAATTTCGAATAAAAATTGAAGAATGAAATATGCTCTTTGTTCTCCTTTACTAAGAATTTTTAAGAGGTTTTCTTTATTTTGTCTTACAGGATTTTCGTTTTTATCAATGTAGTCAAACTCTAAATTGGCAGTATCTTCTTTTAAAAGAATATCTTCCTGATTTACTAGAATTACTTCATAAGGCACATAAAATCTAGAATTAAACGTTTGGATAATTTTTTTCCAAAGCTCAATTTCTTTTTTTGCTTCAATTATAATTTTCTCTAATTCAACTTTTTTCTCCTCATAACGTTTTGCTAAAACCTCAGAATCTGATTTTATTTCAGATAAATAGTTTACCCAAACTTTTCTCTGAAAACCGTTATAATCACCTAGTTCTACCAAGATAGAATTGTCTTTCTCAACAACTTTTTTAAATGTTCTCAATTCTACATTTGAACCGATTGCTTTATCAATTTTTTCGAAAGCTTGAACAAGCTTTTTGTCGCTTAAAATTTTGCTCATTTCCTCTTGAACTAGTTGCTTTAAAGTCGCTGCATCTGTAATTTCAGTTCCGTCTTCTAAAACAAATTTATGACCAGCTTCAAAAAAAGCATTGTCTTCCGTTGATTTTAAAATTTCATTTGCTTGCGTTGTACCAAATGGATTATTTGATTGTTTAAAGAATTTTGATTTTGATAAAAGTTCTTTATAGTCCGAAACATATTGATTTAAAAGTTTTTGATTTTTATCTAAAAACTTTTTGACATTATCTTTCTTATCAAAAACGTCGTTGTATCTAAAATCATACTTTTCAAACGAATCTTTTAAGGTTTTTGATGTATCTAACAGCACTTCAAAAAATGTATTTTTAGATTGACCTGAAAAACTTTCAATAAGTTCGGTTTCGCAGTCTGTACTTTGAGAAACAGTTATTAGTTTTTTTATAAAATCTTTTCTGCGTTCTTCAAGTTCGCTGTATATTTCTTCGTATTTTCTTTTTAAATCAGCACTTGCTAAAAAGTTACTAATTCGATGAGAAGCATCGAAACCATTATCTTCAGCATTAATAACCAAAATACTATCAGGTTCTATTGCAATACCAGCGGAATAAATTTCATATTTTGGAACTTTATTTATATGAACTTTATCACAGGGCATATTACTAGATACATTTTTTGAAACTAAGTCAAACGTTTTTGCAAATGATGTTTTCATTGTGCCGTTAGGCGCATAGATCATAAATGAATTAGAGTTTTGTGCACCAAAATTAAATTCATGATTTAGTTTACCTATACCAAAGCAATTTTCCCAATCAATTTTAATTGTTTCCATATCTTGTTGTTGTTCTTTGTACGAATCGTAATAGATTTACTGCTAACGTCGTTTCTCCGCTTGGCGAGGTTGGGAATTTCGTAACCGATTATTTTCTGTTAAATTATAAATTTCTTGCGAAACGCAAACGTTTATTTACCACAAAAATTCGCAATCTTGCCAAGATGTTGGCAGTAGTTTTTTTAATCCTCGTCTATTTCGTATTTGTTTTCACTTTCATAGTCAAGGTCAGTTAAATTAGATTTCAAATAATCATCATTTAGTATTCCTATGGTTATAATTTTTGATATATCTGTATCAAGCAAAATTCTGTCATTAGTTGCATTCATTCTAATTCTCTTGCTCAATTTAGGATGATTTGTAATAAACTCTATAATTCTCAATTTTGCTAATTGTAATACTGGAGAGTTTGCATTTATTCGCAAAACTCTTTTTGCATATTTTATATTATCTACAAAAGCAGTTAACTCAGCAATGTTAGCTATTAAATCTAAATCTTGAATTAAAGTTATATTTTGTCTTGCTTGATTTTTAATTATTTCATTGTAACCGTAGGCCGATGATAACGTTTTGATATTATTTACAAATAAATTATCGTTTGCGAAAAGAAAATCTATTGAGTTGTTGATTTGCAAAATATTTGAATTTAACTTTTCAAATCTATCTCCAATCGGAAGAAAACCAAGCATTCTATCTTGTCTTACAATTGTAACTGGATAAACGTGTTTGTAAATTGTAAAATAATTTTGAACATTGCCAACAGTAATTAATATAGCTTTGATACTTTCTATATCGTCATTATTAAAAGAAAAATCTTGGTATACGGCAAATGGGTCAAAATTGTTTGCTGACGCCAATTTCTCTGGAAACTCTTCCAAATCATAATAGAATATTGAATTGACAGTTTCAATTGAACTTGAAATTTCTCTCAATACTAATTCTTGGTTATTGAAGAATTTATTATTGATTGTTGCTCTGAATATTTCCTTTAATTCGGTAGCAAGTTCAACAGAAATATCAGCTATTAAAATTGTTTCTGTTTCATCATCATTTTTTTTAATAAGATGAACAGTTATTCCTATTGGATTTACTTCATCATTGATTATGTTTAATTGTTCTCTAAGTTCTTGTAGATTCATTTGGTTTAGATTTATTTGCTATGTAAATGTTATCACTTAATAATTTGTGTTCAATCCAATCATTTTCAGAAATTACATCTCTTGAAATGAATATAACGTTATTTCTTTTAGTCGTAGAAATTTTATAAATATGGTAACCTAAAATTGCAAGAGTTGGATTTGTATAAAACATATTTGTTTTTACATAAATTAACCCAATAATTATTAAAACCAAGAAGAACATTAGGCTATTTCTATCCTTGTCTAGATTAAAATCTAAATCAAAGCTTAAAAGTGGAATAACATAAGTAACCAAGAAAGTTAAATGTTCCCAATTTATATTCTCAATATTTGTTACTTTTTCTGGTAAAGATTTATTACCGCTTACAATGTATTTAAATCTGAAATAAAATATGAATCCAAGAAGAACGATAACTATCGAAATAGTGGGAATTATATTGTCTAAAAATAGTTTCTTCCAACCAATAAATTCACAATCAGAAAAACATAATGGAACTTTCACTTTATTGATAAACAATAAAATAAACAATAACCACAATGATAATATGTAAAGTTGGATTTTAAGTTTCATACTTCTTTATTTCTGCTATTTTCGGTAAAATTACTACCAACTAATAAATAACTTTATATTTATATAACTTTTAATATATAAAATATCCTTATTATTTTATAAACCATAATTTATTTTAAAATAATACAATTTTATTTAGTTTTTTTAATGTTGTATTACGGTATTTTTGATTTTTTTTTACGGTTTTTGGAATGTGGTTTTATGAGCGATTAGATAATCTCAGTTCAGTAAATAACTATTGAGATAATGTTGTGAAAAAGTGCACAAAGTCGAGACGTTTACTTTGTCTGATCACTTTGCTCGAGTGAGCAACTTTTTATATAAACTCTTTGTGGAGCTGGGACGATCAAGAATCACGCGAAAGTATTCATGTGATAGCTGGGGCTATCCTTTTTATATTATAGCATACAAGAATTTTCATCGCAATGTAAAGGAATGATTTTTCTTTTTAAAGCTAATTCTTTATAAAGATATTGTCCAAATTTTGTGATTTTTAGCAACCAAAAAAATGGAATACTAATCCAAAATAATGGTATTCTTAAAAAAATTAAGTAAATTGAAATATATCCATAATTCCATTTTTTTGTATAAGAAGCCATTTGTTGTTTTGCTAATTCTATATTTATTTCAATGAATTGATTTGTGTGTTTTTCATTTCTTAATTCTTTAAAATCAATTAAATTTAGCAAATCTAATTTTTGAGTTGTATGGGCAAACTTTGTACAATTGGGACACCAATTGTCGTAAAAAACGATTAATTTTTTCATATTATAATCTATCAATTGTGTCATCTGTTAGTTGTTCAACGCTTCTTTTTTGAAATCTATTTCCTGTGATATTCCATTTCAATGTTATACCACTAGAACATTCATCATTATATGATTTAGAACTATAAAAATAATTAGGAACAGTTGTATTACTCCAATCGTAGTAAGTTTTAAAAATATCGTAAAAGAAAAAATAAAACGAAAAATTTTGATTTATTTTTTTTGATAATGTAAGGTCTATTTTTTGAGTAGAGTGGTGTTTTAGTAGTCCGTCCTTATAACCTGGCTGTACCATGGTATCTATATTTAGTTTATAAGTTTTACCAAGATCAATTGTGCTTGAGGTTGCTAGATTTATTGCTAATGATGAATTTGAAATTACATTATTATACTTTTGGTCGTCGATTTGAAATCCTTGTACATCAAAATTAACTTTTGTAGTCCATCTTTTTTTGAAAAATGAATTATTATATTCTACACCAACAGCTCCTAAATATACGGTATTAAAATTTTTATAAGTTTGCGTAATAGCATTATTGTTAACAGTATAGAATCCACTAATAAAATCCTTACATATTCCTGCTTGAGCAATAAATATCCATTGATTTTTCATTGCTTGTATTTCTGTTAAATAAATTTTTGTTGGATTAATATTATAATCACCTGAAGAATAGATAACATCACTACTAACAGATTTAAAAGGATTTAAATATGAGTAATTAGGTCTTTGAATTTGTTTTTTTAATGATAAACTATTATTCCATTGAGATTTGGTTATCCAATTATAATTTACATTAAATAATAGATTTGTATATTTTAAATTATTTGAGTAAGATGAACTAGAGTTGAAGCTTGTAAAAGTATAATCTATAAATGAGGATTCAGAACGAACACCAAGAGTTATAGATTTTGTATTTGTTAATGTTATAGAATGATTTATGTATGAAGCAAAAACTTTTTCATAATAGTTAAAAGGTGAAAGGTATATACTTGCATTTTCAAAAACACTGTTGTTATTTGATACGGTAATGCTGTTATACCTTAATCCAAGTGAAGATTTACCCCATCTATTTTTATTAAAATAATCTATGAATCCTATGTAGATTGGGATTTTAGATTTAATGTTTTGATTTTCAATATTTGTTAAATTAGTAATGGTGTTATTTGTAGAGTTTGATTTTTTGAAGATTTGATAACTTCCGATTTTTAAAGAAACAGAATCGTTTACATTATGTTTCCAAACTTCTGCTAATTGTTGTGAGGAATTATTAGAGCCAACGTTAATAACTCTATTGTAAAAATCATTTGTTGTTACCCCATATTTATCATTATTCTTATAATTTAGAAAAAGTGTAAGGTCTATATTGTCTTTACTGCCTAAATCAAAATTTGCATTAATCATAGTTTTATGATTTTTTTGGTTTTCATTTTCTGTATAATCCAAATTTAATAACGATACATTTTCTATTTGTTGTTGGACTTCTGCTGTATTTTGTTTTAGTAAATACTCGAAACTATAATTTGTATAAAACCTAACTTTTTTGAAATTTGAGGAATAACTAATCCCAGAATTATTGAAATAGTTACTTCTTGTTCCATTAGTCGCATTGATTGCTAAACGATAATTATCTTTCTTTTGAAATAAAATAATATTTACAACAGCATGTACATCTGAACCATAAGAAGCGTTTGGGTTGGAATCAATAATAATTTTTTTAAGATTTTTCGGGTCTAATGATTTTAAATAACTTTCCAAATCATTTCCCGTCATTTGCGTTTGAATGCCATTTATTTCTATAATTGCAATTTTATTAAAAATCTTTAAATCCTTTCCGTCAATTATCTTTAACATAGGAACTTGTTTTAAACCTTCCCAAACGTTTATTGTGTTTTGAAACTCTTTTCCAATTACTGAAATTTCATATTTGTCATTTTTTTTATCTATTTTATAATTCTTATTAGATTTAATAACAACTTCTTCTAATACTTGGGAATCACTTTTTTTTTATCAAACTCTTTGTGTGTGGTGAAAATAAATCCTGTTATTTTATTTTCTTGATTGAAGCGAACTTTTATATCTGAATTAGTTTCTTCAAATTTAGAGAAATAATAATAAATATTATCTTCATTATTAGTTTCGATAATTTCAATAAATTTTCCATATTTTTCTTCAACCGAAGTTTGTGCTTGTTCAAAAGCAAATAAAGTAATTTTTTCTTTTACACTGTTGTCAAAATAATCATACGCTTTTGCATATTTTTTTTCAATTAGAAGTGTCTTAATAAATATTTCCCCAATTTCTTTTTGTGTTTGGGAGAATACTGTTAACGATAGTAGAAAAAATAATGCAGAATAAATAAACTTTTTTTTCATTTTTAATTTGTTTGTAATTGTTAGTAAAATATTTATAATTGTAAAATGTTAATTATTGGTGTTCCTGTAAGATAACTTGCAAAAACGGATATTATTAAAATGTCTAGTAAGATGTTGTTTTTCAAGACATTTGAAATCAATACCTGAATAGATGTTAAAAATAAAAAGTTTAATAATACTAATAATATTACATTTGTTTCAATTTTAATAAAATGAGGTATTAATAAAATAGTATAAAACATAAATATAATAAGGAATTTTGATAAAAATATATTTATGCTATTGAATGGAGCAATTTTTTCTAAATACCCTAAATTATAAAAATGAAGTTTACAAAGAAATTGACCATTTATAAATAAGCAAAATAAAAAAATTAATGGTAGCAGGACATTATGGAAACTCTCTGTTGGAACTATCAAAAGTAAAAACCAAATAAGACTAATATAAGTTATTTTGCTTTTACTAAATGAATTTGAAAACAAATAAAAATCTTTTAAAAATAAGGTTTTAAAGGATAAGTCATTTGCAACTGACCTTTGTGTAAATTTAATTTCATTCAATTGTATTGGTTTGTAATTTTCACCATCCAAATGACTTTCTTTGGCAATTGATAGTTTTCTTGAAATATTTTTTTTTGAAAATAATATGATAAAAAGAAGCGCGAAAAATATCCATAAGACTTTTTTATAAATAAATTTCGGCATCAAAATTTTATTAAAAACAATAATATTTGATAATGCAGTTTTAGACATATATCCAATTGCAAAATCGGATGAAGTTTTGTTTATTGTACCTATATAGCTATGAAGCTCTTCTATTCCAAAAAGGTCTAGTAAATAATGATCTAAAATTAAAAACAAAATAAAAATCAAAAAAAACATAAAGTATTTAATTTTTTTTTTGATAAAGTATTCTACAAAATAAGTAAAAACAGAGAGAACAAAAAGATAAGAAATAGAAAAATAAAATAGAGGCATAATAAAATATAACAAATCAATCTGTTTGTAATTAGCAATAATTAAAGATAGATTAAGAACTAACAAAAAGAAAAGAGATATATAAAAAAGTGCTAAAACTTTATAACCATTTTTAAATAGTTTTATTATCGGTGAAGTATCTTCTAACGAAAATGTATGTTGCAAAATTTCTTTTTCCCTTTCACCTATTATTACAAATAAAAGTAGAAAAGAAATAATAAAATTAGAAAAAATTGCGGCTAAATTACCTATCCAAAACTTATTTGTTAAAGCAGCTACATTACCTAAATATAAAGTTACGTAGTTGGCATTTTGGTTTGGAATCAAAAAGAAACCTAATACTAATAAAATTAAAACACAGTTAATTACAACTCTTTTTTTAAGTAGATATAAAAAGTAAAAAATAGATAATTGGAATGTGTTTTGCATTATTTAGTGTATTTAGTGTAATAAACAAAAGCATCTTCAATATTTGGTGGGTAAGGTGCATCGGAAAAAGAAACAAAATGCCTTACAATTAATTGGTTATTTTCTTCCCTAGTTTTTATTAATTTAAATTTTTGTATTAATTCTGATTGTGAAATAGATTCTATTATGTTTTCTGTTATCGCTAAATTAATATTGTCGAAGCTACTTTTTAAATTACCAAAATAGGTTGTTTCACCCTCTGTTATAAAAATTACTTTGTCACATACTGTTTCAATTTCATCAATTAAATGTGTTGATATTATAATAATACAATTTTTAGAAACTTCTTTTAGTAAAAAATATAATTTTTCTCTTTCGTGTCTATCTAAATTGTTTAGCGGTTCGTCAAGAATAATGATTTTTGGAGAATTTATTAATGCTAATGCAATACCGATTCTTTGTTTTACACCTCCAGAAAGGTTTAATATTTTAGTATTTTTTATTGCAGTCAAATCAAAATCATTAAGCATTGTGATGATTTTTTGTTTCAGTTCTTTGGCATTACATCCCTTTAATAGACCAAAATAATATAAATTTTGTTCTACAGTGAAATCTTGAATTAGTCCTATATTTTGAGACATATATCCTAAATCTTGTTGTAAAAAAGTTTGGCTTTTAATAATATTTATACCATTATATAAAACTTCTCCTTTTGTGGGTGTGTATAAAGTTGATAAAATGTTAATTAAAGTAGTTTTACCTGCACCATTAAGTCCTAATAAAGCATAAATACCTTTGTCAAAAGTTAAATTGATGTCGTTTAGTATTTGTTTATTGTTTATTTGGTGATTAATGTTTTTGAGTTCTAAAAGCATATTTCTTATTGTTTAACTAATTTTTTTGTTATTTAAAAACATTATTAATTTATCAATTACTAATTTATATATTTTAGCCAGTCTTTCAGGATAAAAAGCCATAATATTGAAAATAATCATTACCAATGAAAATGTGTGTAATCCCATCATAATACTAATTCCTACATGCAAAATTAAAACATCAATAATAACCCACTTTCTTGTCTTTTTAAAATATACTAAAATTGGGTAAAACAACTCTATCAACAAAATATGTATTGAAAAAAATTGATAAACATATTTAGGAATATATTTTGAAATATCGTTTAATATGTTTTCGTTCATATAATCGTTTAATGATAACCAAATAGCATCACCCGTGTAAAAATCAAAACCTAAAGATTTACCAAAGCCACCAAAAAAGTAAATAACACATAATTGTATTTGCATTAGACGGATAGTAAAAGAATATATTTTATTAAAGTTCTCATACGACACATAATTCCCAATACTTAAAAAAATATTTATGTAAAGAAGAAAACTTATCATATAATCGGCACCATAGCATATAAATTCCGCGGAGTTTATAAAAACAGTATGCAAAAAAACAATAACAAATGCAAAAAATAATCTTGCATAATTAAATAATATTAATATTAAACTAAGAATGTAAATAAGGAAAATAGTTATGAAAGCAAATTCATATTTTATACCCAAACTTAAAAATAAATTACATAAGTCATCAATAATAAATAAATGTTTTGGAATAATATGTTTATTAAATTCAATGCTAAAAAAACCGTATTTTGAATAAAGAGAAAAAATATCAGGTAGTATAGAAAAAATATTAATAAGAACTAATCCTGCAATAATATTACTAAATAAAATTGCATTTTTAGCTTTGTAGTTTGATTCTAGAATAAATTTAGTTACTTGTTTCATTTTTAATGATGTATGCTTTTATTTTAAATATGCTATCTCTTTTTTCTCCTAAATAATATTCATTTAGATGTTTTAAGCATCTCATTTCTAAATTAACCTTTATTTCTTCAATATTTGGATTCTTTAGTAATATATTACTATATATAGACTCTAATATGTTTTTTCTAACATTTGAGTCCTTACTATAAACTATAATATTATCCATTAATGTTTTAAACTTTAATTTGGATTCTGATGTCATTACAACATTTTTAATCTCTGCATCTTGATTATAAAAACTATAATTAATTTTTGTATCTGGTAAATTTGGTGAATAATACGAGTAGCCATGTCCAATTCCTGTATAATTTGCATACGACTTAATTATTTGAGGATAATTATAATCTGCAATTTTTTCAATATAAAATTTACCAAAAGAATTTACTCTACAATGATCCTTGTCTTTTAAAAAACTGATACCTGTACAATTAATTGCTATTGTGATAACAATATGCATCAGAAATAATGTTACAAAACAAATACTTATATAATTTTTCATTTCATTTTAATTTAAAAAAACATCAGCCTTTATGTTGTTGAAAAATCAACAGATAAAGACTAATGTTTAAAACTTACTAGAATTCCCAAATAGCAAGAGCTGAACTTGCTCCTTTTGTCCAAGCAAGAATATAGCCAGTATTTAGACCTTCCTTGTTTGTGTTAAGCTTCTGAAATTCTGTAGTTTCTGCAACAACAATTTTACTTTTTTGAACTGATTGAACATTTGCATTAGCAAAAGAAAACATCCCAACAGAAAGAGTTGCAACTAGAGATAACGCTAAAAATGATTTTGATTTCATAATTTTCATTAGTATATATGGTTAATAATCCCTCATACAGTTTATAGTCCACTCAAGGCTATACAGACTTAATTTTTTTAAAACTGATTTATTCTTTTAATTTTAGTTGAAATGATACTTAATAATCACCTATTGATATAGTTTTAAATATCTACTTCAAAATTATTGATATGCTTTAAGAAGATATTACGGTGTTTTAAACTATTTTTTACGGTGTTTAGTAATTATTAAATAATCTTTAGAATAATTTAAAAGCCTCTAAAAAAAATATTTTAGAGGCTTTTAGCTTGAAAGGTTATTATAATTTCACAGCTATCCGAAAGTTTTAGAAAAAATCTAAATTTTCTTTGTTAGCTATTGTTTTTATTGTTTAAAATTTTGGTTATTGAGAAAATAAGTCTGTTTCAAAGGCTATTTTGGTTTGTTTATTTACTTTTTTAGCTCCTTCACTTACTTGATTACAAACATATTCAATACTTAAATAGAAAACCAAACAGAAAACAGATTCTTATTTTTTCAACAAAGTTTGAAAACGTCTTCGTTTTTTTAGCAATTGTTCTATTGATTAATTCCAATAATAAATAACTTATTAAGGCCACATATATCTGTGATTTAACAGCGTTCTCACTTGTACCAACAAATGTTTTTATTTGCAGATTTTGTTTAATAGCCTTGAAAAACAGCTCGATATCCCATCTTTTTTTATACAAATCTGCAATGGTTCTTGCTGTCCAGTCCAAATTATTGGTAATGATTTGAATCACTTTATTTTCATCTGCTTTGTAAACGCTTACCAATCGTAATTTATGTTCATTTATCTTGGTTTCTATTGCTTTTACTCCTGTTAATACTATGATTTCATCTTTTAAAATATCCTGATCGGTGTCAATTGGAGGCGCTATTTCTTCTATACTGTGGTATTGTGTATTTGTTTTTATTCGAGTAACAAAGGTGTTTTCTGCAAATATTCTATTGAGCATCAATGCAAAATCAAAATAAGCTCTATCCTCGACTATTATAGTGTTCTTTGCAAAAATATTTTGCCCTAATCCATATCTATCGTGAGTTTTTGCTTCTGTAATATTTATTAAATCGGGGATTTGTAACCCATCATCCCAACATGTATGTATTTTTAATCCTCCTTTTGCTGTCCGAAACTTTGCCCAATCAAACATTGATAAACATAAGCTAATAACCGTACTATCTATCAATTTGATGCTGTGGTCTTTGATTTCTTCTATAATATGCCGTTGATTCTCACTTTTTAAAACCCTTTCGTAATGTTTTAAAAGCTTATTATACAAGGATTCGTAAACTTTCCAATTACGTTTTTTATTACCATCACTCATTGTTGAACGAGCAGGGCTTTGGATTAAACCTAAATCAGCTATTAAAGTTTCGCAAACCCTAATTCCAGTAGAAATATCGCTCAAAGTATAACATTTATTTAGCTGTCCGAAAGTTAAGGCTACAAATTGGTCGTAAGTTCTATATTTACTACAACCTTTATCCGTTTTAAATTGTTTGGTGCAAGAATCAAGCATCCAACGTGGAACTAAATCTATAATTTGGCGAAGTACTGGTTTTTTGTTATTTTTGATGCGTCTGAAGAGTCCCATTGATTATTTTTTTTCTCAAAACAAAAATAAGGGATTCTCAGACACTTTTTATTTTTGACTTTCGGATAGCAATGTTATAATTTATATAAATCCTAAATTTTTGGCAACATCAATCAGATCTTTATCAGAACCATTATCCAATATTAGTTGTTTTTTAATGTTTGCTTTTCTTTTTTCAATAGTACTTAAAGATAGAGGGATAAAATTGGGAAGATTTATTGTTTTTTCTCCTTGAGAAATCAGTTGTAGTATTTTACTGTCATAATCGTCCCAATTGATATTTTTTTGGATTATAATTTTTTGCGACCATTTAATTGATTGACTGAAATATACTTCGTTTTTTTCAATACTTTGAAATATTTCCGGAAAGCATTTGTAGTTTAGATCGCTTTTGGCTATGAAACCTTCTGGGTTAAATCCTTTATATATTTGGTTTACCCATAGAGGTTCGTTGTGCATGGAAATGATTACAATTTTGCATTGCGGGAAAACTTTTCTGATTAGTACTGCAATATCACTACCCGAAAACATTTTCTTTTCTTCATAAGCTGGAAGGCTTATATCTATAAAAGCAAAATCAATGGTTTTGTCTTCAATTCGATTGTTATTGATGGTATTATAAGCTTGCTTACAATCAAATGCTATAAGATATCCTGCTTCTTTATTGGATTCTATATTAGATAAAAGCGCTTGATAAACATCTACATTAATAGGGTGGTCGTCTACTATCAAAATAGTTCTTTTTGAATTATTGGATTTATCCATCGTAGTCTTTTTCTTATTAAATATAATCAAATCTAATCAAAAAATATTAGAAATTACGGTTTTACCGTAAAATTGATTTTTGGGCCTCAATTAAATTGCAAAAAAAAAAATGCAGTTTTCGTATATACTTATAGACGCTTCAGATTATTTAGAATCTACTTTGGAACACATTAAAGAATATGATGATTTTTTGTGTGTTGCCATTTGCATAACAAGAAAAGATGCTTTAAATAGAATTCTTGAATTAAAACCCAATGTTGTATTCTTATCCATTAATAGTGCACATAATGAAACTGATTCTATTTGCTTTTCTATATTGAGTGAGTTGCATGAGTTTTTGAACGAGTTGCCTACTATTATAGTATTAAGTGATGTTAAAGAAGGGGCTTATGAAGCTTATCAAAGAGGAGTTTCGGGTTACTTATTAACACCAGTAGATCCAAATGAATTGCGAAAATGCTTAATGCGCTACCAAAAGACGCATAAAGCTTTACATACTGATACTATTTCAATTAAATCCAATGGTGATTATAATTTTATTCGTACCAGTGAGATTGTTTATTTGAAGGCAGATAATAACACAACTGATTTTTATTTGAAATCTGGTAAAGTAATATCAGCTTATAAAACTCTCAAGCATTTTGAGAAATTACTACCGTTTTACTTTTTTAGAATTCATCACGGTTATGTGATTAATATTCAATATGTGAGTAGGATTAATTTAGGTAAGAACAGTTGCTATTTACAAAACAATGAAATAATACTTCCTTTTTCAAGAACCTATAAAGCCAATATTGACACCATCATTCTTCGTATTTCTTAAAAATTGTTGAGTTATTCTTAAAATACTACCTACTACTCTTACAGGTAGGTGAGTTACTAAAGACGTTTAAAATCATGGTTATTAACGGGTTAGTCTTTATAAATTTGACTATTCCAAATACGGAATGTTAAAGCTTTAATGGGTGTTTTACTGTAGGGAAAAGACCTTAAAACACCACTGTAAAAGACTTCCCTTCTTTTCAGAAAAATCAAATGAATTGTTGTGTCCAGAAGACACGACTGAGAAACTATTTCTAATTTTTAAACTGATTTTTTATGAAAACCAATTTTTTATTAAAACTATTTTTATTGACCATAGTATGTATATCTTTAAATTCTTGTACAGCAGATGAAATTATTTCAAACCCTAAAACTGATACTAGTACCACTGCAAAAGATGGAGAACCTATATTGCCGAATCCAAAATAATAATTGAATGACCATTTAACCATGGTCATTTTTTTTTGATTATTTTTGAAAAAAAAACTTTGAAAAAATATCCTGTTTTATTGTTTTGTTTTAGTTTGTTGCTAATTATCTCCTGTAAGCAAGATAAAGTTGGTAGTTTAAATTCGAACTTGTTCCAAAAAGAAGTCTACAAGAAAAGTAAAACAGAATTAAAAATAAAATATTTAGACTCTTTGGAAGGAATTACGAATCAAATTTCTAATGACTCCCTACTAAGATCATTTTTATTTGATTTATCAGCCGAATATTATTATCAAAATAACAATAATAAATCATTTGGTGTTTGTAAAAAAATCCTTCAACTATCTACAACCTTTAAAGATACTTTCTCAATAGCAAAAGCTTACTCGTATATTGGTGATACTTATCAAATTTCAAAAAAAGATAGTGCCTACTATTATTATCAAAAATCAGAAAAACTGTATCGAATTTTAAATAACAAAGAGCAAATAGGAAAAATGCTATTTAAAAAGGGCTACATTTTGTTTTTTGAAGGTAATTATACAGAAAGCGAAGCACAGGTTTCTAAAGCTTTACTTTATATAAAAAAAGGTAAAGATTCAGAAATGCTTTACACTGCTTATTCATTACTAGGTTTGAATTTTGAAAAACTTGAAGAGTATCAAAATGCTTTAAAATATCAATTATTGGCAAAAAGTATTTTGAAAGATATAAAAGGTAGTAATTCAAATCTTGAAAAAGTATATATTTATAGTGTAGTATCTTCAATAAATCTATCAAATATTTATGAAAAAACACTACAATATGATAAATCAATTCAAGAGTTACAAGCTGTATTAACACCAGGTTTAAAAGAAAAATGGATACAAGGTTACGTAACCATTATAGGTAATTTAGGCTATTCTAAAATGAAAAGTGGTAGTATTAATGGAGTAGAAAAATTATTTAATGAGGCTTTAAGTATTTCAAAAAAAAATGGCACTGAAGAAAATGTTATTTATAAATTATTAAATCTTGGAGAATACTATTCTATTGTAAAAGACAGTATGCGTTCAACAAGTTATTTAAAACAATCTCTTCAATTGGCTGAAAAGCTTAAAATGGGAGAGGAAATTAAAAAATCATTACAATTATTATCTCAAATCGATAAGCAGAATGCTACTACTTATGACAAAAGATATATAGCCATTAGTGATAGTTTGGCCAAAGCCCAAAGAATCAATAGAAATAAATTTGCCCGAATAGAATATGAAACTTCTGTGGTAGAAGATGAAAATAAGGTTTTGAGTACTAAAAATACTTATATAATTATTTGTTCATTGCTTTTGATTTTTGCTTTAGTTCTAGTAATTGTTTATCGTTATATTAAAAGTCAAAAAAGAGAACTGCTATTTAGGATCACACAGCAAAAAGCAGAAGAGGAGATTTTTGAATTATTGAAAGAATATCAAATAAAACTTGTCGATGCCAAGGAACGAGAACAGAATCGTATATCTAAGGAATTGCACGATAGTGTTATGAATAAGCTTTATGGCGCTCGAATGCAATTGGGTATTTTGAATAATAGTGATATTAAAGAAATAAAGGAAAAGCGTTTGATTTATGTTGATTTACTTCAAGAAATAGAGCAAGAAATTAGAACTATTTCGCATGATTTACAATCTGAAATAATTGACAACCAATTTGATTATATTCCTTTATTGTCTAATTTGATTCAGCTACAGAATGAAATTGGATCTACTCTTTTTTCTTTTAAAGTTGACCCTAATATCGACTGGGATGCAATTGATAGTTTAGTTAAAATTACCATTTTTAGAATTGTACAAGAAAGTCTTTTGAATGTAACAAAACATGCTAAAGCAACGCTTTGTACTGTATCAGTTTCGCTAGAAGCAAACCATCTAATTTTGCTGATAAAAGATGATGGTGTAGGCTTTGATGTCAATGCTACTAAACAAGGTATTGGCTTGAATAATATTCAAGAACGAGTTAAAACGATTAAGGCTGCACTTGAAATTAGTAGTACGTCCAACGATGGCACTTCTATTAGATTGAAAGTAAAAATCGGAAGTTTATGATACTCCTGATTTATTTAGTTTGTTTTCATGGAATGCAAATTTGTCTTTGAGTATTCTCATATCTTCACTAACTTTTTTATCTAGGACTTTAGCGTAGTGTTGTGTGGTTCGCAGATTTTTATGACCTAGCATTTTACTAACACTTTCAATTGGAACGCCATTTGTTAGTGTTACAGTTGTTGCAAATGTATGTCGGGCAATATGAAAGGTTAGTTCTTTTTCAATGTTGCAAATGTCCGCTAGTTCTTTTAAATAGGCGTTCATTTTTTGATTTGAAAGAATAGGGAGTAGTTTGTCTTCGTTGTTACATTGTGGATGGTTTTCGTATTTGTCAATAATCATTTGTGTTATAGGTAAGATTGGGATTTTTGAAGCGGATTCTGTTTTTTGACGGTGGGTGAATACCCACTTTTCTCCATCAATTCCAAAGCTTATATGCGACTTTGTTAGATTTTTTACATCTATGTATGCTAAACCCGTAAAGCAGCTAAAAAGGAAGATATCGCGCACTAGCGATAATCTTTCTGTTTTGAATTCTTTTTCCATAATCGATTGGATTTCATCTTCGGTTAAGTAAACGCGTTCTACTTCTTTGACTTTTGATTTATAGTTTGCGAATGGATTTTTTTCTATCCAATGATTTGCAAGGCAAATTTTGACTATTTTATTGAAGTTCTTGATGTATTTGACGGCTGTATTATTGGCGCAGTTTCTAACGCTACGCAACCAAAACTCGTAATCAGTGATGAATGCATGATCTATCTCGGTAATATCAATATCGGAAATATTGTATTTCCACTGCATGAATTCAATAGTATGTTTTAGGGATGTTGTATAGCGTTCTAATGTGCCTGGAGCGTATTCCTTTCCAACTAATTCTTTTATTTTATTGTTGTGGTCTTGGAAAATGGGAACGAGCATCCTTGCTCTTTCATCAAAACCTAATAGTTTGCTCTTAATTGTTTCGGTAGTTAAAGCTATCTTTTTGTGGATTAATTCCATTTCAGCATCTCTTATTTGACTTTTCAATAAATCAAGATAGTTATTTATTGAACGAGCTTCTTCCGAAGTACCTTTCATTTTACCAGCTTCTATAGACCATTTGGACATTTCTACAAATCGGTTGGTGCTTAATTCTATGCGTTTACCATTTATTGTAATTCTTGTGTATATTGGAATTAAACCGTTTACAGCTGCTTTTGCTTTCTTTGCATAAAAGAGGATTGATACTTTTGTTTTCATTGTGGTGACCTTTTTAGTGTTATTAAATTTAACTTCAATATGACTAATCTACAAGATGTACAATGATTGAACAGGTAGTCTAACTATTGTAAATCCATATAGATTATAGCCCGAGATAAAAATCGGTTACCCAAAATTTGTTTTTTTAAGGTAACCGAATTTATCCCTTTAGGTTCACGTATAAATGAATAGTTTGACTATTGATTAAAAGAAAAAACCCTTAAAATCATACGATTTTAAGGGTTTTAATTCAATTTGTATTTCTACTGGCGGAGAAAGAGGGATTCGAACCCCCGGACCTGTTACAGTCAACAGTTTTCAAGACTGCCGCATTCGACCGCTCTGCCATTTCTCCAATAAGACGCATCTACTTTCGTAACGCGGATGCAAATATACTAACCTTTTTTTGTTTTCCAAATAGATTCTAAACAAAATAATAATTATTTTTAATGCACTAAACTAATCGATTCATTATCTATTATTTATCTATCAATTACCTAATTACTTGAAATTATATTATATGAATTATTGAAAACAATTTTGTATTCCTAATTTTCTAAATCACCTCCACCCCATCTGCCATATTCAACGAAACATCATAATAATTAAAATCGTTTTTAGTTCCATTTTCTTTTTCAATAATATTTAGAGTGCACTCTTTTTGAGGAATTGGCGGGAAGTAGAGTGAAAAATAGCGCCAATCCTTTGTGGATTCAAAATTGTGTTTTGCAGGTGCAATAGTTATTCCAACCGCATTTGTTAATTTATATCGAACCTTGGTATTAATATTCTCAATAAATGTATCTGGAGAGATTTTAATCCAGCCTCCATTATCGTATTTATCTGTAGTAATGTAACCAAAGTCGATTTTAGTGTATTCCGGAAATAAATTAATCCTAAGTAATTTCGGATTTGACTCCCCGTGGCCAAACCAATTAAGATGGAATACAAGTTTTTTATTATTCTTAATCATATTACAATAATGTTTTAGTTTCTACTCGCAACCACTCTGGATTAATTACCTCTAGATTTTTTCCATAAGAACGAAATAAACGAATTAACTCCATACTAGGCACGAGATCTAAGGTAAAGAAACTAGAACCAGATTCATTTTTTTCAGCCTTTTGACTAAAATGAATTGGATAAGCTTCGAAATAGTTGGTTATTTTAATGGAAGTTAAAAAAGTAATTCTTTGCTTGGGTTGATTTTCTATAGGATATACGCCATAAATATCTTTACAATAGGAATCCACCTCCTTTTCATTACTATCAATATATTTTCTTTTTAAATGTAATGGCTCATATATTCTATCTAATCCAAAGGTTCGAATAGATTTATGTGTTTCCGAATAAGCAATAAGATACCAGCGATTTTCAAATTCTTTAAGCAAAATTGGATGTGCGATTACCACATTGAATTCTCTATAATTATAGGAATAATGTGAAAATGAAATTGGATACTGATTTTTACACGAATTAAACAAAGTGTTAAAATTTTCATTTCCTTTAGCACCCTCTACATAATCGGTTAGAATTATTTTTCTTTGGGTATTACTATCCGGAAATTCTTCTTTGTAGGTAGCCAATATTTTTTGAATTGCATAACTAAATCGATCGTTTATTCTATTACCTCCTCCAAGATTTTTTATCAAATCAAGCGCTTCTTTTATACTTGAAATATCATAATCCGTGAGCGGAATTGAATTTATTGAGTAATTGGGATTGGAATAATAATATCCCAAATGTTTTCTACAATATACAATTGGAGCATCCAAAACATCCGTCTGCTTCATGTTTTTGATGTCCTTTTCTAAAGTATTTAAAGAAGGTGATAAATCCAAACTATTCTCACAAGCTTCTTGTAAATCGTATAAACTTGGATAAGGCTTGTATATGTTTCTCAACATTTTATCGATAACGCGATATCTGCTGTAAGCGGATTTTGATATTCCCATTTTGAAAATTTTTATAAATATATAAAAAATATTTAACTCCGTATTTATAATGCGGAATGGTGTTAAATATTTGTCCTGTATTTATTCAAATTATTTATAAAAATAATAATTACAAACTGAAATTCAGTTTCAGTAGGATATGTTAAAATTGCCAAAATTGGATATAAGAATTATCATACGATTAGATAGTCTCATTACTTTAGAGATGACAGGAAGCCCAAAAGAATTGGCCTCCAAACTCTCTATTACTGAAAGAAGCGTATATAATTACATTGCTTTTATGAAGCAAGAACTTAAAGCTCCAATTAAATACAATTATCAAAGAACATCCTATTTATATTTTGAAGATTGGGATTTTAAGTTTAATGAAAAATAAGTGGAGTTCAGAACCCACTATAATAAACGAGGCGGAACCGAAAAGCCAAAAGAGTAAGGAAACCCTAAATTAATTTATTATGAAAAATTTATTAAAAAAAATTGCGATTTTAAGTGTTGTTATTTTACTATTTGGCTGTTCTAAAGATAGTCCGACTTCAAATACTGCAGCTTGTACTCCTATCCCTTGTTTAAATGGAGGTGTTTCAAAACCCGATTGTGGTTGTAGTTGCCCACAAGGTTATACTGGTAATAATTGTGGAACTCAGATTACTCCAACACAAATAAAAATTACAAACATTAGAGTTACAAAATTTCCCGATGCCAAACCAAACGGTAGTTGGTGGGATACAACACCTTCAAACAGTGATGCCGATATTTTTTTAACTATTGAAAACATCAACAGTACTACAATTTGGACGAGTCCAACTTATTATACAGATGCAACAGGAATTGGTACATATTATTATGATTTTATTCCTACAACACCAATCATAATTACAAATTTCACTTCTGGATATTATATGAATATTTGGGATAAAGATACTCTTGGCCCTGAATTTATTGACCTTGCGTTATTTAATCCTTACAACACTAGCGGGGGATTTCCAACAACCAAAACATTTACAAATTCAACATCAACATTTAATTTTACCTTAACACTTTCTTATGTTTGGTAAACAATTAAATAAAATGATCTTTTAACTTAAATTCAATGTAGAATATGAAAACAAAACTACTATTATCAATTCTATTGTTAACTTCGCTTTACCAAGTAAAAGCTCAAGACAATAAAGACTTAATGAAACCAAGACCAGCAGATTATGAATATTTATCTGCTCCAGATTCATTAGGTGTAAAACATATATATAATATCGCCAATAGGAACACTTTATCAATTCAAAATTTACCATATCCTATAATTTTTATACATGGACTAAATTCAAATGATAAAACTTGGGATGCTTTTAAAAATTCCTTGATTAATGATTTTAATCTTACATTTGGTGGTAGGATTTCTACTTGTCTTGATTATGATGGGTCTGTTTATACCTCTAATACTAATTTTTATAATACATCTGGAGCTGATATTGCACTATATTCAACTGTAAATTCAATTAATATAGGAGATTTTTATATGGTTAATTTTGATATTAATAATTCAAATCAATATTATCCATCTGACTTTTCAAATAATTTTTCAACCAAATCAAGTAACCAATCCGCTATAGTTAAACAAGGTGCCGCATTAAAGTATATTATACAAATGGTTTTGCAAAAGACCGGAAAGAACAAAGTAATTTTAATGGGTCATAGTATGGGAGGATTAGCTTCAAGAGAATATCTTCAAAATATAACTAATTGGCAGAATGATGGGCTTCCTCATGTAGCTAAATTAGCAACTACTGGAACTCCTCATGGCGGTAGTGATGCCATAGGGGGGCAAGTATTAGGTGTTAATTATAATTCTGAAGCAATTAGAGATTTAAAAAAACTATCTATTTATTTAGAAGGTGGATTTGAAAGTTCTGTCAGTTCAAGTTATTTTAATAGTGATGTAAATTGTAACGGTATTAGTAATGATGGTTTGTATGTTACTGGACTAAACCAAAGAAATATTTTTTCTGATATTGATTACTCTTGTGTAATTGGTAATGGTTTGTCTATTCTTGGAGTTGGTGGTGACGGTGCGGTAACAATTAGCAGTGCAAACTTAAATTTAGCAAATAGCGGATACTCTAATTTGACTCAAAATATTTTTAGTGTTTTTACAACTCATGACAATTTAACAAGTAATTGGTATACTTTAATGCAAGCATTGGATGAACCAAACAATTTCAATGTTGCTTATGGAATAGATTATAATAAATTATATTATGGATTTAATTCTGAACAATCTACAAATTGGAGTTATTATCCAACAGATTATGACGATTATAAATTTACTGTTTCTAATAATAGCAATGTATCAATATCAATTAATACTTTATCTACATTAAATTTATATGCAAGAATTGTAAATAATAATCAAGCACAAGTTGGTTCAATTTATTCCAACAATGGAACATCTAATATTTCATTCACTGCAAATAATCTAATCCCTGGAAATTATTACTTGGAGATTTTTGGAAATCCAATTACAAATGCAATTTGCGGATATGATTTTATTTTAAATTCTGCATTATCTACTAATAATTATGATACAAATTATTCATTAAATATATTCCCTAACCCAACCAATTCAAAAGTATCCTTTGACAACTCTAAAGAAAATTTTAATCAAGTTTTAATCTACAATTATTTAGGTCAAGAGGTTTCTAAAATAAATTTAAATCTATTAAGTAGCAACCAAGAAGTAGATTTAAGTAATTTATCTAATGGTGTTTATATTTTAAAATTTAGTAATGGAGAAATGACAAAATCTGTTAAAGTAATAAAACAATAAACCACTTAAATTCCTTTTCAAAATCTGTGCCTCACCATCGTGAGGCATTTTTTTTATTATTTTTTTACTCCGTATAAATAATACGGAGTGATGTATTTTCTTTGTATAAAATTTATACTTTATGAAACCACAATTTACACTTGGACAAGTAGTTTGTTTTAAAAACTACAAACTCTTTGAAACAGAAAAAGAAGCTTATTTCATTGTTATCCAAGAAGAAGATACTACAAATGAATTGGTTCTTTACACAGTTAATAGTAACCGTTATTATAAAACGGGAACCACAATTGTTCCTGAATTTCCGGATGAAGATTTGCATGTTGTAGAGTTAAGACCCTTTCATTTAATCGATCAAGAAATCACTATTAAAGAGACAATCTTTAATGAAGTAGTAACTGGAAAATGTAGTTTTTTCAATAGTGAAAATTCTACAATTCAATTTACACAAATGGGTACCACCTTAGTTTCTGATGCTGAATTTGAATTTTATTCAAATATCAAGTATAAATTAATGGGGCCATTATGCATTGCTATGGATTATAAAAACAATAACAAAAAATACAAATAAAAACTAACTATTATGGAAACACAAAAATCTGAGAAGGAAAGCAGTATCGAAATTGAATACGGTACTTTAATTTTTAAATCGCCATCATCAGAATACACTCCCGAGCACGAAATAGGGATAGAAAGTATCACCCTGGCTGAGTTCTACACACGAATTGATTTCACCTACATCTCTCCTAAGAAATATTCTAATGGAAGTTGGGCAAGTATACAATCGGACACTTACATTAGACCTTCCGGATCGAATAAAAAATTATTTTTAATAAAGGCTATAAATATTCCATTAGATCCCAATAAACATATATTTAATAGAAGTGGTCAAGTGTTGCAATTTACTTTACTTTTTCCAGCGCTATCTAAATCAGTAACTGAAATTGATATTATAGAAAAACTAGAGGTAGGAAATTATTTCAATTTCTTTCGAGTTGGACTATCCAAAGGACAGCCTTTATTAATCGATATTAATACTTATTTTAATTAATTCATTATGCAAAACCTACCAGAACTTGGCGATGTAGTTCAAATTAGAAGAAACAAACAAATTTGGGCTGATGAAACCGGATATTACATCATTACTAAAATAGATAATTTGTATCCAACTGAAGTGAAAGCACTTACTAAATCGAAAACTCATTTTGTTGGGGAAACTATTGCCTACAAAAAGCTAAACCAATTTATTAATCCTATGAAAATCAAAGCATCCAACTTTATCAATAAAGAATGCTATAGATGGATTAAAGAATCGGATGCATTAGAGGCTACTACAATAGTTCATTTTATTGGTAACAACCGTGAATTGGAATTCATTATTGCCGAAGGTAAATTGGTTTCTAATGTAGAATTTGAATTTCATAGTAAAAAAACCGGATTAACTAGAGGCCGACTGGCGATTGAATTACCCGCTCAAAAAGCTTCCACATTTTTGTTTGAAACCATTTCTAAAAGCATTGAAAAATTGGCAATTAGCTTGCATTTAATTTAAATTACCATTATGAAAACGATCAAAACAATTCTAAAATTTTACGCATATGGCTGCATCGCCTCCCTAATTACATTGGGATTTATTATTATCTATGGGCAGCTTTTTGATTCCTTTTATTCGGATTTCAATTTAGAACTAATTATAAAAACACCATTACTGAGTGGACTCCCCTTTGGACTCTTACTTTTTATTGCTAAACAGGTTAACAAACCCTTACAAACAGAAAATATTTATTTAAAATTTTTACTAAGAGTCCTAACTTACTATTGGCTTGGTTTTGTAGCAAGTTTATTGCTTTTGGGCTTTGTTGAATTATACATTTTTGTTTTTAACGAGCCCTATTACTATGCAACCTTAGAAAATATAATAGCATTTGCAATGCTTCTTGCAATTCCAATTGGATTTCTTGTTCGTATTACTAAGACATTAATTGATGAACATACTATTAAATCTACGGAATTCTAAATCTATTAAAATTCAGGTATTAATAAAAAAAAATATAGAGGTGTCTTTTTAAAAAATATGACAAAAAAATTATAAATTAGCGAAAGATTTTTCACTACTATTTAATCCAAATACTATGAACGAAATTATTTGTCCAAGCTGCAAAACCGCATTTAAAGTAGACGAAGCAGGATTTGCTGCTATCGTAAAACAAGTCCGTGACCAGCAGTTTCAGGAAGAACTGCAAAATAGACTGCAACTAGCCGAAAATGAAAAAGAAAGTGCGGTAAAATTAGCAGAAGCCAATCTAAGAAATCAACTGCAAGGCGATTTAACCAAAAAAGACCTAGAACTTTCTAGTATAAAAGCTTCCAAAGAAGCAGAGATTACTCAAATTAAAGCTCTATTAGACAATGCAGAACTTCAGAAACAACTTTCGTTGAAAGAGGCCGTTCAAAATATTGAAAGAGAACGCGATACATTAATCAATGACGTTAAGACCAAAGAATTAGAAAAGCAAAATCTGGAAAGTTCATTAAAACAACAATTTTCAACTGAACTACAAGCTGTTAAAGACATTGTCAATTATCAAGAGGGAGAAATTGCTCGTATTAAAGACATGAAGCTCAAGCTTTCTACAAAAATGGTCGGTGAAACACTAGAACAACATTGCGAAAACGAATTCAACAAACTCAGAGCAACCGCATTTCAAAACGCTTACTTTGAAAAAGACAACAATGCCAGCTCAGGTAGCAAAGGCGATTTTATCTACAAAGAACACGACGAACATGGCAATGAAATCATTTCCATTATGTTTGAAATGAAAAATGAATCGGATGCTACTGCTACCAAAAAAAGAAATGAAGACTTCTTTAAAGAACTTGACAAAGATAGAACCGAAAAGAAGTGCGAATATGCTGTATTGGTCTCCTTACTAGAAGCAGAAAGCGACTATTACAACACCGGAATTGTGGATGTTTCACACCGATTCCCTAAAATGTATGTGGTACGCCCACAGTTTTTTATTCCCATTATTACCTTACTTCGCAATGCCTCTATGAACTCAATGCAATACAAAGCAGAATTGAGTCTAATAAAAAATCAAAACATTGATATTACCAACTTTGAAGATAATATAACTAAATTCAAAGATGGCTTTGCCAAAAACTATGATTTGGCAAGTAGACAGTTTAAAACGGCAATTGATGAAATAGATAAAACTATGGACCATCTACAAAAGACAAAAGATGCTCTTCTAGCATCAGTCAACAATCTTCGCTTAGCCAACAACAAAGCGGAAGATTTAACCATAAAAAAATTAACGAATGGTAACCCAACCATGAAAGCGAAGTTTGATGAGTTGAAGGGTTAGCTATATTTAAATATTCATTTGGATTAATAAAGTAATTTTATTTGGTCATAAATTTCAACCAAATCAACAAAAAGAGTTATTTAATAACTTTATTATAAACACTAAAAAACAGCTACTAATGGAAAAATTTGGATTTTCGTTTTCGTTAAGCAGATTATTAGGTATAGCTCAAGCAAAGCAAAAATTTGCTAGATCAACTGGTATTCCAACTACAAAAAGTGGCCTTGAAAGAAAAATAGGGCGTAGTATTTTGAATTTGTTGTTTAAAAAATAAGTAATCACCAAAAATAACAAACCCCGAAACTTCCATTTCGGGGTTTATAATTATTTATAATTTATTGATGTAGTTACTATACAAGTCCTTAAATTGGTAACCTACCGCTACCCTATCTTTACTTAATTTATCGTATTCTACCAATCCCCAAAGTAGAAATTCTTTTAAGAAATATTTATCTTCTTCAGGGAAATTTGGTTGGTATTTTTGAATTAATTCTTCCAATGGTTTTACTGCATCCAGTTGCTTACGGTATTCTTCGTCAGAGGCATCGTCTAATAATTCGAAGCCAGTTTCTGCAAAAAACCATTCTAATAAATCGGCATAAGGACTAGAATTTGCATCGCGTTCCAATTTTTCTATTTTAGGAAAAAAGGCAGGGAAAAAAGTATGTATGGCATCACCTAATAAATGTTGTGCCACCACTGCTGCGCCTTCTTGTTCGCCTTCATAAACAAGCTCTACTTTACCTGTAATTGCTGGAATAACACCTATAAAATCAGATAATCGAACCGTTGTGGCGTCAGCACCGGAAAGTAAACATCTTCGTTCAGCAGTACTTAATAAATTCTCATAAGCAGTAATACTCATACGCGCACTCACGCCACTTTTAGCATCAATATATTCGCTTTCGCGGGCTTCAAAACTAATTTGTTCTAATAAATCTTTTGCTAATGAAGGCACATAAACAGCATCCAATTGCAATTTGTCTAACTTTGCTTCTTGGTGGGTTATAGTTCTTGCAATTGCAATACTTTCAGGATAATGGGTGAGTATTTGGGATCCAATTCTATCTTTTAACGGCGTTACAATACTACCACGATTGGTATAATCTTCTGGATTGGCGGTAAAAACAAATTGCATATCTAAGGGCATTCTTACTTTGAAACCTCTAATTTGAATATCGCCTTCTTGCAGAATATTAAATAACGCTACTTGAATACGTGCTTGCAAATCTGGTAATTCATTAATTACAAAAATACATCTATTCGCTCTTGGAATCATACCAAAATGTATCACTCTATCATCGGCGTAAGATAATTTTAAATTTGCCGCTTTAATAGGATCTACATCGCCAATTAAATCGGCAACCGTAACATCTGGAGTGGCAAGTTTTTCAAAAAAACGTTCGCTCCGGTGAATCCATTCTATGGGAGTTGCATCGCCTTTTTCTAATAATACATCTTTTGCGTATCTTGAAATTGGATGCAATGGATCATCATTAATTTCAGAACCAGATACTATTGGCATGTATTCATCTAACAATTCTATCATCTTTCTTGCCAAACGCGTTTTTGCCTGACCGCGAAGTCCGAGTAAATTAATATTATGACGGGATAAAATAGCGCGTTCTAATTCAGGTATAACCGTATTTTCAAATCCGTGCACCCCTTCAAAAACAGGTTTTCCTGATTTTATTTTGGCGCGTAAATTATCTCGTAATTCGTCTTTAATACTTTTAGAAACGTATCCCGATTGTTTCAATTCTCCTAATGTTTTTATGTCTTTCATTGTGTTTTCTCTTTATTCTTTTCTCTTTATTCTTATCTCAAGGCTATTTTATCTTCTTCTTTCTATTGGTTTCATAATCTTCAAAAATCATTTCTCCCAACCCTTTTAATCCGGTGTAAAATGCTTTCCCTTGGTTAGCTTCAGTAAATCGGTTGACAAATTTCTGCAAATACGGATCGTTTGCAATCATGAAAGTTGTAATTGGAATATGCAATTTTCTGGCTTGTGCCGCTTGATTGTAGCATTGTTCTACAATGTATTCGTCCAATCCGTTACTGTTCATATAATAAGTTCCGTCTTTTTCACGAACACAACTTGGTTTTCCGTCGGTAATCATAAAGATTTGCTTGTTGGTATTTCGCTTTCTCCTAAGCATGTCCATTGCCAATTGCAAACCCGCAACGGTATTAGTATGGTAAGGCCCTACTTTTAAATAAGGTAAATCTTTGATTGCAATTGGCCAAGCATCGTTTCCAAAAACTAAAATATCTATTGTGTCTTTTGGGTAGCGTGTAGTAATTAATTCCGCCAAAGCCATTGCAACTTTTTTGGCAGGAGTGATTCGATCTTCTCCATATAATATCATACTATGGCTAATATCAATCATTAAAACAGTACTCATTTGGGACTTAAACTGTGAATCTTCAACCACCAAATCGTTTTCTGTTAAACGAAAATCATCTACGCCGTTGTTGATTTGTGCGTTACGCAAACTCTCCGTAAGTGATATTGTATCTAAAGAATCTCCAAAATTATAAGCTCTAAATTCACCTGTTTGTTCGTCGCCACTACCAGAATGTTTGGTTTTGTGGTTACCACTCCCCGATTTATTGAGATTTCCGAAAATTTGATCTAAAGCTTGTTGCCGGATTGCTCTTTCAGTTTTAGCGGTAATGCCAGTTCCCGATGTGCCATCCTCTTTTAATTCTTCTCGGATGTAGCCCTTTTTCTTTAAATCTTCAATGAAATCATCAACAGTGTAATTGGAATCCGTAAGCTTGTATTCTACATCCAATTGTCTTAACCAGTCAATGGCTTCCTCAAAATCCCCTGAAGTATGCGTAATTAATTCTTTGAAAATTTCAAAAAGTTTATCAAACGGAGAAAGATATGGCGCTTCGTATTTCTTAAAAAAAAATCCCTTTTTTGTAACCTTTTCCATATTCATAAAATTACTGATTAAAGATCGAAAACAAATATAACGACTATTAATTTTAAGTTAAAAAATAGTGCTTGTAGATAGCGATAATTATAGCTTTATTATTCCTCTTCTTCGGCAGCATTAGATTTGGAATAGTTTCTCCATTTCTCGATGCAATCTGCCATGTCTTTGGGAATTTCAGTGTCAAAACGCATCATTTCTCCTGATACAGGATGCACAAAACCAAGAGTTTTAGCATGTAATGCTTGACGTGGTAAAGTCTTAAAACAATTGTCGATAAACTGTTTGTATTTGGTAAAAGTGGTTCCTTTCAGAATTAAATTTCCGCCATAGCGTTCGTCATTAAATAAGGTATGGCCAATATGTTTTAGATGTACCCGAATTTGATGTGTTCTTCCTGTTTCTAATTTGCAAGAAATTAATGTAACATACCCAAAACGCTCCAAAACCTTATAATGCGTTACGGCATGTTTCCCTATTTCGGGATCGGCAAAAACCGACATTTGCATTCTATCTTTTACGTGGCGTGCAATGTTTCCGGTGATTGTACCTTCTTCCTCTTTTACATTTCCCCAAACTAGTGCAACATATTCTCTTTCAGAAGTTTTATCTTCAAATTGTTTTGCCAAATGCGTCATCGCTGCTTCAGTTTTAGCAACAACCAAAAGACCGGAAGTATCTTTATCAATTCTATGCACTAATCCGGGACGTTCCGAACTATTTAATGGTAAATTCTCAAAATGGAATGCCAAAGCGTTTACCAAAGTACCAGTGTAATTTCCATGACCGGGATGTACAACAAAATTTGGCGGCTTATTAATCAACAATAAAGCAGCATCCTCATAAACTATATCCAAAGGAATATCCTCAGGATCTACTCTATTTTCAAAAGGTGGATGGGATAATAAAATACGAATTACATCCAAAGGTTTTACCTTATAATTCGATTTTACTGGAATATCGTTTACATAAATATCACCGTTGGTTGCCGCATTTTGAATTTTATTTCGCGTGGCATTGGGAACCATCAACATCAAATATTTATCAATTCTTAAAAATGCCTGACCCTTAGGAACATCAAATCTATAATGTTCAAAAAGTTCTTCTTCTGGCTCTTGCAAATCAATATTACTCTTCATTTGGAATGGTATCTATTGGCATTTCAGTATTCGGAATAGAATCTAATTCGGCTTCTTCAAAAACTACTTTTCCGTCACCAAGAACTAAATCAATTTTTGATGCTTTCAAAACTCTGGTTCCTGGCTTAATTTTCTTTCCATTCATCCACATTTCTAAAACCATATCTTTACCTATGTATGGAATATATCGTATTGTACCCTTTTCTAATCCAACAGCTTTTAAATTTGGAACTGCTTGTCGGTACGTTTTCTCAATCAAATCAGGAACAGCTACCATCTTGAATGTAGGGGCATTTAATTTAATATAAATCGTTCTTCCTCCTTTTACTTTAGATCCTGAAGTTGGCTCTTGTTGCACCACGGTTAGTTTAGGGAAATCCGGGTTATAATCAACTGTGTCAATAATTTCGTAATCTAAATCAAGTTCGTTTAATTTCTCTTCTACTTGGTCTTCGTTTAATTTTGCCAAATCAGGAACTGTAATTTCATTTCCATGATTGGTTACAAAAGTTATCCAATGAAAAAACAAAAAAGCAATAACTGCAATAATAGCAATGGCTGCCAAAACTTGGGCAACAAAAACTTTACTGGAAAGATATTTTCTTAAACTCATAAAATTAGTATTTATCGCAAAGATATAATTTTTAGTTTCAACAATTGTGCTATTTTTGTATAGTAATTAAAATAAAATCCTCAATGAACGTAGCTGTTGTTATGGGCGGATATTCTGAAGAATCAGTTATATCCTTGCGAAGTGGTCAATTAATATTGAATAATTTGGATAAATCCAAATACCAACCTTTTGAAGTTCACATTCTATTAAACGAATGGTATTGCTTGGTTGAGGGTGCAAAATATCCTATAAATAAAGCTGATTTTTCCTTTGTAAAAGACAACCAAACTATTAAATTTGAAGTTGCAGTTAATACCATTCACGGCACTCCTGGCGAAGATGGCCACATGCAAGCCTACTGGGAATTGGTAGATTTACCTTACACAGGATGTACTTTTTACCAATCGGCATTGACATTTAACAAACGAGACACCCTTTCGGTATTGTCGAAATTTAATATTCCGAAAGCCAATTCTATTTATGTAACTAAAAGAGATGCTATCGATGGAAACCAAGTTGCTGCCGAATTAGGTTTGCCGTTTTTTGTGAAACCAAATCAATCTGGCAGTTCATTAGGGGTTTCTATGGTAACTACTTTAGATGATTTTCAAAAAGCATTGGATTTTGCTTTCGCAGAAGACAATGATATTTTAATTGAGTCCTATTTAAACGGACGCGAAGTTTCGGTTGGCGTATTAAAATACCAAGGCGAAACCAAAGTTTTAGGAATCACAGAAATTCTTTCGCAAAATTCCTTCTTTGATTACGAAGCCAAATACTTAGGGAAATCAGAAGAAATAACTCCAGCACCTATATCGCAAGAAATTGAAAACAGCGTGGTTGAAACTGCCAAAAAAGTGTATGAATCGCTTGGAATGTGTGGTTTTTCAAGAACTGATTTCATAATTATGAATGATGTTCCGCATTTTATAGAAATCAACACCAACCCGGGATTATCTCCTCAGAGCATTTTTCCACAACAAGCTGCTTATGCTAAATTGGAAATGGGGAATTTGTTAGAAAACGAAATTAGTTTAGCTTTACAAAGAAAACCAATTTGGAAAAAGTAAATTTAACAATAAATGAGATTGCTTCGTGCCTCGCAATGACATAATGAAAAAAGCCATATTTCCTGGATCGTTTGATCCAATTACTAAAGGACATTACGATATTATTAAAAGAGGAATTTCTTTATTTGATGAAGTAATTGTTGCTATTGGTATAAATGCTGAAAAAAAATACATGTTTTCTCTTGAAGATAGAAAACGCTTTATAGAAGAAGCATTTAAAAATGAATCTAAAGTAAGAGTCATCACTTACGAGGGTTTAACAATTGATTTATGCCATAAAGAAAATGCACAATTCATTCTTCGTGGCTTGCGAAATCCTGCCGATTTTGAGTTTGAAAAAGCCATTGCTCATACAAATCGATTGTTGTCTAAAATAGAAACCGTTTTCTTATTAACAGCTGCAAAAACTTCTTACATCAGTTCAAGTATTGTAAGAGATGTAATAAGAAATAATGGCGATTATACAGTTTTGGTTCCCGATTCAGTGAAAATTTAAATAGATCGTTAGTTTACTAGACATTTTAAATAATAGATTCCTACGGAATGACAAACTATGAACTAATTTTCTAAAAAACCTAATCTTCTTTCTTAACCACTTTTCTAGCTACTTCAATTTTAAACTTTTTCCCTTTCATTTTTTCATCCCGAATGTTGGAAAGAAATTCTTTTACCTTTTTGGATTTTACGGCGGCAAATGAAATAAAATCTTTTACTTCAATTAAACCTAAATCGCCTTTTTCTAATTTTCCTTTTTGAGAAAAGAAACCTACAATATCAATTTTGTTCAACTTGTTTTTCTTGCCACCACTTACATAAATCGTTTGAAATTCGGGAGCCTTTGGTAAAGTTGTAGCAGTATCAACATTCAAAACTGTGGTTTTATAATCTATATAATCCATTTTTTTCTCACTTTCATGAGCCACTATATAGGCAGTTCCAGAAGCCAACATCCTTGCAGTACGACCATTTCTATGAGTAAACTCATCTTCTTTGGATGGTAAATGGTAATGAATTACGTGGTTCATTTCAGGAATATCAAGTCCGCGAGCAGCTAAATCGGTGGTTACTAAATAACTTATACTCCCATTTCTAAACTGAATCAGCGCCCGTTCGCGCTCGTCTTGATCCATTCCACCATGGTAATAGGTGGAGAAAATTCCTTTTTCATTTAAGGTATCGCTAATACGTTCAGCAGCGTCTCTATGGTTACAAAAAATAATTGCGGCTTCCGATTTTAAAGAACAAATCAAATTGAAAAGCGTATTTATTTTGTCCTTTTCTTTGGAAACTACCATTTTCAAAGTCAAATTAGAGTTTGCTTCTTCGGTAGGAATAAAGTCTAAAACAGTAGGATTTACGACATGTGTATATTTTGGAATTTCAATGTCCGAAGTTGCCGAAACCAAAACTCGTTTGTTTAGTTTATTTAATTTTGAAATGATAAACGACATTTGTTCATGGAAACCCAATTGCAGGGATTTATCAAATTCATCTAAAACTAAGGTTTGAATAGCATCCATTTTGAAAGTTCTTCTTTCTATGTGATCTGCTATTCGGCCAGGAGTTCCTATTAAAACTGCTGGTGGGTTGGACAGATTTTTAATTTCGGTATCAATAGAGTGTCCGCCGTAGCAAACATTTACTTTAAAATCGGTTCCCATTTTCTTCCAAACTTGCTCAATTTGCAATCCTAATTCGCGTGACGGAACTAATATCAAACATTGAACAACATTTATTTCAGGTTGCAACATTTCAAAAATCGGCAGTAAAAAAGCCAAGGTTTTTCCAGAACCCGTTGGAGAAAGCAATAATATATTGGTATCATTCAAAATAGCATCCTGTGCCATTTCTTGCATTTCGTTTAAACTTTCAATTCCTAAATTTAATAGTAAATTGGTAGAGTGTGGGTTGTTGTTCATTTGGCAAATATAAAGCCAATTAGGAATTAATAATTAGGAATTGTGAATTTTTGAAATTAAAAATAAATAGGAATTCTAAATAAAACATAATAGCAAGATTTTACAAAAAAATTTGTGTTTATTTTATTGGAAATTTACTCGGGTTTTGGGAAGTATGAAATACTGCATTTAAGAAAACCGTTTTACTAAATTCGTCAAGAATAAAAAAAGCAATATAAGGAAATTTGCTAAAAGGTATAAATCTATAATTGTTATCGTGAAATCGATAAAAAGGATTTTTCTGTAACGCTTTATAAGTCACTTTGTAATCATTTAAAAAATCTAGGGCAACTTTTTTACTTGCTTTATAGCTGTAATATTCTAGAGCATCTTCTATGTTTTTGGAAGCAATTGGAGATACAACAACCTTATAATTCATACTTGTTTTTTAAATCAACATAAAGTGATTCGACATTCATATAAGTAAATTTGTTGGGGTTAAGTTGGCTATCTAAAATTTGTTGTTGTTCTTTAGATAATTCGATTGGTCTTTCTTTAGAAATTTCAAATTTAATTTTCAAACTTTTCATGAATGCCTTCACAGCATCAACTTGAGAATCGTCTTGCGAATGAAAAGAAATATTTATGTTTGCCATATCTATCGAAATTAACTATAAACAAATATACTAAATAAATGGTACAAACAAAAAAATCTTGTAACTCTTTTTGAATTGAGAATATAATAGAAAAGTAGGGATTTTCAAGTAAAATTTAAAGGATAAAAATAAAGTTTAAAATAAATTCTTTTTGCTGAATTAATAAATCAAATTTTGATATCATTTTCATTTTCAAACAATAACTTGATATTTTCATAAGAATTTTCAAGTGCTTGTTTAATCTCATCGGGTTTAAGCCAAGCAACTTTTTCAATTCCTTCGTCTTCTTGCGGAATAGGAGTTCCCTCAAAAGTTGTGGTCATTTCAAACCAATGCGTAATTTTTAGCCTATAAATGCCATTTCTTTTGAAGACGTGGTAGGTTTTTTGGAGTTTTTTGGTAATTTTAAGATTTTCAACGCCTGTTTCTTCAGTGACCTCTCTAATGGAGCAATCTTCAATTTCTTCCCCTTTATCGCACCCTCCCTTGGGTAAATCCCATTTTCCGTTTCTGAAAATAAATAAAACTTCTCTTTTTTGGTTATAAACCAAACCACCTCCAGCTTTTTTTACAGGTATTTTTTCTTTTACTTTATTTAGAATTTCCTTTTCATCTGGATAATATAAATACGCTTTTTTTATTTTATTATTGAACATTTTAACAATAAGCTGTTCAATGTCAACACTTTCAAGCAAAAACAATTGAAAGTCGGTTTCTTTAGCGACTTCATTTGTTAAAAAAAGTGGTTTGTCGTTCACAAAAACTTTATACATTTGCAGTATGATTTTTAATAAAAAAACAGCCGAAAAAACAGCCGAATTGCTTTTACAAATAAATGCAATTAAATTGAATCCGTCAAATCCTTTTAAATGGGCTTCGGGCTGGAACTCCCCTATTTATTGTGACAATCGTCTAACTCTTTCATTTCCAGCAATTAGAAATTACATTCGAGATGAATTTTCTAAACAAATAACTGAAATATATGGTAAACCCGATGTAATTGCCGGAGTTGCTACAGGTGCCATCGGCATCGGAATATTAGTTGCAGAACAATTAGGGCTACCATTTGTATACGTTAGACCAGAAGCAAAAAAGCACGGAAGACAAAATCAGGTGGAAGGTTTTTTACAAAAAGGACAAAATGTGGTTGTTGTAGAAGATTTAATTTCAACTGGAAATAGTAGTTTAATGGCAGTAGAAGCTTTGAAAGAAGCTGGAGCGAATGTAAAAGGAATGATTGCAATCTTCACCTATGGTTTTGCTGTTGCAGATGAAAACTTCAAAAATGCGAATGTAAATTTGAATACATTAAGCAATTACGAAAATCTGTTGGAGTTAGCAGTTGAAAAAAAATATATTACGGAAGAAGAACAAGCTACTCTTAAAGAATGGCGAGAAAGCCCATCAACTTGGGAAGTATAAATAATTAGAGGGTTTGAATTGCATCGTCCCTCGCAATGACATAAAAAATGAACTTAGAAAGCCCAAAAGTTACCGTTGAAAAATCAGCTGAATATTTATATAATGCGTTGTCAAATGTCAGTAATTTTGAGAAATTAATGCCAGAGAATATTGCTAAATTTGAAGTTCTAGGTGAGGATATTTTTAATTTTGGATTGTCAGGTATGCCTGAAATTAAACTACGTTTAAAAGAAGGAATTCCATATTCAAAAGTTATTTTGAATGCTGCAAGCGATAAATTACCATTTTCTTTAATTGCTTCAATTGATGCAATTTCAGAAAATTCTAGTGCAGTTAAGTTAGATTTTGAAGGGGATTTCAACCCTATGATGGCCATGCTGATTAAAGGTCCAATTACTAAATTCATTGAAACTTTAGCTAACAATATGCCTAAATTGTAATTAGAGATTCCTTAAAATAAAATTTGAACTTCTTTGATTCCGTAGTTTTTAACTAAATTATCTTCAAGCAATACTTGAAGTCTTCCGTCAGTAGAAACTCCTTTAATAATTCCCATAAACTTATTTTGAATAGCATCTTCAAATGCCATCGGAACATTTATTTTAAATAAACATTTATGGTATTCCTGCCATAACTTATCCGATTGGTTGGAAAGTATCCAACTACAGTTTTTCTTTATTTGAAAAATAATTTTATTTAAAATTAAATCCAAATCAAATTCATTTTCCGCAACTAACGCCATCGAAGAAGCTTTTGGTAAATCATCAAATTTCCTTTGATTTACATTCAATCCTATTCCAACTACAGATTCTATTTTAGTGTCCGATTTAAAACTATTTTCAATTAATATGCCACAGATTTTTTTATGGTCTGACATAATGTCGTTAGGCCATTTCACGCTTAATTTAGGTATATTGAAGTCATCTAAAACATGAAGAATTGAAAGAGCTACAGCAACATTTAAATGAAATATTTCATCAAAATTTTGTAAAACATCCTTAATCAAAATACTCATAATTAAGTTCTTACCCTCATCAGAATACCATGTAGCTCCCATTTGTCCTTTGCCATTAGTTTGTTTTTGTGCAACAACAACGGTAAAGTTATCTATAGATTGATTTCTAGAAAGGTCTTTCAAAAAATCATTAGTAGAATCTATGGCATTGAGTTTGATGATTGACATTGGTAGGGTTTAAAAAATTAGGTGTTTAAAATTATGTTAAGCATCAAAAATAAGGACATTTTTTGATACCTTTGCAAATTATATAAAATTTAGATGACAAAAAATACAGTGAGTACGGATGTGCTATTAACAAACATCATTAAGGGAATAGAAGAAGTTAAAGGAAATGATATTGATATTCTTGATTTAAGAGAAATAGATAATGCCGTTTGCGATTATTTTATTATTTGCAATGGGTCCTCCAATACCCAAGTCAACGCAATAGTAAACTCTATTCAAAAAATAGTTTCAAAAGAAATCAAGGATAAACCATGGCATGTAGAAGGTACTGAAAATGCAGAATGGGTACTTATGGATTATGTGAATATTGTAGTTCATGTATTTCAAAAAGAAATTAGAGAATACTACAATATTGAAGGTTTATGGGGTGATGCTAAAATTACTTCCCTAGAAAATAAAAACTAAAAGCAAAGCAAGACAATGTCAGATAACAAAAAACCAAGTGGTTTAAAATTTAGTCCATGGTGGATCTCTGGAGCAATTATTTTTATGTTTATACTTTTAAACATATTTAATAGTTCAAGTTTTCAAGATCCCACAAAAATATCTTCATCTAAATTTGATGAATTATTAAATAGTGGTCAAATAGAAAAAGTAATTGTTTTCAATAAAGTGCAAGCAGAGGCCTATCTTACTGCTGCAGCATTGAAAGTAAAAGGGAATAGTAAAGTTGCTAAAGACCCTCTGTTTGGTGGAATTAATAAAGGGCCTCATTATACTTTTGAAATTGCCGATGCACAAAATTTTGAAAACAAACTGGTAAAAGCCAAAACTGATAGCAAACTTAAAGATTACGATTTTAAACTTAAAAGTGATTGGTCTGAATATATTGTTGGATTCTTACCTATGTTATTGCTTATAGGTGTTTGGTTGTTTTTTATGCGAAGAATGTCTGGCGGTGGTGGCGGAGCTGGAGGTCAAATTTTCAATATTGGAAAATCTAGAGCCAAGCTTTTTGACGAGAAAGCAGACGTTAAAACAACTTTCAAAGATGTTGCAGGTTTAGAAGGTGCAAAAGAGGAAGTACAAGAAATTGTAGAATTTCTTAAAAACCCAGAAAAATATACTGTATTAGGGGGTAAAATTCCTAAGGGAGCTTTATTAGTTGGACCTCCAGGAACCGGAAAAACATTATTGGCTAAAGCAGTTGCTGGTGAAGCTAAAGTACCTTTCTTCTCTTTATCAGGTTCCGATTTTGTTGAAATGTTTGTTGGAGTTGGTGCTTCCCGTGTAAGAGATTTATTTAAACAAGCTAAAGAAAAATCGCCAGCTATTATATTTATTGATGAAATTGATGCCGTAGGCCGAGCAAGAGGAAAAAACAGCATGTCAGGAGGAAATGATGAGCGTGAAAATACTTTGAATCAACTCCTTACGGAAATGGACGGTTTTGGCACCAACACACATGTAATAGTAATTGCTGCAACCAATAGAGCCGATGTTTTGGACAAAGCTTTAATGCGAGCAGGACGATTTGATAGGCAAATTTATGTAGACCTTCCAGACATTAGAGAGCGTAAAGAAATATTTGAAGTGCATTTAGCACCTCTTAAAAAAGTAGAGGGTTTAGACACCGATTTCTTAGCCAAACAAACTCCGGGATTTTCTGGTGCCGATATTGCAAATGTATGTAACGAAGCGGCTCTTATTGCTGCTCGCCATAACAAATCAGCAGTAGACAAACAAGATTTTCTGGATGCCGTCGACCGAATTGTTGGTGGATTGGAAAAGAAAAATAAAATAGTAACCCCTGCCGAAAAAAGAGCAATTGCAGTTCATGAAGCTGGTCACGCAACAGTAAGTTGGATGCTGGAACACGCAGCACCACTTATTAAAGTTACAATTGTACCTAGAGGTCAAAGTTTAGGTGCCGCTTGGTATTTACCTGAAGAACGTTTAATTGTTCGTCCAGACCAAATGCTAGATGAAATGTGTGCTACAATGGGTGGTCGTGCTGCCGAAAAAGTAGTATTTGACACTATTTCAACTGGAGCTTTATCCGATTTAGAAAAGGTGACCAAACAAGCTCGGGCAATGGTAACAATTTACGGTTTGAATGAAAAATTAGGAAACGTTACTTATTACGATTCGTCAGGGCAAGGGGATTATAATTTTAATAAACCATACTCTGAAGATACAGCCATGACTATTGACAAAGAAATTTCAATCTTAATTGAAGGCCAATACCATAGAGCTATTGAAATTTTAAAGGAAAATAAAGATAAATTACTTCAACTTGCTGATATTCTAATTGAAAAAGAAGTTATTTTTAAAGACGATTTAGAAACTATTTTCGGAAAAAGGCCTTATCAAATTGCTGCCGAAGAAAATTTAGATACTCCCTAATAAATAAAATTAAATAAAAAAATGAAAAATCTTAATTCAAAAAATGCTTTTGAATTAAGATTTTTTTATCTTTGAAAGTTTTCAAATGATAATTGAAGAATTTTATATAACATTATGAGTCTTTTTAGAAAAATATTTGGCACAAGTAACGAAGAATCCGCAGAGGATAATTTAAGTGAATATAACACGCCAAAACCCGAAAATCTTGCTATTGATGATTTGTTTACTTTTAACTTCAAAAAAAATGGAGGTAAATTTATTTATTGTGAAAATCTTGACGAAGTAAAAGAACAATTCGAAAATATATTAGAAGAAAATGATTGGTTTGAAAGTGAAGTACTTTGTTACGAATCAAAATTATACAATCTTCTAGACGATAATAAATTAGAATATACAAGTCCTTTAGCACCAAAATTCTTTTTTGCAAGTTGCGAAAATCTAATTGCAGATGAAGGATCTGTTTTATTTTCTTCCAATCAAATTAAACAAAAAAAACCTAACGAACTTCCAGATAACATAGTAATATTAGCAACTACTAGTCAAATATTAGAGAATAAAAGTGATGGTTTGAGAGTAATAAAAAAGAAGTACGATAAAGATTACCCTACCAATATCACCGCTATTAAATACTTTGAAAAAGCAAAAGAGGAAGATTTCTTGAATTATGGTAGTTCTGCTAAAAATCTATATTTATTGTTACTAGAAGATTTGTAACATGAATGAAACTTTAAAGCGAGCCATTTCTGGCGTTGTTTTCATATCGCTTCTTATCTCTTCAATTCTTTATTCTAATGGGAGCTTTTTCATTCTATTTGGAATTTTCCTTCTAATTGCAGTGTATGAATTTTGTGCTTTGGTTCAATTAAATAAAATTGCACCAATGCTTTTTGCTTTCTTATTTTATGGAAGTGTTACTTTAGTCTGTTTTTACAAAAAGTTAACACAGGAGATTTTGTTTTCTGCATCTAAAAAACATTATGTAATTACACTAGATAACAATTTATTTTATCAGATGTTACTTGGAATAACTCTAATAATATCTGTTAAATGCATTCATTTTTTATTTAGCGATAGAATCCAATATATTTCAGCGCCATCCAAAATAATTTATCTAATAGGATATGTCATTTTGCCTTTTTTATTTATCACTAAAATTTCTTTTGGAGTTAAAGAATACAATCCTAAAATCATTATCGGACTTTTTATTTTAATTTGGACAAACGATACCTTTGCTTATATCGTAGGAAAATCAATAGGTAAACACAAATTATTAGAACGAATTTCTCCGAAGAAAACTATTGAAGGTTTTGGTGGTGGAATAGTTTTTGCCGTTTTAGCAGGATATTTAATTTCTAAGTATTACATAGAAGCTAGTCCGAATTATTTAGAAAAATCGATACAAATATGGACAACTATTGCAGTATTAGTTGGGGTTATAGGCACCCTTGGTGATTTAATCGAATCTAAATTTAAACGAGTAGCTGGAGTAAAAGACAGTGGAAAAATTATGCCTGGTCACGGTGGATTATTAGACCGTTTAGATAGTGTAATATTTGTAGCGCCATTTGTATTTTTATATTATCAAATATTAAATTATTTAGGTTAAGAGAAATATCTTTAACTCTTTTTAATTTTTTAAATTAGCATTTGATTTTTAAAAAATAACAAACAAAAAACCCAAAAGATTTAAAATCCTTTGGGGTTATTTTTTGAAAAAATATTTTTTAAACGTGTAACGCTCTGTTTTCTGTTGCTGCTAATGCCGCTTCTTTAATAGCTTCAGCAAAAGTTGGATGTGCGTGTGACATTCTGGAAATATCTTCGGCAGAGGCTCTAAATTCCATTGCAGTAACGGCTTCGGCAATTAAATCGGCGCAACGAGTACCAATCATGTGAACACCAAGAACTTCGTCGGTAGTAGCATCGGCAAGGATTTTTACAAATCCGTCCAAATCACCTCCAGCACGAGCTCTACCCAATGCTTTGAATGGGAAACTTCCCGCTTTATAGGCAATTCCATCCGCTTTTAGTTGCTCTTCGGTTTTACCCACAGCAGCAACTTCTGGCCAAGTGTAAACCACTCCCGGAATTAAATTGTAATCAATATGAGGTTTTTGTCCAGCTAAGATTTCGGCAACCATAGTCCCCTCATCTTCGGCTTTGTGTGCCAACATGGCACCACGAACTACATCGCCAATAGCATAAATAGTAGGAACGTTGGTTTGTAAATAATCGTTTACGTCAACCATTCCTCTTTCGGTTAACTTCACTCCCGCTTTATCTGCGTTCAATCCCTCTGTATAAGGACGACGACCTACAGCAACTAAGCAATAATCACCTTCTAAAGTAACGGTTTCGCCTTTAGCGTTGTCTGCTTGAATAGTTACCGTTTTCCCTTTTCTAGCAACCGATTTTACTTTATGGGAAGTATAGAATTTCATGCCTTGTTTTTTCAATACTTTGGTCAATTCTTTAGACAAACCAGCATCCATTCCTGGGATTATTCTATCTAAATATTCCACTACAGAAACTTCAGCTCCTAAGCGTAAATATACTTGTCCAAGTTCGATTCCGATTACGCCACCACCAATAATTACTAGATGTTTAGGTACTTCTGGTAATTTTAAAGCTTCGGTTGAAGTGATTATTCTTTCTTTATCTAAAGTGATAAATGGCAACGTTGAGGGTTTAGAACCTGTTGCTATAATTATATTTTTACCTTCAATAGTTTCGGTAGTTCCGTCTGCTTTGGCGATTGCCACGTGAGTAGAATCTACAAATGATCCCATTCCTTCTATAACGGTAACTTTATTTTTGTCCATTAAAAATTTAACACCGCCAGAAGTTTGATCTACAACCGCTTGTTTGCGGGCAATCATTTTCTCTAAGTTCACTTTTACTTCTCCCGAAACTTCAATTCCGTGATCGGCAAAATGTTGTAATTCTTCGTAATGATGGGAAGATGCCAATAATGCTTTCGAAGGGATACACCCAACATTAAGACAAGTACCTCCAAGGGTAGAATATTTTTCGATAATTGCGGTTTTGAAACCTAATTGGGCACAACGAATTGCCGAAACATATCCGCCAGGACCTGAACCTATGATGACTACGTCAAATGAACTCATAACTTAACTGTGTTTGTGTTTTAATAAATAGTGGTGCAAAAATACAAATTATATTGTAAAGATATTCGTAAATAATAGTAGCATTTTTTGAATAATTTGAAGTTTTTAACCAAATAACCATCTAAAGAAGCGCTCATAGAAAGTTTAAAACTGGGGGTGGATTGCTACATAATAAATAATTATGTAAACATAAATTTCATAAAAAAATGTCTGTACTTTAGCCCTGATTGAGCCGGTAGCTCTCGTGGAGGAACGTAACGAGACTAAAGGCGAAAGCAGGAATTACCTTTGCTGAAATGCTCTAACGATTCGCTCCTGAAAAACTTTATGATATTCTAGCTATATCTATTGTAAGTGTTTTGTGAATCGACTATATTTGCAGTCCATAAAATTTTAGGAATGATAAAGATTACTCTACCGGATGGTTCGGTTAAGGAATTTGAGAATGGCTCAACTCCGATGGATATTGCGAAAAGCATTAGTGAAGGATTGGCTCGAAATGTAATTTCGGCCTCTTTTAATGGTACAACAATTGAAACTTCGACGGAATTATTTGTGGATGGTTCTTTAGTTTTATTTACTTGGAATGACAAAGAAGGCAAAAAGGCTTTTTGGCATTCTACCTCTCACGTTATGGCGCAAGTGCTGGAAGAAAAATTTAATGGAATTAAATTAACACTAGGACCTGCAATTGAAAATGGGTTTTATTACGATGTTGATTTTGGAGAAAACAAAATTTCCGATGCTGATTTTAAAGCTATTGAAGACCGTGTTTTAGAAATTTCTAGAGACAAACATGAATTTACAATGCGTCCGGTTTCTAAAGCGGAAGCATTAGAAGTTTATAAAGATAATGTATACAAAACAGAATTAATATCGAATTTGGAAGATGGTACGATTACTTTTTGTGATCATGCCAACTTTTTTGATTTATGTCGTGGAGGTCATATTCCGAATACCGGAATTATTAAAGCGATGAAGGTTATGAGTGTTGCCGGTGCTTATTGGCGCGGTGATGAGAAAAACAAACAGTTGACTCGAGTTTACGGAATTTCTTTTCCGAAGCAAAAAGATTTGACGGAGTATTTAGAATTGCTAGAAGAAGCTAAACGAAGAGACCACCGCAAACTAGGTAAAGAATTGGATTTATTTGCTTTTTCAGCTAAAGTTGGTCAAGGTTTACCTTTATGGTTGCCTAAAGGAGCTGCTTTACGAGATAGATTAGAGCAATTTTTGAAAAAGGCACAGAAAAAAGCCGGGTACGAACAAGTAGTTACTCCACATATTGGACAAAAAGAATTGTATGTAACTTCTGGTCATTATGCTAAATATGGTGCAGATAGTTTTCAGCCGATAACTACTCCCGCCGATGGTGAAGAGTTTTTATTGAAACCTATGAACTGTCCGCATCACTGTGAAATATACAATACCAAACCATGGTCTTATAAAGATTTACCAAAGCGTTATGCTGAATTTGGAACGGTTTATAGATACGAACAAAGTGGAGAATTGCACGGTTTAACTCGTGTGCGAGGGTTTACGCAAGATGATGCACATATTTTTTGTACGCCAGATCAATTGGATAATGAGTTTAAAAAAGTAATTGACTTAGTGCTTTATGTATTTAGTTCGTTGGGATTTGAAAATTTTACTGCTCAGATTTCATTGAGAGATAAAGAAAACAGAGACAAATATATTGGTAGCGATGAAAACTGGGAGAAAGCAGAAAATGCTATCATTAATGCTGCACGAGATAAAGGATTGAATACGGTTGTAGAATATGGTGAAGCTGCATTTTACGGTCCTAAATTAGACTTTATGGTGAAAGATGCTCTTGGCAGACAATGGCAACTAGGAACCATTCAGGTTGATTATAATTTACCCGAGCGTTTTGAATTAACTTATAAAGGAGCTGATGACAAATTGCACCGACCAGTAATGATTCACAGAGCACCGTTTGGATCGATGGAGCGTTTTATAGCAATTTTACTAGAACATACAGCAGGAAATTTCCCACTTTGGCTAATGCCGGAACAAGCTATAATCTTGTCTTTGAGTGAGAAATATGAAAAATATGCCGAAAAAGTTTTAAATCTGCTAGAAAATCACGAAATTCGCGCCCTAATTGACAACCGCAATGAGACAATTGGGAAGAAAATTAGAGATGCAGAAATCCAAAAAATGCCGTTCATGCTAATTGTAGGTGAGGATGAGGAGAAAAACGATACCGTTTCAGTAAGACGTCATGGACAAGAAGGAAAAGGAAATATCACGATCACAATAGAAGATTTTGTAGCAATTGTTAATGAAGAAGTTGCCAAAACCTTAAAAACATTTGAAGTTTAACTAAAATAATAAAGCCATAGCAATTAGAAACAACAGAGGTTATCAACCTCGAGTAGAAAAAAAAGATGAACACCGAATAAATAATTTTATTCGTGTGCCTGAAGTACGTCTTGTAGGAGACAATGTAGAACCAGGTATTTTTAAAACTGCGGATGCTATGCGTCTTGCGGATCAATTTGAATTGGATTTGGTAGAAATATCTCCCAATGCTGAACCGCCAGTATGTAAGATAATGGACTATAAAAAGTTCGTTTACATGCAGAAGAAACGTGATAAAGAATTAAAAGCTAAATCAACACAAATCGTTGTAAAAGAAATTCGTTTTGGTCCTCAAACAGATGAACACGATTACGACTTTAAAAGAAAAAATGCAGAGAAGTTTCTTAAAGAAGGTTCTAAATTGAAAGCATTTGTATTCTTTAAAGGCCGTTCTATTATCTATAAAGAGCAAGGTCAGATTTTATTATTGCGTTTGGCTCAAGATTTAGAAGACCACGGAAAAGTAGAGGCATTACCCGTTCTTGAAGGAAAGAGAATGATTATGTATATCGCTCCGAAGAAAAAGAAGTAAATACGTCCTAAAGTCGTAACTTTTTAAAGTCTTAACGATAGACTTTATGACTTTTGACTTTAAGACTTAAAGATAAGTAAGTAAGTAAGTAAGTAAGTAAGTAAGTAAGTAAGTAAGTAAGTAAGTAAGTAAGTAAGTAAGTAAGTAAGTAAGTAAGTAAGTAAGTAAGTAAGTAA
>CANGWK010000022.1 GCA_947457615.1 Flavobacteriaceae bacterium
AGCTTTACAAATTAAAGTTTACGATATGTTAGGTAAATTAGTAGATAACAGAATCCTAGAAACTACAGAAGTTGAAGGATTTGAAGTAGGTGCTAACTATCCATCTGGAGTTTACAACGTTATTGTAAGTCAAGGGGATACTGTTAAAACACTACGTGTGATTAAACGATAAGTCTTAGACAGTCAAATAATTTAAAGCCTCCTCAATTTCTTGAGGAGGCTTTTTTGATTTTTAAAAAACTGCAAAAAAAATTTGAATTCTTTTATAAATTAAATTATTAGAATGATCTTTTTAATTACATTTGCACGCAAATTGTGAAGATTATATTTTTATTAAAAATCAAAAGTATACGAAATCTAGGAGTAAATTTTAAGAGAATTCGAGGGTGTTGTCTACTAAGAAATAAAGACTTTATTTAAACTCTTTTTTTTTTAATAATGTTCCTAATTTTTGTTTAATAATTACCTACAATAAATAAGTCATTATAAAAAGTAAGACTTTATTTTTTTAATTAATTTTAGTTTATGAAAAGAGTTATTGAGTACAGAAAGTTGTTAGAAGTTGACAAAAATGTTACTTTGAAAGAATTAAAGTCCATTTATAGAAACAGTATGAAGGACAGCCATCCTGATAAGTTTGTTAACGACGAAGCCGGTAAAATTACCGCAGAGGAGCACAGCAAAAACATTATTAATGCGTACCATTTTTTAGTAAGCATTGCTGTTGAAACTGTAGAGAAAAACCTTCCAGAATACCAAGAAACTATCAATAATTTCAATATTCTTGATTTTAATTATGAGAAACAAACACTTACAATTACTCACGTAAATGGAGTTTCTTATGAGTATATAGGAGTTCCAAGAAATATTTATGTGAAGTTTGTAAATGCAGACTCTACAAATAGATTTGCAAAACGTCATATTTACGGTAATTTTATATATCGTAAATCTGGGGAAAGTGCAGAAGAATAATATTATGACACTTTTATTAATATAAGCCTTAATGATATAATTTCTCATTAAGGCTTATTTAATTTAAATAAATTAAATTTGTTTTACTAATTTTAAAAATAAAAAATCGTGCACACATTATTAATTTTATTACTTTCAGCATTTTCATCTTTAATAGTAGGTTTCATTTGGTATAACCCTAAAGTTTTTGGAAACATATGGATGAGAGAATCAGGAGTTTCAGCAGAAAAAATAAAAGCAGGAAACATGGCATTAACAATATTAGTATCGTTTCTATATGCTTTTTTTATTTCCTTCATATTTCAGTATTTAGTTATTCATCAAACAGGTGCATTAGGAATGATTGGTGGCAATGAATTGAAAGCACTTCCCTCCTATGCAAATTTCATGAGAGATTATGGAAATGCATTTAGAACTTTTAAACACGGAGCATTACATGGTTTTTTTACCGGATTATTTTTCTGCTTACCAATTATTGGTGTTGGTGCACTTCATGAAAGAAGAAGTTGGAAATACACTCTTATTGCGGGAGGTTATTGGATAGTTACCGGTATGATTATGGGTGGGATTATTTGCCAATGGATGTAATATTAACATTTACTTATATAATTATCGCTCTATTTTTGTAGAGCTTTTTTTTTAACTTGAAAACAATACTCACTCACTCAATATTTTCTTCTGCTAGCCAACTTCCTGAAAACTGGAATGCATTGGCCATGAAAAATATTTTTCTATCTAGAGAGTATTTAGAAATTCTAGAAAAATCGGCTCCTATCAATATGAGGTGTTTTTTTATAGGTTTTTTTGATAAAGAAGAATTAGTTGGTATTGGACTTTCTCAATTTTTAGATCTTAACCTTTTACAATCTTTTGGGGAACGCGATAAATGCGTAAAAGCAAGCGTTCGAAATTTTATTTTTAAAAACTTTTGTTCCAATGTATTACTTATGGGCAACAACATGGTTACGGGGCAAAATTCTTTTGCTTTTTCTGAAGAAATAGATAAGAAAACTATAATTGAAGGATTATTACTAGCCATGAGCGATTTGAAAGCTATCCTAAAATATTCTGGAAAAAAAACACACATTACTTCATTAAAAGACTTTGAACAGGCTGATATTGAAGCATTTGAAAAAGACCAAATTAAAGATTATTTTCAGTTTTCTACCCAACCAAATATGATTTTTACTATTCCTGAAAATTGGACTACCGAACAAGATTACATTGATGCCTTGTCCAAAAAATACCGTGACCAATATAAACGTGCTCGTAAAAAAGCAGTTGAAATTGAAAAAAGGAAATTAAATTTGGCGGAAATCATTAAATATGAAGAAGAAATTTATGAATTGTATTTTCATGTTGCCAAAAACGCACCCTTTAATACTTTCTTTTTAGCAAAAAATCATTTTAGGGTTTTTAAAGAAATTCTAAATGACAAATTTCTATTTTATGGTTATTTTTTAGATGGAAAATTAATTGGTTTCAATACTTTAATAAAAAATGGATATGTCATGGATACCTATTTTTTAGGATATGATGATGGCATACAAAAAGATAAAATGCTGTATCTCAACATGATTTATGACATGATAGCGTATTCCATAAAAAAAGGATTTCGAGAAATTGTTTTTGCAAGAACGGCACTTGAAATTAAAAGTTCTGTGGGTGCAAAACCAATGGAAGTTTTTGGATATATTAAACACGAATCCAAGTTAATTGACAGATGTACGAAAACTATTTTTAATTATTTAGAACCCAAAACTAAATGGCAACAACGTAATCCGTTTAAAGAATAAACTGCTAACTCATTGCATCTATTTCACCTTGCACAACTTCCCAATCTTCTAAAAGTTTTTCTAATTCTGTTTTTTTCTTATTGTAAGCGATAAAAAAAGAGGCGTCTTCAATATGTTTGTCATAATTTGAAGCCAGTGCTTTATCATCCTGCTGGATGTTTATTTCAAGCTGTTTTATTTGGCTTTCTATTTTGCTTAAACGATTTAGAAGCGATTTATTTTTCTTTTGGTCTTCATAAGAAACTTTGTTTGTCTCTTTGGGTGCTTCTTTTTTAATACTATCTTTCTTCTCTACCTCGCGCATGTTCTCGAGATTGCGTTGCTCTAAAAAGTAGTTAATATCGCCTAAATATTCTTTAATTTTTTGGTCTTTAAATTCGTAAACAATATTAGACATTCCTTGAAGAAAATCTCTATCATGGGAAACTAGCAATAATGTTCCTTCATATTTTTGAAGTGCCGCTTTTAAAACGTTTTTCGATTTGATATCCAAATGATTTGTTGGCTCATCCATCACCAAAACATTTATAGGTTGCAATAATAATTTGCATAATGCCAAACGATTTCGTTCTCCTCCCGAAAGTACTTTTACTTTCTTATCTACATCATCCCCACGAAACAAAAACGAACCTAACATATCTCGGACTTTTGATCGATTAGTATCCGCCGCGGCATTTTCCATGGTTTCTAAAAGAGTGATTTCACCATCTAAATATTCTGCTTGGTTTTGTGCAAAATAACCAACCTGAACATTATGTCCGAGTTTAATGTTTCCTTGGTATTTGAATTCATTTACAATTGCTTTTATAAAAGTTGATTTTCCTTGTCCGTTTTGACCTACAAAAGCAATTTTACTACCGCGTTCTACTAGTAATGAAATATTTTTAAGAATTACTTTATCTCCATAAGCTTTAGTTACGTCCTCCGCTTCAATAACTACTTTACCTGGCACTTTAGAAACTGGAAATGAAATATTCATTACAGAATTATCATCTTCATCTACTTCAATTCGCTCTACCTTATCCAACTTCTTAATCAACGATTGCGCCATGGAAGCTTTGGATGCTTTAGCGCGGAATTTTTCGATTAACTTTTCAGTTTCTTCTATTTTCTTGGCTTGATTCTTTTGGGTTGCCAATTGCTTCTCTCTAATTTCATGACGTAATTCTAAATATTCGGAATAGGCTTTATTAAAATCATATGCTTTTCCAAGAGAAATTTCGATGGTACGGTTAGTAACATTATCTAAAAACATTTTATCGTGAGACACAATTACAACCACACCTGGAAAGTTTCTTAAAAAGCCTTCCAGCCAAATAATACTTTCAATATCCAAGTGATTGGTTGGCTCATCCAAAAGCAAAATATCGTTAGACTGTAAAAGCAATTTAGCCAATTCAATACGCATACGCCATCCACCAGAAAAAGTATCCGTTTGGTCATTAAAAACTTCACGTTTAAAACCAAGTCCTAAAAGGATTTTTTCTGTATCTCCAACATAATTATAACCTCCTAACAATTCAAATCTATGGGTATAATCGGATAAATTTTCTATAATTTGTCCATATTCTTCACTTTCATAATCCGTTCGAGTTACTAAAAGATGGTTTACTTCTTCTAACTTTTTTTCGACTTGTTTAATTTCCGTAAATGCCTCGTACGCTTCTTCTAGAACTGTTCTGCCTTGTTCAAAATCGATGTCTTGACGAAGAAAACCCATTCTAACTTCTTTTTCTGTTGCAATTTGACCAGAATCTGGTTTAAAATCTCCAGCAAGTATTTTAAGCATTGTAGATTTTCCCGCACCATTTTTTCCAACAAGCCCTACTCTATCGCCAGAACCTAGACGAAAAGTTACTTCTTCAAAAAGATACGAACCACCAAAAGAAACCGATAAATTGTGAATATTTAGCATATTATTGTGACGAATGTTACATTATAAAATCCCTTAAAGAGTACCTTTGTAGAAAATTTTTGCAAATGTTAAAAAAAGGATCCAAATTATATAGCATTTTAACAGGAACTTGTCCAAAATGCCATGAAGAAAGTATGTATTTAGAAAAAAATCCATATAAGTTGAATGATTTGTATAAAATGCACCGTACTTGTAGTCATTGTCATACCGAATATTTTATTGAACCTTCCTTTTTTTATGGGGCAATGTATGTTAGTTATGGCTTAACGGTAGCTATTGGTGTGGCAATCTTTGTAATTGCAAATGTGATTTTAGGATTAACTGTTAAAACAACATTTGTCAGTATTATTATAGGAATCATAGCTTTAATGCCAGTAACTGCAAGATTAGCAAGAAACATCTACATAAATATGTTTATTAGCTTTGATAAAAACTGGAAACAAAATTCTTAACTCTTCTGATATCAATCATCGGATCTAATGGAATATTGTTTTCAATGTTATTAAATAAACTTGTAGCCATAGCGGGAGCTAGCATTACACCTCTAGTACCCAGCCCGTTCAATACATGAATATTTCTATACATAGGATGCGTGCCCACCAAGGGTCTTCTATCTTTTACCGTAGGCCGTACTCCTGCATAATGTTCGATGATTTCAAATTCACATTGAATAAGCTCCTTTAATTGGTCTACTAATTCTTTTTTTGCTAATTCTGTTGGAGTGTTTGTCTTGTCTTCCCAATTGTAAGTAGCACCAACTTTGTATAAATCTTTCCCGACAGGAATGATAAAAATCGCCGATTTTACAATAACCTTTAAATTTAACTGTGGGGCTTTTATTAAAAGTAATTCCCCTTTTGTTCCGTCAAGCGGTAATTTAGAAAAGAATGGATTAGAAAGCATGCCAAACCCTTCAGCAAAGACAATGTTTCTTGCTTTATGACTTTTATACGAAACAAAATCATTATTTTTTTCTAAAAGAGAATGATCAAATGTTTCATTTTGCAATAGATCCTTAGAATTTAAAAAGTCTTTATAAACATCTAATAATAATGCAGTATCTAGATAACCAGAATGTAAAACTTCTCCAAAATTAAAAGGAGAATCAATCGAATTTATCTTAGAGGTAATTAAATTTGTAGATAAGAATTTAGAAAGATTGGGCTTATCAGAAGCGGTAAACCAATTATTTTGCTCTTCTACCGAATGAAATTTTCGCAATAAAGATAATTTATAATCTAACTTAACGCCTAGTTTAAATTCTAAACCAGAATAAAATTCAGTTAACAATTCCAATTGCGAACTTGCTTGCCAAACTTCACTAAAACGTTTTAAAATAACCGGATTGTAAAGCCCTCCAGCAATTATTGATGAATTTTGAGAAGCATCATTAATCACCAAAATGGATTTGTTATTTTGCAGAGCAATTTCCGAAAAAGCAATGCCGGCCAAACCAGATCCAACAATTATATAATCTAACATTAAAAATACTGTTTATTAAATTTCATAATAAGACATAAAAAAACTCCTACCAAAGGTAGAAGTTTTTAATAAACTATTGCTTAAATTAATAAGTCCACATATCTTGTTCGAAATCTCGGATTTTATCTTTAACCCTTTCAGATTCTATTAATTGAGATTGAGCATTGTCTTTCATGTAATCTTGAATAGTTCTATCACCAAATACATTCTCTTCTTTATAAATCACTCCGTTAAATCTGCGGGAATTTAAAAGTTGATCAAAAGTAATTGGCATTGCCGAATTCTTATCATTAAAAGCTTTAGCATCATGTAATATATCTCGAATGGAAGGAAAATATACCCAAAATAATTCAATAGAATCCGAATTACCCTTTGCTTTATCCCTAGCTTCAGTAGCCATAGGACAAATAGCTAGCAATCTATACTTTAATTCACTTTGACGTTTATCAAAATACCAAAATCCTTTAATTTTATAACCAGAAACATCTTTTGCAGATAATTCAGTAACGTTAATAAATTCATTAGATAATACTTTTTTTCCCGATTTATAATCGTCGTAATAATTATTATATTCATCAATACCAGCCTGAGTAGTATCTCTGTATTGAAAAACAGATTCAATATCTTTTAATGTTTTTTTTGCATTAAAATAATCATCTCCGTAAACCTCAGTAATTTTTCCAGATTTAATACCATTCAAAAGAACTTGAAAAAGAGATCTTCTCTCTTTACCAACAAAAGCAGTATCAACAGGATAATACAAAGGGAAATTGATTCTTTCATCAAGATCAATATTTTCCCAAGTAGTTTTGCCCATTAAAACATCTCTATCATGAACATAACCATAAGGTAATGGTTTATCATTATCAGATTCTAATTGAGCAGCTGTTTTTTTACCAATCTCGTCAGGTGATTTGGCATTCAATAGATTAGACTGAGCAATTGAAGATAGACTTGCTAAAACACTAAAAACTACAAATAAAAGGTTTTTCATTTTCATATATTTATTCTTTTAAAATTTAAGTTGTCTACAGCGACGAATATAAATTTTTATTGTATTTCGTATATTGCTGGAGCAGCTGTTTTTGTTGCAATACTAGCACCAATAACTCGAGTTTTAATATCTGATATAGTAACTTGATCTCCAGCTTTTGCTCTTGACAAAGCAGCTTTACATCTACTATCTACTTTATTTCCATTAACAACAATAGAAGCTTGTCCTGGTACTTTAAGAGCAAATTGAGTAACTTCAAAATTTAAATCATACAAGAAATCAGGTAAAACAGCTGTAATTGTTGATGCTTCTAAACGAGATTTTGCTCCTTTTTGACTTCCAGCAGTTCCTCCTATGGCACCTTGTGGAGCAGGAATATTTTTAATTCTGAAAACTTTTTTATCAGAAACTGATTTACCATCAGCCATTTTTCCAGTAACGTTTACAACAACTTCTGTACCAGAACCTGGATTTAAGTTATATTTTCCTTTTCCTCCAGCACTAGTTAAACCAGCAGCAGAAGCAGTTACAGCATTATCAGGAATTCCTGCAAATGAAATAGTCATTGGGTTTGGTAAACCTCTGTAAACCACATTCATTTTATCAGCAGAAATATTTGCTGTATTTGGACGTGGTACAACAACATAAGATCCTTTAAAAGGAATTGAAATTGATTTGCCATCCTCAAGAAAAGTGAAAGATCCACCAAGAGGATGTTCTCCTACAGCACCAGCAGACATTGCGATTACTGCTTGACCATTTTCGATTCTTCCTGGACCAACAAAACCGGTTGGTTTTGTATTTGCATCATACTTTCCTAAAACTACTTTTCCTTTAATTGCTTCTCCTTCAAAATAAGCATTTTTTTCTAAAACAACTATTGCTTGAAAGTTATTCATAGATGCAGCAGCAACTGCAGCTTTACCTAGCAAACTACTATAAATATCAGCTTCTGTTTTTTTAACGTCATTTTGCCAAGCGCTTAATTTAGCTAAAGATGCAATAGAGGGGAATTTATCAAAATGATATTCTAAAAATTTCACTTTTAATCCTTCCTTATTTTTAACGTCGGTAACATTAAATTTATCGTTAATCTCTTTTAATATGCTTACATATTTTGAATCATTACCAACAGCAGCTTTGATTTCTGCTTTATATTTTTCGATATTTGCAATAATCTCATTTCCTCTTGGAGAATAACCTTCGCCTTTAAACCAGGAATTATCAATATTATCACCTTTATCCATAGCTTCATATGGTAATTTTCCTGTTTCTTTATCCGTTTCTACACCTTTTAAAACTTCACTTTTAAGAGTGCCAATAAATTCAAAGAATTTTTTAGAAGCAGCTTCCACTTTATGAGCTTTAGATGCAGCCTCTGCAAAGTGTGAATCTTCACTTGCTTTTGAATCTAAACCTGCTAACATTTGTTCGTTCATGCTCATAGCAGACATGTTTGAACCTTCAAATCTTTCATTCATTAATCCAAAAGCCGATAGTACTTCTTTGGACATATTCATTGCCAACATTGCGATGAAAACCAAATACATTAGGTTAATCATCTTCTGTCTAGGGGTTAATTTTCCTCCTGCCATTTTTTCTAATTAGTTTAATTTAATAATTTTGTTAATAATAAAATATAGTTTAAAACTAATTATCCTTTGTTGTTCATTGCAGAAAGCATTCCACCATATACATTATTTAATGTAGATAAGTTAGAAGTTAAAGATTGCATTTGGTCTTTTAATTTCAAGTTATTTTCAGCAACTTCGTTATTAATTTGAGCATTTCTTTCAGCGCTTTCTAATTGAACTTGATATAAACCATTTAATGCTTCCATTTGAGAAGCAGCTTTACCCATTTCTTCAGCATATTTCTTTTGTCCTGCCATAGCATCAACAGTAGGAGAAATAGATTTTGCAGCACCTTCAAAGTTTTTAATGCTGTTTCCTAAACTTGACATTAACTCGCCATCAATTTTAGCTTCTTTTAACATTGCATCTAATTTTTGAGACAACAATCCTTCTGCATCTTTAACGTCTTCTTTTTTTGATGATTTTTCTTTAGCTTGACCACCTGCTAATTCAGGATATACTAAAGACCAATCTAATTCATGTTCAACCGGTTCAAAAGCAGAAAGTGCAAAAATTAATGCTTCAGTTAATAATCCTACAGATAACATAACAGTCCCTGTTAAAGGTCCTAATTCAAAGTGAGTAATTTTGAATAATGCTCCAACAATTACAACTGCTGCTCCCATACCGTATGCAAAATTCATTGCTTTTTTGCTTAAAATCGCCATAATAATAAATAATTTAAGTTAGTTTAGTTTAATATAATAAAGTTAATAAATATTCAAATAAAATTTGGGCTTTATTTTTTACCCGTTGTTTGAGTTCCCATGTAATCTTGTACAGTTCTGAAACCGATATAGCTTCTAGCAGTATCTTGGTATTCAAAATCTCTAGTTCCTACTTGCAAAAAGTAAGCTACATCTTTCCAAGAACCACCTCTAACTACTTTACGCTTATTAGTAGCATCGGAAACATTTGGATTCATTGTAGAAACAAATTCATAAGCAGATGCGTCATAGGAAGTTGAAGTCCATTCAGAGACATTTCCTGCCATGTTATACAAATTATAACCATTAGGTTGGAAAGATCTTGCCTCTACAGTATACAATGCATTGTCAGCAGCATAATCTCCTCTACTTGGTTTAAAATTTGCTAAATAGCAACCTCTATCACTCTTAGTGTATGGACCTCCCCAAGGATAGTTTCCTGATTGTAAACCGCCTCGAGCAGCATATTCCCACTCAGCTTCTGTAGGTAAACGGAAAGAGTTTATTAAATCTCTTCCTTTCTTTTGTTTCACGTAAATGTTCTTATTCAAAGTTCTCCAAGCACAGAATGCTTTTGCTTGCTTCCAATTCACACCAACAACTGGATAATCACCGTAGGCTTGGTGCCAAAAATAATCATTATGCATTGGCTCGTTGTAAGAATATGCAAAATCTTTAATCCAAACAGTAGTATCAGGATAAATTTTTGTATTCTCTGTTTTTATGAATTTGCTTCTTTTACCTACTTTAGCTTTAGCAGCAGCCTCAATATCCATCCAGGAATAGTGAAATTTCAATTTGTCAACATCAATAGTTCTTAATCCATTGAAAGACTCTGCTACAGGCAGATACATTGTATCCATTACTTCAGTATAATATTCATCTGGATATTTTTTAGTATCTGTAATTAATTTAATTTTTCTATTTAATTTTCTTCCTGCATAAGGATCGGTTGCTGTTCCTACACTATAGTAATTCTCATACATATATTTGTCGTAGGGAGTCATTTTAGCTGGGTCTTGGTCATTAAAAGCAAAATCACCAATGCTTCCGGTACTTTTAGCCCCTTTACCAGTTCCAGGTTTCGCACCTGTTTCGTCTGCAAGAATAGCTAGTCTAACTTTTATGATAGAGTCTTTAACCCATTCAACAAATTGACGGTACTCACTATTAGTTATTTCAGTTTCGTCCATATAAAAGGATCTAACGGTAACTGTTTTAGTAGGCGCATCTTGAACATTAGCTAAATCATCATCTGATTTACCCATAATATATGCTCCACCAGGAACTAATGTCATGCCGAATGGTTTCTCTGGATGCCACTTTTTACCTTTAACTCCAACTAACTCTCCTTTGTCGTTAGACTTACCACAGCTCACTAATAGAGTTAAAACAGATGCAAATGCAATGAACTTCTTCATATAAATTTGGTTAATTATGTATTCATTTTTTAAGGCCGTAAACCTATCTATAATTTTTTAAAAAAACAATATTTGTTGCTTAAAGTTTTATTTTTTTATTAAAAAAATTAAAAATATTATATAATTCTATATAAAAACTATATTATTACTCAAGTAAACAGTCCTTTTTTCTTATTATTCTTAATTAAAAAAAGAGTTAAAATCATTGAAATTGATTTATAATACACTTTTTCTTTGTGCTTTTAACCACCGTTCAGGTAATTCCTGATTACAAGCGGCCAAATAATCATCTTGCGTACACGGTAATAACGTGTTCTTTTTTAATTTATTGTTTGAATTTAGAAAAAAAGGGATTTCTATCCACCATCTTTCTGTTCTATCACTTTTGTAAAATACAAGATCCTCATCTTCGTTAGGAACAATGTATTTTAAATAATTATTTTTACTAGTAAATGGATATTCATTAGAACGGTAGTGAATGCCTTCTATAAAATACCAAATAACTTGGGCAATAAGTGCTGTTTCTTGCTTAGTTCCTTGGTGGTTAAATATCCCTAAACAGGACACTTTGTCGCTAATTCCTGCATATCTTGCCAATGCGCAAATTTCTTTTCCATTAAAACCATTAGGTTGAAAACTATTGAAATTTCCAGAATCGGAGGATTTTACACAAGTTAAGTCCAAGCTAACTAAATCGGCATCTCTAAAAACGGGTTCAGAAACCGCTATATTATTACAAACTTCACCTAATCTATAAGCATCAAAATACAATTTTTCAATCAAATCAATTTCTTCTTGCGAATTGTAATAGGTTTGGTAACCAATATTACTATAATTAAAAAGATTATTAGGCTCTTCAATAATAATTTTTGACAAATAAGAATCTGCTAATGCAGTACCTTCTTGTTTTCCTAAATCAAATTTTGAATCAATGGTAACCAAATTCACCATTTGCTCTAAATCATCATAACCGCGATACAATGCATAAGTCAAATCTTGAGACCCTCCTATTATTATTGGAATAACTTTATTTTTCATCAACCTTGAAACTACTTTCTGCAAAGCAAAATAAGTATCCTCTGGTGAATTCCCTGGCAATATATCTCCTAAATCGGCAATTGTTTGACTCCAATTGCCTGGAAAAAGTTGGTATAGTTCCAATCTTATTTGAGATAAATCTAATTCTTTACTTTCAATTCCTTCTCCACGGTGATCTGGAACTCCAATTATTGCAATATTTATTTTTGAAATATCAGGAAAATCTTCTTGCGTATGAAAAACAACTTTGCTAGACAAATGCTGAGAGGACAATCGTTTGATATCGATTATCAAATTGGTTTCTAAAGGAGAAAGAAAATCGAATTCCATTGTTATTTCTTTATTTCCAATTTTACTCCTTATATTATAGAGAAAATTATAGGATTATTATTTCTTTTTTGCTGGGGCCTTTTTAACTGCTGCTTTTTTAGCTGGGGCTTTTTTGACTGGAGTTTTTTTAGCAATCATTTCTTGAACTTGAGCCAAAGTTAATAGAGAAGCGTCAATATCTTTATTCAATTCAATTTTTATCTTTCCTTTAGTGATTTCAGATCTTCCCCAACGTGCTTTTTGAACTAGAATTCCTTCTTCTTTCCAATCGTGAATTACCTTATCTATATTTTTTTGAAGTTTGTCTTCAATTAATTCTTCAATATCACTTTGAGAAAGATTGTCAAAATTATATTTTTTAGAAACATTAATAAAGACACCGTTCCATTTAATAAATGGTCCGAATCTTCCGGTGCCTTTTTGAACTCCTTCACCTTTGTAAACTGCAATTGGCGCGTCGGCTTGTGTTTTCTCGTCAATTAATTCTTTAGCCCTCTCCAAAGTCACATCTAATGGCTCTTCCCCTTTAGGCAAAGAAACGAAAACTTTTCCAAATCTAATAAAGGGGCCAAAACGACCTAAACTTACCTCAACTTCTTCTTCTTTATAAGTCCCTAAAGCTTTAGGCAACAAAAATAAATCTAAAGCTTCTTGCAAGGAAATAGTTCCAATATTTTGTTCAGCACGCAAACTAGCAAATTTCTTTTCTTCATCTTCGCTATCGCCAATTTGTGCCATAGCCCCAAATTTTCCTAAACGAACCAAAACTGTTTTGCCAGATTCTGGGTGTTTACCTAATATTCTTTCGCCACTTTCTCTATCAGCATTTGCCTCAACATCTTTTACATTGGGATGGAATTTATCATAAAACTCCTGCATCATTTTAGTCCAATTGATATTTCCTTCAGCAATTTCATCAAAATCTTGTTCAACTTTGGCAGTGAAATTATAATCTAAAATATTTTCGAAGTTTTTTACCAAGAAATCGGTAACGATTGTTCCAATATCTGTTGGAACTAACTTCCCTTTATCAGATCCTGTGTTTTCTTTTAATAGTTTTTCTGCAACTTTATTTGATTGCAAAGTCAATTGGGTATAATTTCGTTCTTGACCTTCTAGATTCCCTTTTTCAACATAATTTCTGTTGATAATAGTAGAAATAGTTGGCGCATAAGTTGACGGTCTACCAATACCTAATTCTTCTAATTTTTTTACCAATGAAGCCTCGGTATATCTTGCTGAAGGGCGAGAATATCTTTCAGTAGCGGTGATGTAATTGTTAACCAATTTTTCATTTACTTTCATAGCTGGCAACATGCCTTCTTGCTCTTCATCATCCTCGTCATTTCCTTCTAAATATACTTTTAGGAAACCTTCAAATTTTATAACTTCACCAGATGCAGTAAAAACTTCCGAGTGATTATTAGCAACAATTTTAACGTTGGTACGTTCCAATTCGGCATCGCTCATTTGAGATGCTAAGGTTCTTTTCCAAATTAAATCATACAAACGCGCTTGATCTCTATCGATATTTACCGTATGACGGGACATGTCTGTAGGACGAATCGCCTCGTGAGCTTCTTGTGCTCCTTTACTTTTGTTTACAAATGTTCTAGGTCTAGAGAATTCTTTGCCGTAAGATTTAATGATTTCTGCTTGAGCCGCATCCATTGCATCTTTTGAAAGATTTACACTATCGGTTCTCATGTAAGTAATCAATCCTGCCTCATACAAACGTTGTGCTAATTGCATTGTAATTCCAACGGGAAGATACAATTTACGCGCTGCTTCTTGCTGTAACGTAGAAGTTGTAAACGGACCTGTTGGAGATTTTTTAGTTGGTTTAGTTTCTAAATCGCCAACTTTATAATTGGAGCCAATATTTTTATTTAAAAAATCTTCAGCCTCTTTTTTTGTATTGAAATTTTTTGGAAGTTTTGCTTTAAAAGATCTTCCCGCTTCATTTGTAAACTCTGCAACAACAGAATAAGAGGCAATTGCTTTGAAATTTTGAATTTCTCGTTCTCGTTCAACAATTAAACGAACGGAAACCGATTGTACTCGGCCTGCAGAAAGTCCACCTTTAATTTTTCGCCATAAAACAGGAGACAATTCATATCCTACTAAACGGTCTAAAACTCTTCTTGCTTGCTGTGCATTTACTAAATTATAATCTATTTCTCTCGGATTATCAATAGCTTTTAGTATTGCATTTTTAGTGATTTCATGAAATACAATTCGTTTGGTTTTGTTTTTATCTAATTTTAATTCTTCGGATAAATGCCAAGAAATTGCTTCTCCCTCGCGATCCTCATCGGAAGCCAACCAGACCATATCGGCATTTTTGGCTAATCCTCTAAGTTTGGTTACCAATGCTTTTTTATCGGCAGAAACTTCGTATTTAGGTTTGAATCCGTTTTCGACATCCACTCCTATTTCTTTAGAAGGCAAATCGGCAATATGACCATAACTAGATTCCACTTGGTAATCGAAACCTAGAAATTTCTCAATGGTTTTTGCTTTTGCTGGGGACTCAACTATAACTAAATTCTTTGCCATTTTATTTTTTTTGTTCGGCAAAAGTAGAAGTTTTTTTTAAATATTTAAGGATAGATGCACTTTTTGAAATAAAATAGATTCCGAAAAGTTTGATTAGTATAAACAAAATTGTTTACATTTGTCTTATGAAAAATAAAATTGACCTCTTAAAAGGTATACATCCGGGAAAAATAATTGAAAGAGAATTACTTAAAACAAATACGAGTAAAAGACAATTTGCGCTTTCTATTGGCGAACACCCACAAACATTGGGTGCAATAATTAACGGCAAAAGAAACATGAATGTAGATTTATCTTTAAAAATTGAAAAGCAATTAAAACTAGAAGAAGGTTTTTTAATGACTTTGCAAGTGTTTTATGACATTAAGGAATCTAAGAAAGATAGTGAGTATAAACCTGACTTAACTAAACTTGATAAAATTACTTTTTGGGATACAACTTTTGATAAAATCGATTGGAAATCAATGAAAAAATCAATTATTAAAAGAGTTTTTTCTTACGGAAACAAAATAGAACAAGATGAAATAGTAAGGTTTTACGGGAAGGTTGAAGTTAATAAAATCAGATTAAATAACAATAGAATATGAAAAAATTATATTGGAATACTGTTTCCCCTTTGCTAGAAACAATTTTACAGGATTTAATTAATGAGCAAATTTTTATGCCTTTTCGATTAGTTGGAGGCACAGCATTAAGTTTACAAATTGGCCACAGAATGTCTGTAGATATTGATTTATTCACCGATGCTGATTATGGATCTATTGATTACAAAGAGATTAGATCTTTTTTAGAAAACAAATATCCCTATTGCATGTCAAGAAATTTAGACAATGTAAGTTTTGGAACTTATTTTAAAGTTGGCTATTCCGAATTAGAAAGTATAAAAATTGATCTTTATTATACTGATTCTTTTATTGAAGCACCTTTGAATATTGAAAACATAAGAATGGCAACTTTAAATGAAATAATTGCCATGAAATTAGAGGTGATTTTACAAGGAGGTAGAAAAAAAGATTTTTGGGACTTACATTATTTTATTGACACAATTAGTTTAGACGAAATGGTAACTTTATATCAAAAACGCTATCCTTACAACGACACCATTGCAAACATAAAACAACAACTAATTGATTTTAATAATGCAGAAAATGACTTTGAACCAAACTGCTTGTTGGGGAAAAGTTGGGAAATAATCAAATTAGATTTTTATGAAACTTTTAATAAAAAATAAAGCCCTCTTACTTTCCTTTTAAAACTTTGTTAAAACAGAACTGCCATCTTGTCAGATATTCATTTTTAGTATTATCTTTGTAAATCCAATTGGAAGTATAAATTAAGTATGGAAAAGGAAATTGATGAAACCTTACAAGGCCAAAGTTTGGTTTTAGAAAATAAAGCTGAAAACACCAAGAAACTTTATATAGAAAGTTATGGTTGCGCGATGAATTTTTCGGATAGTGAAGTCGTAGCCTCTATACTTTTAAACGAAGGTTACAATACTACTCAAGTTCTAGAAGAGGCAGATTTAGTATTGGTGAATACCTGTTCTATTCGAGATAAAGCCGAACAAACGGTTCGCAAACGACTTGAAAAATACAACGCGGTAAAACGAATTAACCCAAAGATGAAGGTTGGTGTTTTGGGCTGTATGGCGGAACGCTTGAAAGAAAAATTCCTCGAGGAAGAGAAAATTGTTGACTTGGTGGTTGGACCCGATGCGTATAAAGATTTGCCTAATTTATTGGCCGATGTGGAGGAAGGTCGTGATGCCATAAACGTATTATTATCTAAAGAAGAAACCTATGGCGATATTTCCCCTGTTCGATTAAACTCTAACGGTGTTTCAGCATTTGTCTCTATTACAAGAGGATGTGATAATATGTGTACGTTTTGCGTAGTTCCTTTTACTCGCGGTCGCGAAAGAAGCCGAGAACCACAAAGTATTATAAAAGAAATTCAAGATTTACAAAATACTGGTTATAAAGAAATAACCCTTTTAGGACAAAATGTAGACAGTTACCTTTGGTATGGTGGTGGCTTGAAAAAAGATTTTGATAAAGCATCGGAAATGCAAATTGCAACCGCAGTGAAATTCGAGCATTTACTGGAAATGGTTGCTAAAGGTTTTCCTAAAATGCGCATTCGTTTTTCTACTTCCAATCCGCAGGACATGCACGAACCTGTTTTGCACGTTATTGCTAAATATCCTAATGTTTGCAAGCACATTCACTTGCCAGTGCAATCGGGAAGCGATAAAATATTAGCAGCAATGAATCGTTTGCACACTAGAGAAGAATATAAAAATTTGATTGCTAGAATACGAACTATTATACCTGATGTTTGCATCACACAAGATATGATTGCTGGTTTTCCAACAGAAACGGAAGAAGACCATCAAGATACTTTATCACTAATGGAATATGTAAAATATAGTTTTGGATATATGTATGCCTATTCGGAAAGACCTGGCACAATGGCGGGCAGAAAAATGGAAGATGATGTTCTTGAGTCAACTAAAATGCGTCGTTTGCAAGAAATTGTAGACCTCCAAAGAATTCATAGTGCTTTTAGAACGCAAGAATTTCTTGGAAAAACAGTAGAGATATTGGTAGAAAAAACTTCTAAAAAATCAGAAAATGATTTATCTGGAAGGAACTCCCAAAGTATTACGGTGGTTTTTCCAAAAGAAAATTATAAAATTGGGGATTTCGTAAATGTAAAAATTACTAATTGCACTAGCGGAACTTTAATTGGAGAAGCAGTGGGATTGTCGGAAAGGAATTAAAAGTAGCCACGAATTACAATAATTGACACAAATTTTTATGTTGTGAAATTGCACGAATTTTAATAAATTAACATTCATGGAATTATATAAAAAAGAAGAATATTATAAAATTATTGGTTTATGTATGGAAGTTCACAATGTTCTTGGTGGTGGATTATTAGAATCCGTTTATAAAGAAGCACTTGAAATTGAATTTACAAATCACAAGATACCTTTTAGAAGGGAAAAAGAATTCATAATAGATTACAAAGGCTATACCTTAAATAAAAGGTTTTATGCCGATTTTGTTGTTTACGACAACATTATTTTAGAAGTGAAAGCAATAAAAATGTTAGTGGATGATAATATTGCTCAAACTTTAAATTACATGAATATTACTAAAAGCAAGTTGGAGATTTTAGCAAATTTTAGCCCAAAATCTCTTCATCACAAAAGAATAGTTTTATAAATAAAGCAAAAAATAAGCACAATCCTATAAATAAATTAGTGTCAATTAGAGGTACTTGTGGTTTAAAAAGAGTGTCTGCATAAAATTAGTGAAATCCTATTAACAAACAGATTAGTGCCAATTTGTGGCATTCGTGGCTAAAAAAAATATGGAAACAGTACAAAACATAAAACAGCGGTTTGAAATTATAGGGAATGACCCTAAACTAAATCGTGCTGTAGAGAAAGCCATTCAGGTAGCTCCAACGGATATTTCGGTGTTAGTGGTTGGAGAAAGTGGTGTTGGAAAGGAAAGTATTCCTAAAATAATTCATGCGCTTTCCCACCGTAAACACGGAAAATATATTGCAGTTAACTGTGGCGCTATTCCTGAAGGCACTATTGATAGTGAACTTTTTGGGCATGAAAAAGGTTCGTTTACAGGCGCAACATCCACTCGTGAAGGGTATTTTGAAGTGGCCGATGGCGGAACTATTTTCTTAGATGAAGTTGGCGAATTGCCGCTAACTACCCAAGTAAGACTGCTTCGTGTTTTGGAAAATGGGGAATTCATAAAAGTTGGATCCTCGCAAGTGCAAAAAACTAATGTGCGAATTGTTGCTGCAACCAATGTCAATTTATTTGATGCTATTGAAAAAGGAAAGTTTCGAGAAGATCTATATTACCGTTTGAGTACCGTAGATATTTTGCTGCCTCCGTTACGGGACAGAAAGGACGATATCCATTTATTGTTTCGAAAGTTCTCTGCCGATTTTGCACACAAATACAAAATGCCCGCAATTAAACTGGAAGATCCTGCAATTAAATACCTTTTAGGATACCGCTGGAGCGGAAATATTCGCCAACTTCGAAATGCTTCCGAACAGATTTCTGTACTAGAAACCAAGCGGGATATTTCTTTACAAACATTAATGTCCTATTTGCCTCAAGACGGAAGTCATTTGCCAAGCGTTATCAGAGATAAGAAGAGTGAAAGCGATTTTTCTACCGAAAGAGATATTTTGTACAAAGTTCTTTTTGATATGAAAAGTGATTTGAATGATTTGAAAAAACTAACCTTAGAACTGATGAAAAACGGCGCTAAAGTACAAGATATCAATCCTAATTTAGTTCAGAAAGTATATGGAAAAAGAGAGGAAGAAACCTTTTTTGAAGAAGAACCAAGAAATTCAGTGCTTGTAAAAAAAGAAGAAGAGCAACAAAGTCAACAAGAAGAATTTGAAGAAGAGGAAGATGAAACCAACTATCTTTTGGCAGAAACGGTAGAGGAAGAAGAAACTTTAAGCCTTGAAGCCAAAGAAATCGAATTAATCAAGAAATCTTTAGAACGCAACAAAGGTAAACGAAAATTGGCTGCTGATGAACTCGGAATTTCTGAAAGAACGCTATACCGAAAAATAAAACAATACGATTTGTAATTAATTATTAATTGATAATTAGAAAATAATATCTTTGACTTTTAATTTTCCAATGAACAAACTCAAAAATCTAATAGTAATTCTTTTGTCTATAACTTTAAATAGTTGTGGCGCCTACAATTTTACAGGAACTGGGAAAATTGATTCTAAAACATTTCAAGTGAACTATTTTCAAAATAATTCGCCTTTGGTTCAACCCGGAATTGAGCGAACTTTTACCTTAAAATTGCAAGATATTATTCAAAATCAAACGAACCTTAACTTGGTTCGTACCAATGGAGATTTGACTTACGAAGGAGAAATTACAAATTACACAATTACTCCGATGGCTGCTACTGCCGATTTAACCGCAGCACAAAACAGACTATCAATAACAATAAATGTTCGGTATACCAATAAAAATAAAGAAACCGATAATTTTGAAAAACCATTTTCATTTTATTACGATTATCCTGGTGCCCAACAATTGATAGGTTCCTCTTTAACATCTGCTTTAGACGTAATTTTTGAACGAATTACACAAGATGTTTTCAATGAATCACTTGCAAAATGGTAATTTAGAAAATGATACATTTGCAAATTATTTAACAAAAACAAAAATTGAACGTAACTGATTTTACATATATAATAAACAAACCGGATGCCATTAATGAGCGCCATAATATTGCTTTGGAAAAAATAATGGAAGAATTTCCTTATTTTCAAAGCGCTAAGGTGTTGCGATTAAAACATTTATATAATCAGGATAGTTTTAAATACAACTATGCATTAAAAGTTGCTGCAGCCTTTACAACCGATAGAAGTATTTTATTTGATTTTATTACTTCTGATTCTTTTGTAACGGTACAAAATGGACTTTATGATAAAAAAGTTGCCGAATTATTAAACATTGATGTAGTTGGAAGTGAACATATAGTAGCTCCAATAACCATTGAAACTATCAATTCTTTAGAGCAATCTATATTATCTTCAATAGCACAAGCAGAACCAATATCAGAGAATCTTGAAGAAAAACTCGAAATTGGAAAACCGTTAGAATTCAATAGTAATGAAAAACACTCTTTTCAAGAATGGTTACAATTATCTCGATTAAAACCTATTGAAAGAAAAGAAATCCCTTTGAAAGAGGATCTTGAAAAAAAGAAAAAATTAGACATTATCGATAAATTTATTTCAACTAATCCTAAGATACCTCCCATAACTAAAGACATTACAACTTCAAACTTTATTCCAAAAGAAGAAGACAAATCCTACTTAATGACGGAAACTTTAGCTAAAGTTTATCTAGAACAAAAAAAATATTCTAAGGCAATTCAAGCTTATGAAATATTAATTTTGAAATATCCAGAAAAAAGTAGTTTATTTGCAGACCGAATTTTAGATATAAAAAATTTACAACAAAACAATAATAATTAAGCAATGAGCACATTTTCAATTTTTTTAGTATTAATAACAATCGTTTGTTTTTTACTAATTATCGTTATCATGGTACAAAATCCTAAAGGAGGCGGTTTATCCTCTTCATTGGGTGGATCTACTCAAATGGGTGGTGTACAAAAAACTACTGACTTTTTAGACAAAAGCACATGGGTATTAGCAGGGGCATTAATCGTTTTAGTATTGTTATCAAGCTTGAGTTTTTCTGGTAGCTTAAGTGATAATAATAAAATAATTGATTCATCTCAATCAGCTACTCCAAAAACAACTGAAAAAACTGCTCCTGCTGCTCCAAAGCCAGCACCTACAAAGGCTCCAGCTCCATCAAAATAATAAAGAAATATACATTTATCTCATAATCCCGATTTTTTCGGGATTTTTTTATGTCTCAATTCTAATAATTTACTTCTTCTAATTATTAATGTACAACAACACTTGTGTGCCTTTTTGTATATTTACTGAAAAATTGGCAGATTTAGAGTAGTGGCACAATTTGTGAATAAAATTTAAAGAATATTATCAATTAAATACTTAAAATATTAGTTATGGCATTAAACATTAAACCACTATCCGACAGAGTAATTGTGGAACCAGCTGCTGCCGAAACGCAAACAGCTTCTGGGATTATTATTCCTGATACAGCAAAAGAAAAACCACAAAAAGGAACAGTACTTGCAGTTGGAAATGGAAAAAAAGACGAACCTATGACAGTGAAAGTTGGTGATACTGTCCTTTACGGAAAATATGCTGGAACCGACTTAAAATTAGACGGAAAAGATTATCTAATTATGAGAGAAGACGATATTCTTGCAATTATTTAGCGATAATTTTCTTCCCCAGTTAGAATCGGTGGTTTTGGTAACTTAAAATAAATAACTTAAAATAAGAGGATGAGATTGCTTTGTTCCTCGCAATGACAAAAATGGCAAAAGATATAAAATTTGATATAGAGGCTCGCGATGGTTTAAAACGTGGAGTAGATGCATTAGCAAATGCTGTAAAAGTAACCCTTGGACCAAAAGGTAGAAATGTAATTATTGGTAAATCTTTTGGAGGACCAAATGTTACTAAAGATGGTGTTACTGTTGCAAAAGAAATTGAATTAAAAGACCCATTAGAAAACATGGGGGCTCAAATGGTGAAAGAAGTTGCTTCCAAAACTAATGATTTAGCTGGTGATGGTACTACAACAGCAACCGTACTAGCTCAAGCAATTGTAAAAGAAGGATTGAAAAATGTTGCTGCAGGTGCAAATCCAATGGACTTGAAACGCGGTATCGATAAAGCAGTAGAAGCAATCGTTGCTGATCTTGGTAAACAAGCTCAAGTTGTAGGTAGTGATTCTGAAAAAATAAAACAAATAGCATCTATTTCTGCTAATAACGACGAAGTTATTGGTGAGTTAATTGCTACTGCTTTCGGAAAAGTTGGTAAAGAAGGTGTTATCACTGTAGAAGAAGCAAAAGGAACAGATACTTATGTTGATGTTGTGGAAGGAATGCAGTTTGATCGTGGTTATTTATCCCCTTATTTTGTTACCAATCCAGAGAAAATGAATGTAGAATTGGAAAATCCTTACATCCTATTATACGATAAAAAAGTTTCGTCCCTTAAAGAATTACTTCCTGTTTTAGAGCCAGTTGCTCAATCAGGAAAACCATTATTGATTATTGCTGAAGATGTAGATGGAGAAGCTTTATCAACTCTAGTAGTAAATAAATTACGTGGCGCCTTGAAAATTGCAGCGGTAAAAGCTCCTGGTTTTGGTGATAGAAGAAAAGCAATGTTAGAGGATATTGCTATATTAACAGGTGGAACTGTAATTGCAGAAGAAAGTGGTTACACCCTTGAAAATGCAACTCTAGAAATGCTAGGAACTGCTGAAAAAGTAACTATTGACAAGGACAATACTACAATTGTTAACGGAGCAGGAAATGCTGATTTAATTAAAAATAGAGTCAATCAAATTAAAGGTCAAATGGAAACTACGACCTCTGATTATGACAAAGAAAAATTGCAAGAACGTTTGGCTAAATTAGCTGGAGGTGTCGCTGTACTTTATGTTGGAGCTGCTTCGGAAGTAGAAATGAAAGAGAAAAAAGACCGCGTAGATGATGCTTTACATGCTACTCGTGCTGCTGTTGAAGAAGGAATTGTTGCTGGTGGAGGTGTTGCTTTACTAAGAGCAAAATCTTCTTTATCTTCCATAAAAGCAGACAATGCAGATGAGGCTACAGGTATTCAAATTATATCTCGTGCTGTAGAATCTCCATTACGAACTATTGTTGAAAATGCTGGACTGGAAGGTTCTGTAGTTGTTGCAAAAGTTTCAGAAGGAACTGGCAATTTTGGTTACAATGCCAAAACTGACGAATATGTAGATATGCTAAAAGCAGGAATTATAGACCCCAAAAAAGTTACTCGTGTAGCATTAGAAAATGCTGCTTCAGTTGCTGGAATGATTCTTACTACCGAGTGTGCTTTGGTAGAAATAAAAGAAGAAAACGGCGGTGGAAACCCTATGGGTGGCGGTATGCCGGGAATGATGTAACATTTAAGTACGAGGTTGGAAATACTAAGTGCGAAACAGAATATTCTAAAATAGAAAATCCGCTAATCTAATGATTAAGCGGATTTTTGTATTTAGAAAAAATGTTTATTTATTAATTTTTAAAAATCTTGTCTTCCAATGATTGTAATAATTTCGATGTTTAAATTATTAATATTGAAATAAATGGTGTCCACACCACAAACGCAGAATCGTTCTGCATTTTTATAATTTAAAACAACTGGAAACATAAAAGGATTGGAAGCAATTTTGTCAAAACAATCATGAAGCATAAATAGATATTTATCTGCTTGTGTTTCACCAAACCGATAAACTCAGAATTTATAAATTCTCCACACATCTTGTTTGGCTTCACGAGTCAAAAAATAATCATACATTTTTTATCCTTTTTTTAAACTCGGCAAGAATTTCTTCTTTCGTTTGTTTCTCAGCAAATCCACTTTTTATTCCTTTATCAATTTTTGCTTGAACAAATTCATGGTATGCATCTCGCTCCCTGGCTTGTTTAATTAGATAGTTAACGGCTTCACTTTTACTTGTAAATTCTTCTTCGGCTACTTGTGCTTTTAGCCATTCATCATTTTGCTTGGCTAACGTGATACTTTGTCGAGTCATAACTATAATTTTAATTGGTGTAAATTTACACCAATATTTTGAATTTATTGAAATATAATCAAAATCTCTTAAAATGCAAAAATCCGCTTAATCAAATGATTAAGCGGATTTTTGCATTTTAATAAATTAGGGGTTACTTTCTTTTTTTAATTAATTTCATTACTACTGGAACAGTTGTAATTAAGATAATTCCGATTACAATAATTTCAATGTAATGTTTTAAATCAATATGAAACTGTGTTAAAAACAACTCATAAAGGTAATGCCCTGCAAAGATCATGGAAAACGACCAAAGTATTGATCCAAGAATATTATAGATCATAAATTTCTTTTTATCCATTTCAACAATACCAGCAATCACTGGCGCAAAGGTTCTAACTATTGGTAAAAATCGAGCAAAAACAATTGCTTTACTTCCGTATTTATCAAAAAAATCTTTAGATTGCAATAAATATTTTTTCTTATAGAAAAAAGAGTCTTCCTTTTTATATAGATAGGAACCACTTTTAACACCTACCCAATACCCCACCATATTCCCTAAAATACCCATAAGAGAAATCAAAGCGGCCAATAAAGTAACATTGATAAATCCGTTTCCAGTAGATATTTCTTTCATCAAGGACTCACTATATATTCCGCAAAGGAAAAGCAAGCTATCCCCCGGAAGAAAAAATCCTGCTAGCAGACCAGTTTCTGCAAAAACAATAAAAAGAACTACATACAATCCTATTTTTATCCCTCCAATTTGTAATAATATGTAGAATTCAGGATTTAAAAGTTGTTTCCAATCAAAATGATTCATAATTGTTTTTCGTATTTTATAATTTCGTGAAAGTAATTATTATTACTCTTTCACGCAATATATATATTTATTTTCTTTCGTATTGGCAACATCCATGCAAATTAGCATACGTTTCATCCGAAGCTTTCACTTCATCGGTATCATGACCAATTTTAGCAACTACTTTTTTTACATCCAAAAGGGTTACTTTTTCTTCGTTCAAAATCAAACTTAGTTGGTGCGTATCCATATCCCAAACAGCAGATTTTACTCCCGCAACAGAGAATGCGGCTTTTTCAATCCGTTTTTTACAGAGGCCACAATTGCCATTTACCTCAGTGGTATAATTAGCATTTTTATTTTTTTTGTCTTGCCCTTGAGCAGAAAAGGTTACCACTAGTAACAACATTCCGAATAGTATATTTTTCATTTTTTATTTTATTATTGATTTTTAATATTGTAATTGCTATTGATTTTGCTCTTGTTATTTAATTCTATTTAATTTTAAATCGCAAACCTGCATAATACATTTGCCCAAATACGGGTGCATATATTATGGAAGTGTCAAAAGTCGAGCCAAAAGGATTCTCTGCTCCTAAGATGGCTTTATGCTGACGGTAATTTCCAATGTTTTCTCCCCCAAAATACATTTCGAAAGTGCTGCTAAAAGTTCTTGTGATTTGAGCATTCATTACCGCAAAAGAAGGTGAAAATTCTGGTAATCTATCAACCGATGCATTAGAAGCAGTTGTTGGTAATTGCTGTTTTCCGAGCCAATTTAAGGTATAATCAAATTTCCATTGTTTTCCTTTTTCTACAATATGAGTTGAAAATTCAATATTTCCGAAGAAACGATGTTTGGCCTGCAGTGGTCTTTGAAAACTTCCTGAAAGATAATCGGTTGAAATGTCATAATATTTATAGGCAGTTCTTAAATTCAAATGTTTTATTATTTCATAATTGAAATCAAGTTGCAAACTATTGGCAAACGAATTCCCTTTTAAATTATAAAATAAAACTTGCTGCGGACTTTTCATTACATCCACAATGGCTTGATTTTGAAAATCGGTGCGGTAAAAATCAACTGTTGCATCGGCAGGCTTTCCGAAAAGCATAAAATTTTGAGTGAAACTGAAGCCATAATTCCAAGCAATCTCTGGATTCAAACCATAGATTTTTCCATTAGTATCCAGCACGGAAAAGGCTCTTGAACTTGCAAATAAATTTTGATTCTCAGCATAAATATTAGCCGCCCGTTTCCCTCTTCCAGCAGAAAAACGAAAAACACCTTTATCCCACGGGTTGTATCTAACGTGTAATCGAGGAGTAAAAAATGCGCCTAATCTATTATGATAATCCAACCTTCCACCAAGGATATAACTAAATTTATCATTATTATCATACGTATATTCGAAGAAACCTCCAACCGAATTATCTATTCGACTTACATCGACAAGGTTCACAAATTCGGCATATTTATCATAAGTGAAATTTAATCCTGTAGCAAATTTGTGCATTGTATTATTAATAATCGAATTGAAAATCAAGTTCGAATAATAACTTTGCTGCTGGATGTTATATTGGTTCAATCCAAAATAAGAATCCTGATTGTGGTTGCTGTACGCATTTTGAATTCCAATACTTTGGAAGGGCATCCCTTTAAAAACATAACCTAGTTTGGAAGAAAAATCGAAACGGTTGGTATTGATTTCGGAGCCCCAAAAATTGGTCGTTAGTTTATCTCTATTTTTATCAAATTCCAATTGACCGGTTTGTTTTTCATCTTTCATATATTTGAAATTAATAAACGAAACCCAGCCCGTTTCTGGATTGGAATACTGCCAACGATTGACCAAATTTATCTGTTTCCCTAAAGGATTATCTAAAAATCCATCGTGGTTCATATCGTTTTTAGCAAGTCGAGTATTTCCGTGGATATAAAAACTAGACGCCCATTTATCAGAAACTTTTTTATTGAAATGAGTATTTAATTCATATCTAGAATCGGAGGCACCATAGGCATTCAAGAAAAACGGAATATCTTTCATGGGCTTGATTAATTCGGTGTTAATTTGGCCTGAAATACTTTCATAACCATTAACAACACTTCCTGCACCTTTCGTGACTTGGATACTTTCTACCCAAGTCCCTGGTGTAAATGACAGTCCGTAGGCTTGTGAAGCACCACGAACCGAAGGAATATTTTCTTCGGTAATCATAAGATAGGGAGAAGTCAAACCCAACATTTTAATTTGTTTGGTTCCAGTTAAAGCATCGGCAAAATTCACGTCTATGGACGGATTGGTTTCAAAACTTTCAGCTAGATTGCAACAAGCCGCCTTTAGTAATTCTTTGCTACCCATCACCGAAGTATTGGCTGTTGTAGTTAGCGATTTACGTATTCCTTTTTTTTCTCCTTCTACTTTAACATCATCCAATTTTGTTTGGGCAAAGTTCTCGGCAGAAATTAATAACAATAGGAATAATGTTATTTTTTTCATTTTTGAATAATTTCATTTTTGAATTTAAATTTGTTTCTTAAAGAGTGAAAAGTATTAAGACAAGAATTGCGCATATTTAACACGAATTAATTTTAGTGGTTGATTTCACTAATTTTAAAACTTCATTCAATACAACAATTGTTTCATTTAGCATTAGGTATTAATTAATATGGCTAAACATTTAAACTTTTAAACTTTCAAAATGAAAATTATCCATAGAAGGTATATTGGCTATACAAAAGGAAGAATGGCGGTGCATTGGCATCGCAATAATAAGAAGGTGATTCTTTTTGTTGGAAACTAAAAGCATTTGAAAACACTAATGGTTTCCATTCGTTGAAAACTAAAAAATAATTGGAATCCAACGATACTGATTTTACCGTGATTTGGTCAAATTTCTCGTTAGATTTTATTATTTTATTCTTGCAACATTTGGATTTTACTTCGATAACTCCACAGCAGTCTTTCTCAACTTCATGGTAAGTAGTCTCGGAATTTACAGAAACAGAAACAATTTCATCATCACAATAATGCACGCTGAATGAAACTCCCAAATTGGAAATCAATAGGGAAAACACTAACAAAACATTGGCGTATTTTCTGAAATTCATGGTGCAAAGATACTATAATTAATGTTTTACAATTCTTAATTGTGGTTATTTTATCTTTTTCTGATAATAAAAAGCAGGAATAAAAAGAATTAATAAAATGGGTTGGATGATAAATCTCCGAATATAAAAAAGATTCATTTTATTGGTTTCTCCAAATTTAATTAACACAAAAAAGAAGACAACCATTAAGATAATTCCAAAGATAGAAAATAAAAAAATAGAAAATTTTACTATTCTATTATCGCTAAAAAGTAATTTAAGCAAACCTATAGAAATTATTGAATTTAAATAATAACGAAACCCCATACTAAAAAACAACTTAATTATATTATTATTAGGTAATGGCAAATGATAGTAATTCAATTTAAAATAAGCCAAAAAAGGATCGTAGAAAATAATATTTTCAAAGGCTCTAATTGCAACCAAAAGGGATAGCAAAATAACTAAAAAGATAACTTTAGTTTTATTTTTCAGAAGGTATTTCAGCATATAAAGAATATTTATTGACCCATATAATCCAAAGTAAAAAAACTAATCCATAAATTAATAATGGAAAAACCACATCGTGAAGCAGAGAATCATATTCTGGAAAATTATGTAAAGCAATGCAAAGTAAGGCAATCCGAAATACATTAAAAACATGAACCAACAGACTTCCAAAAAGAATAAATAATATGGTGGATTTTAATTTTCCTTTAAAGGCAATTACGAAACTAACAAATAGAATAATAACGCTTAATGCATTACATCCTTCAATAATTCGGGCTACCCATTGCCCCTCATAATATAACTTAACGCTGGCTTCTTTTGTATTAATTTCAGTATGAGAATTACTATCGAAAATAGAAAGTATTTTTTGAGATTGATTTGCCACCAATTTGGTAAACCCGTCCACATCCATTTTTTTTTCGTCAAATTGATTTAAATAATTTTGATAAACGAAAGTCAAAAGCAAATAGCATGCGGCAAATTTGGCAAGAAATAACAAAAATGGCTTGAATTGAATTAAGTATTCTTTCAAAATATAATTTTAACAAATTTATGTAAAAGTAAGAAATTGCAATGGTTACTTTTGTGAAAAATAATAAAATATGAATTTTGAAGATTTAAAACCTAAAGTAGTTTCAATTCTGTTGGACGCTGATTTAAATAGAGATGAAAAATTGAAAAATTTATGTCAGTTTTTATCTGATTCCATTTCGTATTACAATTGGGTTGGATTTTACTTTGCCAATCACGAAGCTAAAACATTGCACCTTGGTCCGTATGTAGGAGCTGCAACCGATCACACTGTAATTCCGTTTGGAAAAGGAATTTGCGGTCAAGTTGCAGAATCGAATGCTAACTTTGTTGTGCCAGATGTATCGGCGCAAGACAATTACATTGCGTGCAGTTTTACAGTAAAGTCGGAAATTGTTGTTCCCTTGTTTGTAAATTGCGTAAATATTGGCCAAATAGATATTGATTCGCACGTGATAAATCCTTTTACTGAAAAGGACGAGCGTTTTTTAGAATTTGTAAATCAAGAGGTTGCGAAACTTTTTTAGATAATAAGGTAGCTCTTGGAAGTTGGAAGTTGGAAGAAAAAATAAACAATAAACTGAAAGATTTGCTTGCAACTTTAAAAATAAAGTGTACTTTTGCACCCGAATAAGGATACACTTTATTCATACATAATAATCATTTAAATAATATTGGAATGTATTTAACTAAAGAAACTAAAGCTGATATCTTCGCTAAGCACGGAGGAAAGGCTGAAAACACAGGTTCAACAGAAGGTCAAGTAGCACTTTTCACTTTTAGAATCTCTCACTTAACAGAGCATTTGAAAAAAAATCGTCACGATTATAATACAGAGCGTTCGTTAGTACTTTTGGTAGGTAAAAGAAGAAGTCTTTTAGATTATTTGAAGAAAAAAGATGTTGTAAAATATCGTGAGTTAATTAAAGAATTAGGTATTAGAAAATAATACTAGAAAACGAGGTGCTTTTGCGCCTCTTTTTTTTAGCATAAAATTTTAAAAAAAGTTTGGTTTTTCATTGGAATACAACAACTACAATCCGACTTACTATCGGGACAAACAACACAACTAATCTGCCGACAGGCAGAAAACCAATGTAAAATTAAAAAGGAAAATTTATGATTCCACAATTATTTGTAGAAAGTATCGATTTAGGTGATGGAAGAAACATCACAATCGAGACAGGTCGTTTAGCTAAACAAGCAGACGGATCTGTAGTAGTAAGAATTGGAAATACCGTTATTTTAGGAACAGTAGTATCCTCAAGAAAAGCAAGTCCGGGTATCGATTTTTTACCCCTTACGGTAGATTATCGTGAAAAATTTGCAGCAGCAGGACGTTTTCCTGGTGGTTTCTTTAAGAGAGAAGCGCGTCCAAGTGATAACGAAGTATTAACTATGAGATTGGTAGACCGTGTATTGCGTCCGCTTTTCCCAAGTGACTATCATGCTGAAGTTCAAGTTATGATTCAATTAATGTCTCATGACGAAAATGTTATGCCAGATGCATTAGCAGGATTAGCAGCTTCGGCTGCACTTGCCTTATCTGACATTCCGTTTGAAACGTTAATTTCTGAAGCTAGAGTTGGAAGAATTGATGGTAAATTTATTATTAATCCATCTCGTGCACAATTAGAATTGTCTGACATAGACATGATGATTGGTGCTTCAACAGATTCTATCGCGATGGTAGAAGGTGAAATGAAAGAAATTTCTGAAAAAGAAATGGTAGAAGCAATTAAATTTGCTCACGAACACATTAAAGTACAAATTGCTGCTCAAGAAAGATTAGCTCAAGCGTTTGGAAAAAAAGAAGTTCGTACTTACGAAACTGAAAAATCAGACGATGCTATTCACGCTAAAGTAAAAGCAGCGGCTTATGATAAAATTTATGCAATTGCTAGCAAAGGTTCCGCTAAACACGAACGTTCAGCTGCATTTGACGCTGTAAAAGAAGAAGTTAAAGCTTTATTTACAGAAGAAGAATTAGCAGAAAATGGTGATTTAGTAGGGAAATATTTCTACAAAGTCAACAAAGAAGCAGTTCGTAATGTAACTTTAGATTTAGGAACTCGTCTTGACGGAAGAAAAACTACAGAAATCAGACCAATCTGGTGTGAAGTAGATTATCTACCATCGGTTCACGGATCTGCATTGTTTACTCGTGGAGAAACTCAAGCATTGGCAACTGCAACTTTAGGAACTTCTAGAGAAGCAAACCAAATTGATTCGCCATCAGAACAAGGAGAAGAAAAATTCTATTTACATTATAATTTCCCGCCATTTTCTACAGGAGAAGCTCGTCCTTTAAGAGGAACTTCCAGAAGAGAAGTTGGCCACGGAAACTTAGCACAACGTGCTTTGAAAAACATGATTCCTGCAGATTGTCCATATACAATTCGTATCGTTTCAGAAGTATTAGAATCTAATGGTTCGTCTTCAATGGCAACCGTTTGTGCTGGAACCTTATCTTTAATGGATGCTGGTATTCAAATGATTCGTCCGGTTTCTGGAATTGCAATGGGATTGATTACTGATGGAGAACGTTTTGCAGTATTGTCTGATATTCTTGGTGATGAAGATCACTTAGGAGATATGGATTTCAAAGTAACTGGAACTTCAGAGGGAATTACCGCTTGCCAAATGGACATTAAAATAGATGGATTGAAATACGAAATCATGGAGCAAGCTTTGGCTCAAGCTCGTGATGGACGTTTACATATTCTAGGAATTCTTACTGAAACTTTAGCTGCTCCAAAAGCAGATGTTAAAGTTCATGCTCCAAAAATTATCATGAGAACTATTCCTGGTAACTTTATTGGTGCATTAATTGGACCAGGAGGAAAAGTAATTCAAGAGTTACAAAAAGCTACTGGCTGTACTATCGTAATTAACGAAGTGGACGAGCAAGGAGTTGTTGAAATTCTTGGAACAGATCCTGACGGAATTGCTAGAGTATTAGCTAAAATAGATTCTATCATATTCAAACCTGCAATGGGTGAAGCTTATGAAGTGAAAGTAATTAAAATGCTAGATTTTGGTGCAGTTGTAGAATATACAGATGCTCCAGGAAATGAAGTATTACTTCACGTATCGGAATTAGCTTGGGAACGAACAGAAAATGTTACTGATGTAGTAAACATGGGTGATGTGTTTATGGTGAAATATTTAGGATTAGATCCTAAAACTAGAAAAGAAAAAGTTTCTAGAAAAGCACTTTTACCAAGACCTCCTAGAGAAGAGAAAAAAGAGTAATTTATTTTTCTAGTTTATAATATACCCCATCTTAATAATTTAAGTTGGGGTTTTTAATTTTTGGAAGTACTATTTTTAATTTTCTCAATAAATGTTAGTTTTTTATTTATAAGATTTTTTTAACCTTTGTTATACTATTATACTTTTATAAAAAATTAATTTTATAAAAATTTTTATTTAAATAAAATGACAAAAACCGTTGGTATAATTGGAGCTGGAATTGGAGGCCTTGCATTATCAATTCGACTATCCAATCAAGGGTTTAAGGTAACAGTTTTTGAAAAAAATAGTTATCCTGGAGGAAAATTGAGCGAACTTAAAATAAATGGATTCCGATTTGATAAAGGACCGTCCTTATTTACAATGCCTTCGTTAATAGATGAATTAACAAATTTGAAAGGAAGCTCTCTTCAATTTGAATACCAGAAATTAGATGTCATTACCAACTATTTTTATTCGGATGGAACACAATTAAAAGCATCTGCAAATTTAGAAGAATTTGCAGAAGAGGTTCATTTAAAATTAAATGAAAAAAAAGAAACTGTTTTAAAGCACATTAAGCGCAATGCTTTTTATTTTAAAACTACCGAAGATTTATTTTTGAAACAATCGCTTCATCAACTGAAAAATTTTATTAATCTAAAGACATTAAAAGGCATATTATTTTCCCCATTTTTAGGATTATTCAGTACTATGAACGAAAAAAATTCAAGAACATTTTCCAACCCAAAAACTGTGCAATTATTCAATCGATTTGCAACCTACAACGGTTCAAATCCATATAAAGCACCTGCCTTAATCAATATGATTTCGCATTTAGAATTTAATCTTGGTGCTTATTTGCCTAAAAAAGGCATGCATCAAATTACAACACATTTAGTAAAACTAGCAGAAGAAGCCAATGTGGAAATTAAATACAATGCGGTAGTTGAAACCTTAGAGGTTGGGTCTAATAATCGGATTACAGCCATAAAAAGCAATGGGGTAAATTATCCCTTTGATATTGTGGCAAGCGATGTAGATATTCATGCGCTTTACAACTATTTATTGCCAAAATCTTTTACACCTAAAAAACTAATTCAACAAGAAAAATCTAGCAGTGCCTATGTTTTTTATTGGGGAATAAACAAAGAATTTAAAGCACTCGGACTACATAATATTTTGTTCAGTGAGGATTATAAAAAGGAATTTGATAATTTGTTCTCAAAACAATTTCCAATTGACGATCCTACAATTTACATCAATATAACTTCAAAATATTGTAAAGAGGATGCACCAGAAGGTTGTGAAAACTGGTTTGTAATGGTAAATGTACCTCACAACAAAAGTGAAAACATAAATTATGCAGAAGCTATTCGGAAAAATGTTATTGAAAAAATTAACGCGATGTTGAAAACTGATATTGAGAAGCATATCGTTTCAGAAAGCAAGTTAAGTCCTATTGATATAGAAAAACAAACTTCATCTTTTGGAGGTTCACTTTACGGTAATTCTAGTAACAATAAGTTTGCAGCTTTTTTAAGACATGCTAATTTTTCTTCAAGCATTAAAAATTTGTATCTTGTAGGCGGAAGTGTACATCCAGGCGGTGGTATTCCGCTTTGCCTATTTAGTGCTAAAATAGCGAGTAAATTAATCGTAGAAAAAGAAAAGAAATGCTAAAAAAATATAAATCCTACTTATTATATTTTTTAATTCTGGTATATGTTTCAGGCTCCATTGGGTTTGTAGTGAACCCTGCTTTTTTTAGTCCTTTTACGCCTTACACTTTATTGCTTACGTGTTTTGTTTTTTTAATTCATAGTCCACTGGCAGACAAAAAATTCCTAATAGCCTTTTTTTCTATAGCTTTTTTAGGATTCATCATCGAAGTAATTGGCGTAAAAACGGGGTTGGTTTTCGGAAAATATTCCTACGGAGATGGATTAGGAATTAAATTACTTGAAGTTCCACTAATCATTTCTGTCAATTGGGCAATGCTTATTTGTGCAGGAATCAGAATAGTAAGTGGTTTATTTTCAAATGGAAAAATAGCATTGCTTGTTGCTGCTTTATTAGTAACTCTGATTGATTTGCTAATTGAACAAGTAGCGCCAAAACTTGATTTTTGGCATTTTGAAGGTGGGTTACCCGGATTACATAATTATTTGGGTTGGATTGGAGTTGCCTTTTTTACATCGTACTTTTTTTATCCTACAATTATAAAAGGTAATCAATCTGTTTCTTTAATAATATTGATTTTACAAATTATATTCTTCACCTCTTTATTTATATTTATTTAACATGGAAATAATAATTAATGCAAGTATCGTTTTAGCAACTTTTATACTAACCGAATTTTCTGCTTGGGCAAATCACAAATATATAATGCATGGCTTTATGTGGTATTTTCATGCTGATCATCACAAAAAAGACCACAAAAGTTGGTTTGAGAGAAATGATTTGTTTTTTATCATTTATGCTGTGCCGAGTTGGTTACTCATAATGTTCGGAATGATGAACCAATATGCTTGGTACACTTGGGTTGGTTTTGGTATTTTACTTTATGGTTTAGCTTATTTTATTGTACATGATTTGGTAATTCACCAACGCTTCAAAATGCTTACTAAAACAAAAAATGTTTACGTTTTAGCGTTGCGTCGCGCACATAAAATGCATCATAAAAACATAGGAAAAGATGGTGGCGAGAGTTTTGGAATGCTAATTATTAAGAAAAAATATATTCAAGCTGCATTAAATCAGACTAAAATTGTTAATGCATAAAACAGCACGTATCTGAATAAATACCCTAATCTTTAGCATAAGGTTTGATACTTTTACTTAGTTTATTCTATATGTTTTTCATGAGCTGCACATAAATTAAACTATAAAATGGAATATATAAATACTGCCTGTTGCCCAATTTGTAAAAAAACCGAAAGTTCTTATTACTTGTCTACAAATGCGCTAATGCATGAGCCAAATAATGAGCTTTATACTTTTAATATTTGCACGAATTGCGAAGCAGTATTTTTAACAAATCCAGTTGAGCCTAAACGATTAGAGCATTATTATACTGACAGTTACTTGCCATATAGAGGAGCCACTGCTTGGGGAAAATATGGTTCATTTGTAGCTAATAGCCAAAAAAAATTAGATTTAAAACGTGTTAATTTTGTAAAAAAATATCTTAAAAAAAACAATCCAAACCTTAATGTTCTTGATGTTGGATGTGGTAATCCAAGTTTTTTAGAAATTTTAGAACAAAAATCAAAAGCAAATTGCATTGGAATTGATTTTTCGGATTCAGGCTGGAATGGCAAAAACTTTCCCAACTTAGAACTTAAAAAAGTCGCGATTGAAGATTATATTTATGACAAACAATTTGATGTAATTACATTATGGCATTATTTTGAACACGATTACAACCCGAGTCAAACCATTGAAAAACTTTATAATTGTCTTAAATATGGAGGAAAATTAATAATTGAAGTGCCTGACTATAATAGTATTAGCGCAAAAATTCAAAAATCATATTGGCAAGGTTGGCATAGTCCAAGACACATTTCGTTGCCAACCAAAAAAAGTTTTGACCTTTTGTTTCAGAAAGATAAATGGGAAATTAAAAAACATTTACGATACGGAACCCTTGATGCTTTTACCCTATGGTGGCTTGGCAGAATGCAAAAAAAAGGCGTTGATTGGTCAGGTAATATGTCCAACCATTTTTGGTCGCTTGTATTTTTAAAAGTGGTTACATTTCCAGTTTTTGCTTTTGAAAAAATATTTCCAATGGGCATACAAATAGTAGTAGTTGAAAAAAATAATCTGAATCACAATCCTAAACCAATCAAAAAATAATTGATCCCCATGAGTCAAATAACTACTTGTACTTTTTTTAAATTGGAATCTTTTTCCAACAAATTATGGGCATTATCCCAAATGCAATTAGGGCATGCTCATTTCAAAAACATCGAAGGACTGGTTTTTTATAAGCTATTGGGCTCGGGCGCAGAAAATGGTTTCAGTTCGAAACCAAACTTTGGAACGTATGCTCTATTATGTATTTGGGAATCAGAAATGAATGCTACTACTTTTTTTGAAAAAAATTCGTTTTTTAACAAGTATAAATCTAAAAGTGCAGAATCATTTACTGTTTTTGCGCATGCAGCAGAAGCACACGGAAAATGGGATGGAAAACAACCTTTCATTTCTACAGCATCTTTAGTAATAGACAAACCCATTATGGTATTAACACGAGCCAGTATTCGGTTTTCAAAATTGATCTCGTTCTGGAGAAAAGTTGGTAATGTGAGTAAAAGTTTAGAAGATTACGATGGATTGGCTCTTTCAATTGGTGTGGGCGAATGGCCATTAATACAACAAGCCACATTGAGCATTTGGAAAACGCAAGCCGAAATGATTGATTATGCATACAAAAACAAAAAACATTTGGAGGTTGTTCGTCTAACCAGAAAACTAAACTGGTATAAAGAAGAACTATTTGCAAGATTTATTCCATATAAATTCTTAGGCCAATGGAAAGGTAAAAACGTTGCCAATTTTCTAGATATATAATCTGAATATGCCCCAAAAAGTTAGACACTATTTGGGGCATTTTTTATGAAAACTAAAGATAGTTACTACTTAACCGCTTTATTCTTTTTTAACTTGTTTGTCAATTCTTTTTTTGCTGAGCCAGATTGTAAATCGTCTAACACATGAATCGCTTCTTCAATGTAAATGTCTTTCGATAAACTTTCGTGCCATCTGTTTCTTTTTTCTTTTAAAGTAGCGTCATTTGCCATTTGTGCTTCTTCGTAAGGCAACGATTTGAATTGGAATTTGTTACTGTAATCTTCAATAGATTTGAATTTTTTACTGCTGTCTTCTAATTCCTTTTGCTCTTGCTTGAACTTATCAATTTGCAAACTGTACACATCTTCTTTACTTCGCACTTCTCTCCATTTTGCATTTTCATCAATTAATTTCATTTGCGGATTAACTTCTAAACGCTTTTTGCTGTTGGCAATAGCCGATTCAAAATTGGTTTGTTTAGTCCATAAATTATAATCTGCTGGATCTATTTTATCCCAAGGCATTGCATTATCTACATCGCGTTCTCCCATTTTTAAATACGCAAAACTATCTGGCATCACAATATCGCTACTCACCCCTTCAAGTTGGGTAGACCCTCCATTAATTCTATAGAATTTTTGGGTTGTAGTTTTTAAAGCACCTAAATCGCCAAGTGTATTTCCTCTCACAAATTGGTTTAAGTCGATTACATTTTGAACTGTTCCTTTACCATAAGTTTGTTTACTTCCAATAATTACAGCACGTTTATAATCTTGCATTGCAGCAGCTAAAATCTCAGATGCAGAAGCAGAAAACTCATTGGTCATAATTACTAAAGGTCCATCCCACTCTACTTTAGGATCTTTGTCATAAAGCACTTCTTTTTTACCCGCTGCCGATTTAATTTGCACAATCGGACCTTGTTCTATAAACAAACCACCAATATCAACAACCGTTTTCAAAGAGCCACCCCCATTATCTCTGACGTCCATAATGATACCTTTTACACCTACATTTTTCAATCGATCAATTTCAATTGCAATATCTTTTCCGGCATCACGGCTATCTTTATTTTCAAAATCGATGTAGAATTTTGGCAAATAAATAACCCCATATTTAACTCCATTTTTCTCAACTATACTAGATTTAGCATAAGTTTCTTCAATTTCAACTTCATCTCTAATTATGGTAATTACTTTGATAGCACCATCTGGTTTCTTAACGGTGAGCCTAACTTCGGTACCTTTTGGTCCTTTTATTTTTTTAACGACATCGTCCAATCGCATTCCTACAACATCTACAGGTTCTTTATCACCTTGTGCTACTTTTAAAACTAAATCGCCTGCTTCTAATTCTTTTTGTTTCCATGCAGGTCCTCCAGAAATCAGCTCAGTGATTTCGGTAAAATCATTTTTCTTTTGCAATCTGGCGCCAATTCCTTCTAGTTTTCCACTCATGCTAACATCAAAACGTTCTTTTTCGTCAGGTGCAAAATAAGAAGTGTGGGGATCAAAGCGAGTAGCAATTGTATTTACAAAAATTGCAAACCAATCTTCCTTATCCAAATCTTTAATAAAAGTAAAATTGTCATCTAACGATTTTAAAGTACTTTCTCTGGTTTGCTTCTCCATTTGCTCATAAGACTTGTGAGAAAAAGTATCCTTTTTAGCTAGATTTGCTTTGAATTTATCTTCCGCTTCTTTAGTTAATTTATCTCCTTGTTTGGTTTTAAATTCTGCTAATTTTTCTTCAGGAGATTTATTCTTATTTTTTTCAATATCCTCTTGGACTTTTTGTTTTTGAACTAAAGATGCAAGTGCAGAAAGTTTAACTTGCTTTCTCCAACGGTCTTTTAGTTCCTCTACAGAAGCACAAAAAGGCACTTTTTCATAATCGGTATTTATTTCTTCGTTTACAGAATAATCAAAAGGATTTTTCAAAGCTTCTCTATAATATTCTTTACTTTCCTCCATGCGCTGTATTAAACGATAGTAGGTTAAATCAAAAAAGGTAAGGTCTTTGTTTTTTATTTCATCATCAATTTCAAATTCGTATTTTGAAAATTCATCAATATCCGATTGCAAAAAGAATCTTTTTGAAGGGTCAATAGCATCAATATAATCCTTATATATTCCTTTGGAAAAAGTATCGTCTATCGCGGCCGGACTATAGTGTCCTTTTTCAATAACAAAAGTCAATAATTCCAACAATAGCTTGTCTTTTTCAGGATCATCTTGGCCTTTTGGAATAAAACTCCAAAGACCAATAGAAATTGCTAGTACGAGTACTATTATTTTATAATTTCTTTTCATAAATTGAATAATTGAATTCATTAATTTTTTACTAAATTACATAAAAAACTATGCCATAAAAGAAGTGGATCGCATAATTTTTTGTTAAAACCAAAGTTCAGTGTAAAGTTATAAAAATTGTATTAGAATAAGAATCAAAATAATTACTTTTGTTTTACTAAAATTGTTCTAACTATGTCTAAAAGACCTTTAATATTAGTAACCAACGACGACGGAATTTCTGCGCCTGGAATTAGAACCTTAATTGCTGTGATGCAGGAACTTGGAGATGTTGTAGTGGTGGCGCCCGATAGCCCACAAAGCGCGATGGGCCACGCTATAACTATTAATAACACACTTCATTTAAATAAAATTTCTTTGGCCAATGCAAACATAACCGAATATAGTTGTTCTGGTACTCCCGCCGATTGTGTTAAAATGGCAGTAAATGAGATTCTAAAACAAAAACCTGATTTGTGTGTTTCCGGAGTAAATCATGGTTCTAATTCATCTATTAATGTTATATATTCTGGAACTATGAGCGCAGCTGTTGAAGCTGGTATTGAAGGAATTCCTGCAATAGGTTTTTCACTTTTGGATTACAATTGGGATGCCGATTTTGAATCTGCTAAACCATTTATAAAAAAAATTGCAACTCAAGTTCTTGCTAACGGTTTGCCAGACGGAACGATTTTAAACGTAAATTTTCCTAAACTTAAAACCCATGAAATAAAAGGGATTAAAATTTGCCGTCAAGCGAAAGCCATGTGGGAAGAAAAATTTGATAAACGTGTAACTCCATTTGGAAAGGAATATTATTGGCTAACTGGTGAATTTATTAACCTAGATAAAGGAACCGATACTGATGAATGGGCATTGGCAAACGATTTTATTTCTATCGTTCCGGTGCAATTTGATTTAACTGCTCACCATGCTATTCAAACTTTAAATACTTGGGAATTTTAAATCTTCAATTATGAAAAAAACGGATTTGTTAATAGGTTTTTTTATGGGAATTATAGCATGTATAGTAGGGACGTTAGGTTTTTTATTTTTAAAGATGCCAAAATTAGTTTCCGTTGAAGGTTTTCATACCATAAGAGAACAAGGAATTATGGGTAAACTAATTACATTAGGTGCAGTTATTAATTTGTTGTTATTTTTTATTTTGCTTAAAAAAAATAAAGACTTAATGGCTCGAGGTGTTGTTTTGGCAACTATTGTTTTAGCATTTGTTACACTATTTATGCAATAGCAATACATTGGAATAAAAGATAAATAAATGAAATATTACATCATAGCTGGAGAAGCTTCTGGAGATTTACACGGTTCTAATTTAATGAAGGCGCTTTATAAAGAAGATCCCTCAGCAGAAATTCGTTTTTGGGGTGGAGACTTGATGCAAAATGCAGGTGGCACTTTAGTAAAACATTACCGAGAACTTGCCTTTATGGGATTTGCGGAAGTTTTGTTAAATATTAAAACTATTTTCAACAACATAAAATTGTGTAAAGCCGATATTGAGAAATTTCATCCAGATGTTTTGATTTTTATAGATTATCCAGGATTTAATATGCGTATTGCAAAATGGGCTAAGGCCAAAGGATACAAAACACACTATTACATTTCGCCACAAATATGGGCATGGAAAGAAAGTAGAATTAAAGATATTAAAAGAGATTTTGATAAATTGTATGTGATTCTCCCATTTGAAAAAGACTTTTACGAAAACAAACATAATTTTGCAGTTGAATTTGTTGGACATCCTTTAATTGACGCTATCCAAAATAGAACTTCCTCCGATGCTGCCTCCTTTAGGGAAGAAAATAATCTAGATGAAAAACCAATTATTGCCATTTTACCTGGAAGTAGAAAACAAGAAATTTCTAAAATGCTGACTTTATTGTTAAGTGTTGTGAATGATTTTCCGGATTATCAATTTGTTATTGCGGGTGCTCCAAGCCAAGAATATTCGTTTTACGAGACATTTATTAAAGGAAAAAACATAAAATTTATATCGAATGAAACTTATAATTTACTAAGTCATTCCCATGCTGCCCTTGTAACTTCTGGAACTGCAACCCTAGAAACAGCACTTTTTAAAGTTCCAGAAGTTGTATGCTATAAAGGAAGCTGGGCATCATATCAAATAGCAAAAAGAATAATTACTCTTAAATATATTTCTCTTGTTAATCTTATTATGGATGAAGAAGTGGTAACTGAACTGATTCAAGACGATTGCAATGCGACTAAAATTAAGACGGAACTTATAAAAATATTAGATCCTAATCAACGTAGAATTTTATTGGAAAAATACAACACGTTAGAACAAAAATTAGGAGGCATTGGCGCTAGCGAAAAAACCGCAAGATTAATTGTATCAAATATTTCATAACCATTTAAAATTTTAGATTGTAACCTAAGTTACATCTAATTAATTATTTGCGTTTACTTTTGTGATAGTTATTAATAAAAAAAATATTCTATTATGAAAAAAAACATGGGTGGCGTTGATAAATTAATTCGCTTAATTTTAGCAGGAATTTTTATTGTATTGTATTTTTCTGGAGTTATTCAAGGTACATTGGGAATAGTACTTTTAGTTCTGGCATTGATTTTCGTGCTAACAAGTAGCATTAGTTCTTGCCCTTTGTATTTGCCTTTCGGAATAAATACTATTGCTAAAGAAAAGAAATAAATAGTTTTTATAATTTATTTCTTTTTCGTACTTTTAGTATAATGAGAGTACTTCAATTTCCAATAATTAAAATTACAGGCGGTTTTGTACTTGGCTTACTCCTAGCTCATTATACGAAACCGACTTTTTTTATTTCATTATTAGCACTACTTACTTGTTTTAGTGCGGTTATAATTACTCGTTTTTTGCCCAGAAAATCAATTATTCCAAAAAACTATTTCGGAGTCGCGACTCTTTTTACAGCTTTTACTATAGGAGTTTTTGCCTTTGTTTCGCATAATCCAACGCGAAACAAAAATCATTATGTTCATTTTATTTCTTCTCAAAACAAGAATTGTATTGCAATAATTTCAATAAAAGAAAAACTTAAAAATTCAACAATTAACTATCGTTATGTTGCAGAAATGATTTCCCTTAACGGAAAAAAAAGCTATGGAAAAGTACTATTGAATATAAAAAAGAGCCAGCAAATTCCAAGATTTGATATAGGAACTTCCCTAAAAATAGGAGGCTTTTTTGACACCAATAAAAATCTGAAAAATCCCAATCAATTTGACTATTGGAATTATCTAGAAAACCAACAAATTTATGGGCAGATATATGTAGAATCAAATAAAATTAAAATTGGCACTTTTCAAGATAAAAGTATTGCCTATTATGCAAGTTTGTTGCGAAATAGAATTATTAGAAATTTAGAAAAAAATCATTTTCACAAATCGGAACTGAGTGTAGTTGTGGCATTGATTTTAGGACAACAACAAGACATCTCTCCAGAAGTAGTTCGCGATTATCAATATGCTGGAGCAGTACATGTATTGTCGGTTTCAGGTTTGCATGTTGGGTTTATATTGCTTTTCATCACATTTCTGTTAAAACCATTTCCAAATACTAAATCTAGTTCCATTATTAAATTAATAGTTGTAATAACTTTTTTATGGGCGTTTGGAATTTTAGCTGGATTAGCACCTTCAGTTCTGCGATCTGTTACTATGTTTTCATTTGTTGCGGTAGGAATGTATTTAAGAAGAAGTGTAAATATCTATAATACTTTGGCAGTTTCAGCACTACTGATTTTGCTCTTTCAACCCTCCTTTTTATTTGATGTTGGATTCCAGTTAAGCTACCTAGCTCTTTATTTTATTGTATGGTTGCAGCCTTTATTAGCTGGTATATGGAAACCGAAATATAAAATAGTAAACTACTTTTGGGAGATAATCACAGTTTCCTTTGCAGCACAAATAGGAACATTTCCTATCAGTATTTATTATTTTCATCAATTCCCAGGACTGTTCTTCGTTACCAATATCGTTATTTTACCTGGAATGTCTCTAATTTTAGGCCTCGGAGTAATTGTAATGCTGCTTGCTGCTTTTGATTGGGTTTGGTTGCCATTATTAAAATTACTAGAGTGGAGCATTTGGTTGTTGAACAAAATAATTGCTTGGGTAGCTTCGTTTGAGAGTTTTATTTTCAAAGATATTCCACTTCATTTTTATACCATGTGGGCATTGTATTTAGTAATTTTTAGTAGCATTATTTGGTTGAAAAAACCAAATTATTATAAGTTAGTAATAAGTTTATTTACGATTATTTTATTACAATTAACTTCTCTTCAAATGAGAAATTCCAATCAAAGTACTGAAGAATTTATTGTTTTCAACAGAAATGGCCACAGCAGCATTACTAAACGTTTTGGTGATAAGATTACTGAATACACATCCGATTATTTACAAAAAAAAGGCAAAGAAAATTTAGTCTTAAAATCGTATTTGGTTGCTAATTATTGTGTTCTCCAAAAAAGGAAATTAATTCCAAATTTATTTTATTTTAAGAATAAAAAAATACTTGTTATTGATTCTACTGGTGCATATCTAGAAAAAGAACGCCCTGATATTTTGCTTTTGATTAATTGCCCAAAAATTAATTTAGAAAGAGTATTCCAACATTGGAAACCTCAAAAAGTTGTTGTGGACGCTTCAAATTATAAATCGTATTGCAAAGCCTGGAAAGCAACTTGTGTAAAAGAAAAAATCCCTTTTCATGACACTGCAGAAAAGGGATTCTTTAAATTATAATTAAGATTTTTTGGTCTTGCCTTTTTTAGTGTTCACTATGGTTTTAGGTTTGGGGTCTGCAACAAAATTCTTTATTATTTCGTTAGCACTTTTAATCCATACAGAAGGTCCTCCAGCAAGATAACCTGTACTTCCTAATTGTTCTAAATTAATTTTGCCATCCTCTTTAACAGCTGGCTTAACAAACCAAACTGTTGGATATCCTTGCACCTTAAACATTTGTTGCAATTGATTATTTTGGGCTTTTATTTCATTAGATTGCGGTGTATTTCTTGGATAATCCAATTCTACTAAAATAGCATGGTCTTTAGCCCATGGAGCAAACTCGGGAGTTTTAAAAACCTCATTCTGTAAACGGATACACCAGCCACACCAGTCGCTACCAGTAAAGAATAAGAATAATGGTTTTTGTTCCTGTCTTGAAGCTTCAATTGCTTTATTTATATCTTTGTACCAAGTTTGTCCTTCTTGAGCCTGAGAAGTAACTCCTGAAACAACCAATAGCAATGTAATAAGTATCTTTTTCATATTGTTTTATTTGATCTGATTTAATAAAGTCGAAATTTAATAAATTTATTTTACTTCTTGCATTAATTTTTTAATTAATGGTGAAATAATTATTAAAATTACTCCTGCAATTAGCGCGTAAAGTCCCAATTGTTTGTAGCCATCAGCATAGGTAATAAGTATTTCCGATTTTGTTGCCCCTTCTTTGGCTTCTGATAAAAAAGCACCAATTAACCCAGCAACATATTGACCATAGGCACTTGCTAAAAACCACATCCCCATCATCATTCCTTGAAGGTTTTTAGTAGAAAGTTTGGTCATAATTGATAGTCCTATTGGCGACAAGCAAAGCTCTCCAAAAGTAATAACCAAAAGCGCTAACGTAAAAACATTTAAAGAAGTTATCCCGGAAAGGGTTGCAAAAAACTTAGTCGCAAAAAGCACATAATATCCTAATCCGAGCAATAGAAATCCTAATCCAAATTTAATAATTGTATTGGGCTCCATTTTTTTCTTATTCAACCATATCCATAATAAACCTATCGGAACTGCAGCCAAAAGTATAAAAAAAGCACCGCCAGAATTATTTACTCCGTTAGGATCTAGCTGCATTCCTAAGAGATTTTTATCTAAATTTTCAGCAGCAAAAATACTTAATGACCCACCGCTTTGCTCATAAATTCCCCAAAAAATAATTGAGAAAAGAATGAAAACTAAAGCTGCCCATAGTTTTTTCCTTTCTGCTGGAGTAACTTTTGTCATTTCATAGAAAAGATATAACAGCGTTAATGGACCAATTGTCCACATGAAATAATCGGTATATTCTGTTTTAGAAACCATTATTTTAATTAAAGGAACTAACAAAATTGTGCCTGCATATACCGAATATTCTAACCATTTAGCAATAGGCTTCGATTTAACTTCTGCCAAAGGATGCCCAGGTTGTAATCCAATAGTCCCTAATGATCGTTGCGTGAAAATAAAATTTACTAAACTTATTACCATTACCACTGCAGCCAAACCGAAAGCTACATTCCATCGTTTGTCTTCTGGAATTAAATTGGCAAACATTTCTCCTTTTCCAATAGCTATACATAAATAACCGCCTAACAAAGCACCAAGATTTATTCCTGCATAAAATAGAGAAAACCCTGCATCGGTTCTAGAATCGCCAGATTTATATAATTTACCAACCATTGTGGAAATATTTGGTTTAAAGAAACCGGTTCCAATTATAGTAAATGCAATTCCTAAAAAGAAATAGTTATGCGGATCGGTTGCTAAAATTGCACTACCAACAATCATAAGAAGCCCGCCCCAAAAAAGGGATTTTCTAAAGCCTAGTATTTTATCTGCAAAAAGACCCCCTATAAAAGTAAATGCATATACAAATGCTTGCGTTGCTCCGTATTGCAGATTAGCTTCTGTTTTATGAAAATTTAATTGGGATATCATAAAGAATACCAGCATTCCTCTCATGCCGTAAAAACAAAAACGTTCCCACATTTCTGAAAAAAATAGACTCCAAATTTGTTTTGGATATTTTCCTCTAAAGCTTTGAATTTGCTCTAATGTAATTTGTTTTTCCATAATTAGTTAATTCCGTGGTCTTTCATTACTTTATTTAAATTTTTTACCAGAGCAAACATCAACAGTGTTGCGAACATCAATAATCCAAAATTCAACCAAAAGAAATTGGTTTTATCATCATAAGAGTCCCACATGCTAGCTAAAACTCCTGATAATTTATTTCCGATTGAAGTAGATAAAAACCAGCCACCCATCATTAAAGCAGTAATGTTTTTTGGAGATAATTTAGACACAATTGATAATCCCATTGGGCTGAGGAATAGTTCACCTATGGTAATGATTCCGTAATTGGCAACTAGCCACCAAACGGAAACTTTTTCCATTCCATTGTTTCCAATATGAACTGCTGCAACCATTACCAATACAGATAAAGCTGATATTAATAATCCGAAGGCAATTTTAGTTGGTGTTGAAGGTTCTTTTTTTCTACTTCTTAAAAAAGTGAAAAATGCTACAACAAGTGGTGTTAATATTATAACCCAACCCGGATTTATAGATTGACTTAAATTGGTTGCCCATATACTTATTTTACTTCCTTCAGCAGGTACTTTTTCTTTGTGAACATTTCTAAAATAAATAGGATAATCTACGACTTTTTTCACTTCTCCATTTTCTTTTTGAAGTCGAAAACTAGCATCGTACAATTCGGTAGTATCTTTTTTATATTCTATTTCTTTAGCTAATTTTAAATTACCGAAAACCGCTTGAGTGTTTCCTGTAATTTCTCTATCGGTATATCGATCTGCCCAAGTATTTAAAGCCGAACCATTCAATTTGAAAACAGCCCAAAATAAAATAACAACACAAAATATGGAAAGTAAGGCACCAATAGGTCGTTTGTCTTCTTCTTTGGCTTTAAAATACAAACTTCCATAAAAGAAAACAATCGGGATGCAGGCAAAGATAAAAGCATCGGTACTATCGGAACCAAAAATAGCGCTATTAGTGTTTGTTTCTGAGATTACTCCTTTTAAAAACCATCCAATAATTCCGAAAATAATGGAAGGAACTAATATAAAAAGGACAATTTTATAAAACGGCATATCGCCATGTTGCACTCCTTTTTTATCTGTTTTATTACCATAATGCTTGGTTCCAAGAAGGAATACAATTACTCCAATAAACATTCCTAAACCTGCAGCCATGAAGGCATATTGCCAACCTAAAAGTATTTGTAAAGCGGCACCAAAGAAGTTACAAATAAAAGCCCCTACATTTATTCCCATATAGAAAATATTATAGCCTTCGTCTTTCTTATCGATGTATTTATCTTCTGAATAAAAATTTCCTAATAATGTTGAAATGTTTGGTTTAAAAAAACCGTTTCCAACTATTACCAAAGTCATTGCTAGATAAAGCATTGGCAAACTATGAATTCCCATCATAAAATAACCTGCACCCATCATAATACCTCCAATTACGATTGATTTTTTATAGCCTAAATATCTATCGGCTACCAGTCCTCCAATAAAAGGTGTTAGAAATACTAAAGCGATAAAAGTTCCATATAAATCGGAAGCTTCTTTTTCGGTCATAGCAAATCCAGCTTCTACATCTTTAAGATATAATGTAAAAATTCCAATCATTAAATAATAACCAAAACGTTCCCACATTTCGGACAAAAATAAGTAAGGCAATGCTTTAGGATGATTTTTCCACATAGTAATTCAATTAAAAAACAAACCTACAAGGGTTTCTTGTAGGTTTGAAAGATATAAAATATTTTTTATTTTTTAGTTCTATTGAGCAATTTCAACATGATCATTATGCATCCTTTTTTCTAGCCACGAACTCAATACAAATAAAATTGCAGCTGCAGATCCTGACATAATTATGAATAATACGAAGAATTCATATAGGTTGGTTATTTGGAATCCTATAAATGAAGTTGCACCACCTGATCCATCTTCTCCTCCTGGAATTAAGGCGCTTAATGTTCCAGCAAATTTATTAGCTGCAGCATTAGCCAAGAACCAAGTCCCCATCATTAAAGAAGATAAACGTAAAGGAGCTAATTTTGAAACCATTGATAAACCAATTGGAGACAAACATAATTCTCCAATAGTATGAATTACATATAAACCTATTAACCACCACATGGATACTTTTTCACCTAATCCTAATCCTTTAACAGCAATTGCAATAACTACATAACCCATTGCTACTAATCCTAATCCGATTGCCATTTTTTTAGGCGAAGATGGTTCCAGTTTTCTGGCATATAAAAATCCCCAAACAATTGTCATAATTGGCGCAAGAGAAATAACAGCTAATGGATTAACCGATTGAAAATAAGATGCTGGCATTTCCCATCCGAATAAAGTTCTTTCGGTTTGTCTGTCTGCAAAAAGTGTTAAGGAAGCTCCTGCTTGCTCAAATGCACCCCAAAAGAAGATTACAAAGAAAGCAAGTATAAAAATTACAGAAATTCTTTGTGTTTCAATTTTAGTCAAGCTTTTATCTGTTAGTATTACAATAGGCATAACTACCATTGCACCATAAATAAAATAACTAATAATATCAACTTCACTTTTGAACATTTGTTTAAAGTTTAACATAAAAAATATGATTGCAATAGAACCAATTATCATTCCGATGCTTTTTGCCTCTAAATTTTTAACTGGCAAACCTATATGCTTTCCTTCTTCCGATATTAAGTATTTTTTTTGACCTAATGCAAAAGCAACTAAACCTAATAACATACCAATACAAGCAGCTAAAAATCCCCATTTGAAATCCATGGAACCACAAATAAGAGGCGAAAAGAATGCTCCAAGATTAATTCCCATATAAAATATAGTAAAGGCACTATCTATTCTTCTATCATTTGCAGGATATAATTGCCCTACCATTGTAGAAATATTTGGTTTGAAGAAACCATTTCCAATAATAATGGAAGTTAATCCCATCCACATTAATGAAACTCCACCGTCAGCTCCAGCAGAAGCACTTAAAAACATAAAGAATTGCCCTATAGCCATTAATAGTCCCCCAATAAGAATACTTCTTCGGTTTCCTAAAAATTTATCACATAAGTAACCTCCTAAAAGCGGTGTTAGATATACTAAACCGGTATAACTTCCGTAAATTTGAGACGCATCTGCATCTTTCATTAATAATATTTTAGTCATGAATAGAATGAAGATTGCTCTCATTCCATAATAACTAAATCGTTCCCACATCTCTGTGAAAAATAGGAAGTATAGCCCTTTTGGATGTCCTGTTTTTACTTGTTCACTCATTTTTAATTGTTTTAGTTTTTATTTAGTTGTTATAGTTTAATCTATTTCAAGACATGCTATGTCTTGTTTTTCTGGATTGGTTATAAAATTCCTTATAATCAAATGTTTTTCTTCTAAAAGTGCTAATAATTTATTTGTAGTTAGGTTTCCTTTTCGTATATAAATTATTTTTGGAGGACAACCATTAATGATGCTGATATCAAAAAAATCAGAATCAAAAGTTACAATTGTAAAATTTTCTTTCTTAGCAAAATTCCATATTTCAATGTCATCCTTATTAATTAATCCTAAACTAGAAATGTGTTTAGATTTTGAAAATAATAAAGATATTTTTTTTTCAATTTTATAAGAAATATTTTGATCAAAAAGTAGTTTCATTAAACACTTTCAATTTTATGTTCTTTATCTGCTGCATAAGCTAAACAAGCCAAAATATCTTTTTCTGTTAATTCTGGATAATCGGAAAGAATATCTTGAAATGTCATTTCGTTAGCAAGCCAATTCAAAACATCGTAAACAGAAATTCGAGTTTCTCTTACACATGGTTTACCAAACCTAATATTTGGATTACGTCTTATTAAGTCTCGATATTTTATCATTTTTTTTATTTTTTATTTCATCACAAATTGTGATGAGTTAAAATTACAATTTCTCTTTTATAAAATTCGTCATTTTATTAAATAACTGAATTCTGGTTTTACCACCATAAATCCCATGGTTTTTATCCGGATAAATCGCCCAATCAAATTGTTTATTGGCTTGAACCAACGCCTCTATAAACTGCATGGAATTCTGAAAATGCACATTATCATCGGCCGTTCCATGAATTAATAAAAAATTTCCTTTTAATTTGTCAGCAAAATTTATTGGCGAGTTGGTATCGTAGCCGCTTGCATTTTCTTGCGGCGTTTGCATGTAACGTTCCGTGTAAATGCTATCATAGAAACGCCAGTTGGTGACAGGAGCTACTGCAATTGCCATTTTAAACACATCGGCACCTTTTAATATACAGTTGCTTGCCATAAATCCTCCATACGACCATCCAAATATACCAATTCTAGTTTTATCAACATAAGAATAATTCCCTATTACTTTAGCAGCATCAATTTGATCTTCCACTTCGTATTTTCCTAACTCTTTTTGAGTCATTTTTTTGAATGCAGCACCTTTAAATCCAGTTCCTCTCCCATCCACGCAAACCGTAATGTAACCTTGTTGGGATAGCATCATAAACCACATGTCATTTGTATCCAACCAATGGTTTGCCACTTGTTGTGAACCTGGTCCAGAATATTGGTACATAAATACAGGATATTTTTTAGAAGCATCAAAATCTTTTGGCTTAATAATCCAAGCATTAAGTTTGTTGCCTTTATCGGTAGTTAATTCGAAAAACTCTTTTGTTGGAAGATTGTATTTTTTTAATTTTTCAAAAAGTGACGTGTTGTCTACTATTCCTTTTATTTGCTTTCCATCTTTTGAATTATTCAAAGAATAGATTGGAGGAGTAGTTGCAGATGAATAGGTGTTTATTAAGTAATCAAAATTTGGACTAAATGTAGCCGCATTAGTTCCTACTTGTTGGGATAACTTTACTTTATTTTTTCCGTCTAGCGAAATTTTATAAACATCTCTTATAGTAGAACCATTTTCGGTAGATTGAAAATAAATTGTTTTAGCTTTTTCGTCAAACCCATAATACGAGGTTACTTCCCAGTTGCCTTTAGTAACTTGGTTTTTTAACTTTCCTGATTTGTCATATAAATAAATATGATTGTATCCGTCTTTTTCAGAAGTCCATATATAACTATTGTCTTTGAGGAAAGTTAAATTATCGGTAACATCCACATAAGCAGCATCTTTTTCATTCATAACTACTTTAGCAATTCCAGTTGTTCCGTCTATAAAAATCAAATCTAAATTGTCTTGGTGGCGATTTAAAACTTGCGCAGAAAGCACATTAGCGTCATTAGTCCACTTCATTCTTGCAATATAGAAATCAGAATAATTACCTAAATTAATAGCTTTTGAAGCAGAAGAAGTAATGTCGTATACAAATAATGAAACTACTGCATTTTTCTCTCCAGCTTTCGGATATTTGAAAGTTTCCACTGTTGGATATAAATCTTTTTTGTAAATATTCATTGAAAACTCAGGAACTTCACTTTCATCAAAACGAATAAAGGCCAGTTTTTTACTATCGGCACTCCAATCAAAAGCTCTTACAAAAGCAAATTCTTCTTCATATACCCAATCCGTAATTCCATTAATTATTGAATTTTTCTTTCCGTCGGCTGTGATTTGAGTAGTTTTTTTAGTAATTAAATCTAAAACAAATAAATCATTTGCCTTAGCATAACCAATTTTAGTTCCATCTGGAGAAAAGGTAGGCTCCTGAACTTGGTCCAATAATTTAGTGATTTCTTTAGTTGCTATGTTATACAAATAATAATCTGCAGTAAACGAATGACGAAAAATAGGATTGGTGTTATTAGCAATAAGAATTTGTTTTTCATCTTTACTAAAATTGAAACTGTCAATTCCATCTACTAAGGCAGGAATGTTTTTAGTGTCAATTAACGTGGCAACTTTTTGTAATGTAGCAAAATCAAATAAATCAATTTGTTGACTTTTAGTAGCTCTATCGCTATTAAGTACAGTATATTGGTTGGTCTTTTTTAAGGATTGTAATTCGTCCATTGCTTTGGCACGAAAAACTCCTGTATAAATTTCTTCAACTGAAATTTTTTGTTGTGCTACAGATAAAAAACCTGTTAATAGAAAAAGGGTAATAAATTTAATTGATTTCATTTTTTGGATGGATTATATAATGACACCAATTTTAGTGAAAAAATTGCAATTAACAGTGATTTTTTGTGAAAAATGTAGATTCAAAAATTCCAAAAATGATAATAGTATTTTAAATAAGTTAGTTAATATTATTTTTTCTTGTATTCTTTTTCCATTTCACCAATAATATCTTTAATCTGCTCTACCCCTATTCTCTTAGCTTTTATTTTTTTATTTTTATCTAAAATATAAATTACTGGAGTTGAATATACATCATATTTAACAGTCACGTTATTTATGTGCGCACCATCATAAACATTAATCCAATCTTGCAAACCATTGTCGGCGATATATTTTAGGTATTTATCTCCTTCGTGTAAAGTATATACACTATAAACTTTCAAATCTTTTTTCTCCTGTTTTAGTTCATTGTATAATTTAATTAGTTTCGGTATTTCCTTTTGGCAATGACCACAATCAACATCCCAAAAAACCAAAACAATATAATCAGCAGTTACAGAATAAAGGTGGTTAAACATTTTATTCAGTATTGCTTCATTTGCATAATAAACCTTGGTGGCCTCCTCACTGTTTTTGGCGGATTCAAACCCCATTTTTTTTACAATGTCATAGTCGGTTGCTTTTATCATAGATAAATCGGGAGCGTTAGCACCAATAAGTAGAGGCCGCAATAAATCGGCTCTTTTCATTATTCTATTTATAACCGAATCATCATCGTATATTCCTGCGGCTTTTCCTGTTTTAAAATACTGATCAGACATGTGAACAAAAACTTTGTCTAATCCCATTATCTTAGATGTTTCATAAGTATAAATTAAATGAGCCAGCATGTACTTGTAGAGAAGACTTCCAGGTTTTGGTTTACCTAAAATCCGATCAACTTCTACATTTACGGTGTCTGGATTCGATATAATAACCGATTCGAAATATTTTTTTAGCTTAGAAAAAAAGAATGGATTACGCATAGTTGCGTCTTCTTTAAAATCTATATTATCCCAATAATGTTTTTTGTAGTAATTATATGCAACTATACTATCCGGTCTACCATTAGATGCTTTAGGTATATCTTGCATTACTTTTTCCATCTTTAAATTAATTACATCTGCAATATAAGTTGCTTTGTTTTTCTCTAAAAAGTCCTTTTCGTAGCCTTGAATTCTCTTGTCTAATACTTTTTGTTTTTCGTTTAAAAGCAGCGTATCCTTTTTGTTTTTAACATTAATAGAAGTTCTGTATTCTTGAAATTCTTTATTTTGTTTATTAATAAATTTAATGTAATTAAAAAATTCATTTTGAAGAGGATAATTAACTGCGGATAATTCCTCTAAATCATTTTTACTTAAATCACTATTAATCTCTAATTTTTGATTTTGATCGTCAATGAAAAAATCAAAGTAAATAGACTTTTTTTGACTCACTAAAGTGTAAATTCCTTTGTCTAATTTATTCTTTCCTTTAAAAACTATTCTGCCATTTTTTATAGAGGTACAAGTGTCTTTAATTAATGTTTTATCAAATTGGTAAAAAGTAAGAAATGCTATAGTATCATTACAATTTTTCAAGTTAATCGTAATATCATATCCAGATTGTGAATGTGCGTAAATAGCAGAAAAACAAAAAACAAAAGCTAAGAAAAATCTCTTCATAAGAAAAATATTTATAGTTTGTAGATAATAATAATAATAATGTCAAAAATAGTTTTTTTTCTTTAAGTCTACAAATTATTATAATTATTGAAAAACCATATTAATCTTTTCTTTGCCCTCTGAATTACCAATAATTAATATTAAAAGACCACTTATAGCATAGTTTGAATTAATCAAAAAAGCCTCCTCAATTTCTTGAGGAGGCTTTAAATTATTTGATTTGTCTAACAGAGACTATCGTTTAATCACACGTAGTGTTTTAACTGTATCCCCTTGGCTTACAATCACGTTGTAAACTCCAGATGGATAGTTAGCACCTACTTCAAATCCTTCAACTTCTGTAGTTTCTAGGATTCTGTTATCTACTAATTTACCTAACATATCGTAAACTTTAATTTGTAAAGCTTCTTCGCTACTAGTTTTAACATCTAGTTTGAAGTTCTCTGCAAATGGGTTTGGATACGCTGTAGCTTTAAACTCTATAGTAGCATCTTCAATTTTAGTAGTACACGTTTTAAACCAAACATTTACTGGTACGCTATATGCTAAAGTTGCACATGGTCCACTTGTTAATTTAACTCGGAACCAAACATTACCAATTGTAGCACTAGATGCACTTAGGGTTGTAGAATTTGCTCCTGCAACATCCATCCAAGTAACTCCACTTGTTGTATTAGTAACAACTGTAGTACTAGTTCCTGCATAATAGTACTGCCATTGGATAGTACCTTGAGAACCGGATGCTAATAATAGATTTTTAGTTCCACTACATACAGCTGTAGTTGAAGTTGTAGCTCCTGAATTA
>CANGWK010000023.1 GCA_947457615.1 Flavobacteriaceae bacterium
TTGCATGCCTGTTTGTCCATTAAGGATAGTAGCTAATGTAGTAGTTAAATCGAATGTTTCGATACATACTGGAAGAGTTGTCTCACAAAGTTCGTATTGTGGGAAGTAGTTTAAAGATGGTAAAAGTGGCAATGGATCTACAACTAAAGATTCCGTGATGATATCATAACATCCTGTTGTGTTATGTTGCACTCGTATCCACACGGTAGTGCTTGCAGTTACAAATGCGGTTAGTGGAGTAATAAATGGAGTTGCTGCCTGTGCATCTGCCAAAGAAGTATAATACGTAACGGTATAATCCCCTGCCGGCAAGGTAGTTCCTAATACCTGTGGGGTAACTACTTGTAAATTAAAAGTTTGAATTCCATCGGTATCCTCATCACAAACATGGTAAGCAACTGGATGGTTGGCCACTGGTTTTTGATTTACTACTAGTTGGAATGGAGAGCAAGAAAGATAGGAAGAGGTAGCTGGATCATAAACCCGTGGGTAAATCATTTGTGGATTGGAAAGATTACAATATGGGGTGCTTTTTGGTATAGGATTAGCTCCAGTTAGAGCGCTCGTTGGAGTTAAATGGTAGGATATTGTAAGTCCAGCTTGAGTAGAAATCTCAGAGTCTTTAGTATTTAAAACAAACGAACAGGAAACACCATCGTTGTTATCATTACAAACTTGATACGAGGTTGGTGTGGAGACAAACGTAGAGGTCGTGTTAGAAGTAAAACTAGCTGCATCAAAAAAAACTGCAGAATCATATAAATTATCATACACATTAGCAATTGCTAGTTTAATGTGATATGTTTGTCCAATTTGCACATTACTAAAAGCAGCAATAACTTTTGTGAACCCATCGTATTGAATAGTATTATTTACTAATGGTGTTGTGCCAATACCATTACTAGTATAATATATCCAATTAGTAGTTGCATTTAAATTATTAATTGTAATTTCCGTTGTTGTAGAAGGTATTAAAGCAATATTTTTTGCATTTCCACTATAAGGACCATTAATTCCAGGGCCACTAATAAAAACTCCGAAAACATCATTAGAATTTAATGTTGAACCAACAAACTCAGGATATTCTTCAGAAGCAAAAACAAAATTAATATGCAAATTATTTCCACTTGGAATAAAATCAAATTCTAATATACCTATATTTTTCACCGTTCCAGTTGTAAGCAGAGCTAAATCGGCATCGCCTGTAGTAGGAATTGCAGGTGATTGTGAAGCACCACCTTGATTATTTGGTCCGATTGCTACATTTGCTTTGCCCGTAGCTAATATTAATCCTGATGAGAGCCCAATATTAGTTGAAATTCCGTTAGAAAATTTACCAACTTGATCTCGCATAGCATTAGCAGCAGCACTTGATCCGTTAAATTTTAAGTTTGAAATCGTAATTCCATTACCTAAAAGAACACTCTGAACTAATTGAGCAGGAGTTTGGGTTGTATTATCAACTAATAATTGAGCTTCAACCAAATGAATCGAAAAAAAGGTAACTAAAAGGAAAAAAATCTTCATAATAATAAAATTTATATTAAAAAGTAGTCATTATACTCCTTAATGTATTGTTATTGACAAATATACAAACTTTATTTATAAGAAAAAAATTATACAAAATAGAGTAAAAAAACTTGTTAGTTTTTTAGAAAAAGATTACTAATTTAGGGATTTAGAAAATTACAAAGTTCCCTAAAAGCAAAAAAGCCATCCACAATAAAGTGGAAAGCTTTTCATTGGTCTAACTACTAAACCGTGCTATGGGTTACAAATCCATAGCGAAAACAACACAACTAATTTTGAATGAGTTACTGATTTTAAATAAAATTCAGCAATTACATTTCATTTGCTTTTTTGGGCAAAAAAGCACTTTGTTTCCAAAGTGCTTTTCCCAATTTTAGCGGTCTGGACGGGACTCGAACCCGCGACCCCATGCGTGACAGGCATGTATTCTAACCAACTGAACTACCAAACCTTCGCTTTATTGCGGTTGCAAATATACATTGATTTTCTAAATTTGCAAGTGTTTTAACGGATTTTTTTAGTTTATTTATTTCAAATTAACCAAACATTTGTTTTTCAGCCAAGTAAGTTGTAAGTATTTTTTCGAAATTTGCTCCCACATTCACCGGCACATACTTAATTTTATTTTGGGCACAAGCCAAAGAAAGACTTTTAAAATATCCTTGAAGATTTTTTTCGTATTCTTCTTTTACATTTTCAGCAAATAGATTTACAATTTCCCCTGTTTCAACATCTATAAACTTGCGTGGTGCGTTGTCAAAATCGAAATTTAACTCTCTTTTTTCATCAATAACATGAAACAATACCACTTTGTGTTTGTTGTGCTTTAAATGCTGTAGCGCATTAAACAACGCTTCTTGGTTTTCAGACTGGAACATGTCTGTAAAAATAACAACCATCGAACGGCGGTGCATTTTTTCAGCAATTTGATGTAGGAAAGTTATTGTATCGGTAGACTTAGATTGCTTTGGCGTAACCATTAAATCTTCTAGCTTGTGCAATAACATTCGGTGGTGTCGATCGCTCCCTTTTTCTGGAGCATAATATTCATAATTATCCGAAAATACACTTAACCCAACCGCATCGCGTTGCTTTTTAAGCAAGCTCATAAGCACAGCCGAAGCAAGGACAGAAAATCCAATTTTGCTTTCGTAAAAAGGCTGGTTGCTCTCTAGTTTTGGATAATGCATGGACGAAGAATTATCAATAATTAAATGACAACGAAGATTGGTTTCTTCTTCAAATCGTTTGGTATATAATCTATCGGTTTTGGCAAATAATTTCCAATCGATGTGTTTGGTGCTTTCGCCAACGTTATAGGTTTTATGCTCAGCAAATTCGGCTGAGAATCCATGAAATGGCGATTTGTGCATGCCCGAAATAAAGCCTTCTACTACTTGGTTGGCTAATAGTTCTAAATGTTTGAAGCCAGAAATAAGTTGTTTTTGTTCTTCTATTTTCATATTTCAAAAGTAATGAAAAAATGTTTACTGGTTTAGAAAGTTTATTGGTTTAGAAGTGTTGTAATAAATTTCACAGAAGACAAATCCTATCTAGCCCTGATTGAGCCGATAGCTCTCGTGGAGGCACGGAACGAGACTAAAGGCGAAAGCAGGAAAGACCATTACCGAAAATGCCAAAAGTTTCGCTCCTGAAAAAAATAGTTATAAAAAAAGTCCAGCAATTGCCAGACTTAATTTAATATTTTATTTGAAAATACTACAACAATGCGTCGATAGCATCGGTATAGGTCTTTTTAGGAGCAACGCCCACTTGGCGGCCAACCACTTCACCGTTTTGGAAAATTAACACCGTTGGGATGTTTCTAACGCCGTATTTTGCTGCAAATTCTTGGTTTGCATCTACGTCAACTTTTCCCACAACTGCTTTTCCTTCGTATTCGCCATGAATTTCATCGATAACTGGTCCAACCATTCTACAAGGTCCACACCATGCTGCCCAAAAATCTACTACTACCGGTTTGTCTGATTTTAATACTACTTCATCAAAAGTAGCATCTGTTATTGCTAATGCCATATATTTTTATTTTAAAAGTTTAACTTGTTTCAATATGCAAATGTAGATAAATATTTAGTTCCATAAATGTAACTTGTATTACTTTTGGCTATTTTTTAATTGTTTTTATTGATTAATTGAGTTAATAAAATAAAAAACTATTCACTTTCGTAAGGTTATTCTTTGTCTTGTTTTTCATTAATATGATTAAACGTGTTTTGGAATTCTTTTTTAAAAAGCTCAATTTATTCAAGCGTAAGTGATTATTTGTAATAAGTTTTATTTAACCTTTTGGAAGGTTTTATTTTTAGTAATTTAATATATTTGCTATTCAAATATAAGTATTTAATTCAATTTTATTAAAAATGTTCGTATATTTGCATAGGCAATTTTGATTTAGCATAATCTGCACTTGCAGAGGTTACCAGTATTGGTACGGCTTATCAAAGATTGCTTTTTTTGTTTATATATCCGTCAGTTTTAAATTCGCTAGCTTTTTCTAATTCGAATTTATTCTTTTTTGGAAGATAATAATTACTACTTATACTTCCAAATTTTTCGAAATCGTATAAATCAATTATCAAGTTCATTTTTTCTACTAAAGCATTATAAAATCTACTGTCCTTAAGAAGTATATAACGCTGAAGTGCCCACATCAAATAGTCTATTATACTTAATTCTGGAGTAATATTACTTGGTATTGTTCTGCAATCATAATGAATTGTAATTGGTGTTTTTCTTTTCTTGTTATCTCTTTCAATCGCTTTTTCAATCGCTTCTTTTAATTTTTCTCCAGAATTTCCTGCTCGATTAGATAATAATATTTGATAAAAAATATCTTCTTTATTTAATCTATCTTTTAACAAATGATAAACCATGTCAAAATAAAATTCGCTTTCAGATTTATTATGTTTTCTATGAAAAAGATCTAAACGTTTTCTACCAATAACTATGTATGATTTAAACCCTTCCATTTTTCTAATTAATTCAACAAACTTTGTTCTAATTTCAGGCTGATCATTTCTTGCATGAAAGTACCATCCTTTTGGATTTGAAACACATTTTAAAGAATTATACAAAGTGTCATTCTTAATTTCTTCTTGGAGATTTTTTATTTTTTCATGAATTACTTTCTTGTCTTCTAATACAATTAAACCAAGTAATAACAAAGGTTGAAAGCCTTCATTTCCAATAAGTAGTTTATTCTTTTTGGCATAAAAAGATGCGTCACCACTTTCGTCGATAAATAAATATACTTTCTTTTTATCCATGAATTTAATTCAATTTAAAATTAATCTGCAATCGCTCTAACTCGAGTAATAATTCATTAGAAATTTTTACTTTTAGCTTTCTACTCGGCATGGACAGCCTTGTAACCACTCGGTTTTCATCTACTGCAACCGGTATTTCTGTTTCAACTACTGCTTGTTCAATCTCTGGTTCTGTATCTAAAATATCACTGTCTACTTCATTTTCAATTGAAATTTCCGGAATAAAAACTACTGGATTTACTATTGGTTCTACTTTGATGATTTTTTCTATTTCCATGACCTCAAAATTCACAGAGTTCTCGCCACTATTTGCTTTAAATACTTCGTTTAATTTTTGAATTAAATTAGGACGCAAATCTTGAATATTCAAGTTAATAGATAGCTTTTTCGCAAATGTTGGTAACACATCGGCTAATAATTTAGCATCTTGGAAGGTGATTTGCGGATCGGATTTTTTACCAGTTTCGCGGTTTACCCAACCATCTTTAACATTAATTTTGAAATAAATAAACTGATTATTTACTAAAAAATGACGGAATTTTAAATACTCTTCGTTAAAAATTCTGAAATCATGACTTTCGTCATATCCTTCTAGAGTAAACATTGCCCAGTCTTTTCCGTTTTTACCAGTTCGATATTGCACATTGGTTACAATTCCGCCAAAAGTTAGCGTTTTACCCACTAAACTTTCTAAACTTTTTAAATGCGTTAAGCGAACGTTGCAGAAATATTTCATTTCGTTTTGGTAATCGTCCAGGGGATGACCAGAAATGTAAATGCCAACGACTTCTTTTTCTTTGGCTAATTTTTCCATGGTACTCCAATCTTCGCAAGGTGGAACTATTGGTTCTTCAATTTGAACATCACTGCTTTCGCCAAACAAACTCACTTGAGAGGAATTTTCGTTTTCTTGAAATTTCGATCCATAACGGATGGCTTTCTCTAAAAAGGTAATCCCCTCGCCTTCAATATGGAAATATTGTGCACGATGTGTATTATTAAAACAATCGAAACCACCGGCATAAGCCAAACTCTCGAAGGCTTTTTTATTGGCGGCACGCAAATCGATTTTTTTAGCCAAATCGAAAATAGATTTATACGGAGCGTCTTTTCTGTTTTGAACAATGGTGTCTACAGCATTGGCCCCAACTCCTTTTACAGCTCCAATTCCAAAACGAACGGCGTAATTATCGTTAACTGTAAATTTGTAAAATGATTCATTAACATCGGGACCAAGAACGGTTAATCCCATGCGTTTGCATTCTCCCATAAAGAAGGAAACTTGCTTGATGTCGTTCATGTTGTTAGACAAAACCGCAGCCATATATTCGGCTGGATAATTGGCTTTAAGATAGGCCGTTTGGTAGGCAATCCAAGCATAACAAGTGGAATGCGATTTATTAAAAGCATATTCTGCAAAGGCCTCCCAGTCTTTCCAAATCTTTTCTAATTTATCGGCCGCATGCCCTTTGGCTTCCGCTTGCGAAATAAATTTAGGTTTCATTTTATCAAGAACGTCCCGTTGTTTTTTTCCCATTGCTTTTCGCAAAACATCAGCATCTCCCTTAGAGAAATCTGCTAATTTTTGCGACAAAAGCATTACTTGCTCTTGGTAAACGGTAATTCCGTAGGTATCTTTAAGCAATTCTTCGCAGGCATCAATATCGTAAACTATTTCTTCTTCACCATTTTTTCGTTTGATAAAACTAGGAATATAAGCAATTGGACCCGGACGATAAAGGGCATTCATAGCAATCAAATCGGGGAAAACCGTTGGCTTTAATTCCTTCATGTATTTTTGCATTCCCGGACTTTCATATTGAAAAATACCCACCGTTTCCCCTCTTTGGAAAAGTTCGAAGGTTTTTAAATCGTCAATAGGAAATTCATCGGGATTGATGTCTTTACCCGTTCTATATTTTACTAATTTTACGGTGTCTTTTATCAAAGTTAGGGTCTTCAAACCCAAGAAATCCATTTTTAATAATCCGGCACTTTCTACCACCGAGTTATCAAATTGGGTTACATATAAATCAGAATCTTTGGCGGTTGCCACCGGAACGAAATTAGTTATATCGTCGGGCGTGATGATAACTCCACACGCATGAATTCCTGTATTTCTTAAATTTCCTTCAAGAACTTGGGCTTGTTGGATTGTTTCTCCTCCTAAATCAGAAGCCTTGCCAAGGGCAATTAATTCTTTTACTTTATCAAAATCTTCAGGGCGGAGTGCTTTTTTAAGACTTGCATCGTCCATGGAAAATATCTTCGCCAAATTTAAATTCAACGGAATTAACTTAGCAATTTTATCGGCTTCAAATAACGGCAAATCCAATACACGCGCGGTATCCCGAACAGAGGATTTGGCCGCCATCGTCCCATAAGTAATGATTTGTGCTACTTGCTTGGAACCGTATTTTTGGATTACGTAATCCATAACTTTACTTCTTCCTTCATCATCAAAATCGATATCTATATCAGGAAGGGAAACCCTGTCTGGGTTAAGAAATCTCTCAAAAAGTAGGTTATACAAAAGAGGGTCGATATTGGTAATTCCCAGGCAATAAGCTACTACCGAACCTGCTGCCGAACCTCTACCTGGACCAACCGAAACGCCCATTTTACGAGCTTCGGCAATAAAATCTTGCACAATTAAAAAGTAGCCTGGATAGCCTGAATTTTGTATTGTTAATAGTTCAAAATCAATGCGTTCTTGAATTTCGGGTGTTATTTCTTTATACCTTCTTTTGGCACCTTCGTAAGTTAAGTAATTAAGAAATTTATTTTCGCCACGTTTCCCGCCATCTGCATCATCTGTAACTAAAAATTCTTCAGGGATGTCAAATTTTGGTAATAGAACTTCCCGTGCCAAATCGAAAATTTCAATTTTATCAACAATTTCCGCGGTGTTTGAAATGGCCTCAGGCAAGTCGGAGAAAAGTTTTTTCATCTCTTCACTCGACTTGAAATAATATTCCTGATTTGGCAATCCATAACGATAGCCCCGACCACGACCTATAGGTGTAGATTGTTTTTCACCATCGCGAACACAAAGCAAAATATCGTGTGCGTTGGCATCTTTTTTATTGATGTAAAACGAATTGTTTGTCGCAACCGTCTTTACATTATGTTTTCTTGCTAATGTAATTAACGATGAATTCACCCTATTTTCATCTTCTTGATTGTGGCGCATTAACTCAATGTAAAAGTCTGCGCCAAATTGTTCTTTCCACCAAAGAAGGGCTTCTTCGGCTTGATTCTCTCCTAGATTTAGTACTTTATTTGGAACTTCACCATATAAACTTCCGGATAGAATAATGATGTCTTCTTTGAATTGCTTTACGATTTCTCTGTCAATTCTTGGAACATAATAAAAACCATCAGTGTAAGCAATGGAAGCCATTTTGGCCAAATTGTGGTAGCCATTTTTGTTTTTGGCAAGGAATACTATTTGGAAGCCATTGTCTTTTCTGTTCTTATCTTTGTGGTTGTCACAAACAAAAAATTCGCACCCCACTATTGGCTTAAGGACAGTTTCTGTTGGAGTTTCACCTGCTTCAATTGCAACTTTATTTTTAGTCTCTGCTGTCTTATTGTGGTATAAAATATCCCTTACAAAGTGAAAAACCCCCATCATATTTCCGATGTCGGTCATGGCCACAGCAGGCATTTTATTCTGAATTGCAGCAGCTACCAAATTTTTTACTGAAACGGTAGATTGTAAAACCGAAAATTGGGTGTGGTTGTGCAAATGAACAAAATCGGTGTCGAGAAGAATTTGCTTATTTACCGATAGAGTTTCTTTAGAAATTGGCACATTTCCCGTGTCGCCAAATTGCTGTCGAATTTTATCAGAAGCCTCTTTAAGATTTATATGTTTTAAGCCAATTAATTCAAATGCCCTAGGATTTTTAAGTTGAAAATCTTCAAAGAATTCTTGTTCTACTTGAAGTTCGGTTTTGGTAAAAACTTCAGTTCGAATTAATTCTAAAAAGCAACGAGTGGTTGCCTCCACATCTGCGGTAGCGTTGTGGGCTTCTGCAAATGGCTGGTTGAAAAGGTATTGGTGTAATTCGGTTAAGGTTGGAAGTTTAAACTTTCCTCCTCTTCCGCCGGGAAGTTTTAATAAAGATGCGGTAACTTCGGTGCAGGTGTCTAGAATAGGCATGGAAGACATTGGCGATTGGATTCCAATGCGGTAGAATTCGCAACCCATAATATTGACATCAAAGCCTAAGTTTTGACCAACGATAAACTTCGCTTTGGATAATGCCGTATTAAATTTATCCAACATTTCTTTTAACGAAATCCCCTGCTGTTGTGCCAATTCGGTAGAAATTCCATGGATACTTTCGGCATCATACGGAATATTAAAACCTTCCGGTAGTATCAAATAATCTTGATGCTCCAGGAGGTTTCCCATTTCATCGTGCAACTGCCAGGCAATTTGGACGCATCTCGGCCAATTGTCGGTGTCGGAAATTGGTGCAGCCCATTTTTTAGGAAGTCCGGTGGTTTCGGTGTCGAATATTAAATACATATTAAAAAATCAATGTCAAAAGTCAATAGCAATTGCAAAAGTCAATGTCGAAAATCAAAATAATTGAATTATTGAGATGTATCAAAAGTACATTTTAAGGAATGAATTGTCAATTTTAGTTATTAACAAAAATAAAAAAGGATGGCTAGTTAGCCCCGGTTGAAGTGAAAATCCTGGCATTGCGAATAATAAAAAGTGTATTTCTTGCATTGTTCCTCGCAGTGCCAGATTGAAGCGAAAAACGGGAATTTGGTTTGGGATAGGCCCTGAACGATTCGCTTTAAATAAAAAAAAACCATTCGAATTATCGAATGGTTTCTGTAGTATAATAAGTTTGAAAAACTAGTATCTTCCTCTGTTACCTTCACCACTGTTTCTATCGTTGTAACCACCGCCACCACGAGAATTACCGCCACCATTGTAACCACCGCCACCTGAGCGATTGTTAGAAAAAGATTTTCTTTCTCCTTCTGGTTTTGGTTCTGATTTGTTAACTACAATTGTACGACCATCAACAGTTGCCCCGTTCAATTCAGCTATTGCTTTTTCAGCCTCTTCATCGCTTTCCATTTCAACAAAACCAAATCCTTTACTTCTTCCAGTAAATTTATCAGTAATAATTTTAACAGAACTTACAGATCCATATACTTCAAAAGACTCTCTTAAATCTGCTTCCTCTATACTCCAAGGAAGACTTCCAACAAAAATATTCATAATTTTATTTTAAAATTCATGTCAAAGATACTCAAAAAAAATGCGTAATCTATTATAAATTAGACTTTAATTGTTTTTTAACATAAAAAAACCATTTGTTATACAAATGGTTTTTATGATTTCTTATTTCTTAAGTGTTTTTAAGGTGCAGCTATCAACGGCACTTTATAGATTGTACCGTATTGGAAATTAACCAGCTCATCACCTAAAGGATTTCCGTTACTATTTATAGCGTTAAATTTAAAATTTCCAGAAACAGTATTTCCGGTATTTTCAGTAATGTTGATCTCTCCATTACTTCCTTCAACATTTAATACGATGATTTTAGCATTTCCGTCGCCACCCACAATAGTTATCAAATCGCCTGCTTTGTACCCATTTCCTGGAGATGCTACTTTTACCGAAGTTACAGCTCCGGATGCGTTAGTAGTTAAACAAAGTCTAAGACCAATACCAGAACCAGAATTAGTAGTAGGATGTGAATTTGAACAAACATTTACTCCGTTTACCATAGTCCAATCGGAAACATAGCCTGCACCACCGCTATCCATGTATGGATACATCTTTGCAACTGGACCGAAAATTATATTAGTTTTATATAATAAAGAAACAGAATTAAAAGTAGAACTGTAAGTAGCATTTATTGAGGTGTTGGAGGTTCCTAAATAATAAGTTCCTAAATTTCCACTATCAATATTTAAATTTAATTGCTCATCTTGGGCTGTGGCAACAAAAGAAATTGCGCCCGTAGAAGTTGATTTGTAGGCTTTTATATCCAATGCTCTAAATAATATACCGTCTCTGTATGCCTGAAAACCTGGATTATTAAATTTTACATCGGTAGTACAAGATATAAAAGTTACTAAAATTATAATAAGTGAGATTATTTTTTTCATTTCTAATTAAATTTATAACTACAAAAATAGTTTTTTTCGGTAAAATTCCAAGTTAAAGTATTTTTTTATTTGGTATTAGTTAAAACGGAAAAATTTTATATCTTTGCAAACTTAATTAACCGAGGTCGAGAACCTCAATTTAATCAAAAGATTATGTCAGTAAAAATTAGACTACAAAGACACGGTAAAAAACAAAAACCTTTTTATTGGATCGTAGCGGCAGATGCTCGCGCAAAAAGAGATGGTAGATTCCTTGAAAAATTAGGAACTTATAATCCAAACACAAATCCTGCAACTATTGAATTAAACCTTGACCAAGCGGTACAATGGTTACACAATGGAGCACAACCAACAGAAACTGCAAGAGCTATTCTTTCTTACAAAGGAGCTTTATTGAAACACCACCTTGATGGAGGTATTCGAAAAGGAGCTTTAACTCAAGAACAAGCAGACGCTAAATTAGCAGCTTGGATTGAAGATAAAGCTGGAAAAGTAGATGCTAAAAAAGAAGGTTTATCTAAAGTGCAACAAGATGCTAGAGCAAAAGCTTTGAAAGCAGAAAAAGTTGCTAATGAAAAACGAGTTAATGCTGCTGCTGAAGCTTTGAAAGCTGCCGAAGCATCAGAAGTAACTGAAGAAGAAGTTGCTGAAGTTGCTGTAGAAGAAGTTGCTGAAGTTGCCGTTGAGGAAGTTCCAGTTGCTGAAGTTGCTACAGAAGAAGTTGCTGAAGTTGCCGTTGAGGAAGTTCCAGTTGCTGAAGTTGCTACAGAAGAAGTTGCTGAAGTTGCCGTTGAGGAAACTCCGGTTGCTGAAGTTGCTACAGAAGAAGTTGCTGAAGTTGCCGTTGAGGAAACTTCGGTTGCTGAAGAAAATAACGAAGCTACAGAGGCTTAATACCTATGCAATAATGCGTAAAGAAGATTGTTTCTATTTAGGCAAAATTGCAAAAAAATTTAGTTTCAAAGGCGAAGTACTAATTTATTTAGATACAGATGAGCCTGAGTTATATGAAAATATGGAATCGGTTTTTGTTGAATTCAACAAAAACTTGGTTCCATTTTTTATTGAAAATTCTTCTTTACATAAAAATGACTTTCTCCGAGTTAAATTTGAAGATGTAGATGACGAAGCAGAAGCAGATAGCATTCTGAATTGCTCCATATACCTTCCTATAGCTATGTTGCCAAAATTAGAAGGCAATAAATTTTATTTCCACGAAGTAATTGGTTTTGAAATTGAGGACCAACGTTTAGGAGTTTTCGGAAAAATAGTTTCCATAAACGACACTTCTGCCCAACCTTTATTTGAAGTTATCAATGGTAATGTAGAAATTCTTGTCCCAATGATTGACCAGTTCTTGGTTAAAATTGATAGAGAAAATAAAAAGGTAATCATGAATTTGCCGGAAGGACTTGTGGAAATGTATTTATAGATTTTTTAGATTCGCTACGCTTTTAGATTATTAGAAATGTCTGCGACTATTGAAAAAATCTAAATTATCTAATATTCTAAAAAATCTAAGTTGTCTAATTTCCAATTCAAACAATTCACAGTTAACCAAGATCGCTGCGCTATGAAAATTGGCACCGACGGCGTTTTACTTGGAGCCTGGTGTCCATTAGAAAATAATCCTTATTCTATATTAGATATTGGAGCAGGAACTGGAATTTTGTCTCTCATGCTATCCCAAAGAAGCAATGCCGAACAAATTGATGCCATAGAAATTGATGAAGACGCTTACGAACAATGTGTAGAAAACTTTGAAAATTCACCTTGGGGCGATCGATTATTTTGTTATCACGCAGGATTGGATGAGTTTGTAGAAGATCCCGAAGAACTATACGACATTATAGTTTCTAATCCTCCATTTTATTCCGAAGACTATAAATCCGAAAATAAACAGCGTGATATAGCTCGATTTCAAGACGCCTTACCTTTTGAAAATTTAATTGAAGCAGCTGAAATATTACTTTCGGAAAACGGAATTTTCGCTGTAATCATACCGTTTAAAGAAGAAGAAAAATTCATTGATTTGTGTGCCGAAATAGAACTTTTCCCTATAAAAGTAACCCGCGTAAAAGGTACTCCAACAACGGAAATAAAACGAAGTTTGTTGGCTTTTAAGCGCTACGAACTAAGTACATTAACTTCAGATGAATTAGTAGTTGAAAACTCACGACACGAATACACCCAAGAATATATAGAGTTGACTAAAGCATTTTATCTTAAAATGTAAATTTACTATTTATCACATTTTACCTCTATTTTTCCTAAATAATTATCATATCTACAAAATTTATAACATTTGTTGAACTAAATACTAAATATGTTTATGTAAATTTGCAAGCGTGTTCGTTAACTAAAAATTAAAATATGAAACCAGATTTATTTCAAGCACCTGATTATTACTTGTTAGACGATTTGCTAACTGAAGAACATAAATTAGTTCGTGATTCTGCTCGTGCGTGGGTAAAACGCGAAGTTTCCCCAATTATAGAAGATTACGCCCAACGTGCAGAATTTCCAAAACAAATATTAAAAGGTTTAGGAGAAATTGGTGGATTTGGCCCTTATATTCCAGAAGAATATGGCGGCTCAGGATTAGACCAAATTTCTTATGGATTAATAATGCAAGAAATCGAAAGAGGCGATTCTGGAGTTCGTTCAACATCTTCAGTACAATCCTCTTTAGTGATGTACCCTATTTGGAAGTTTGGGACAGAAGAACAACGAATGAAATACTTACCAAAATTAGCAACTGGAGAGTTCATGGGATGCTTTGGCTTGACCGAACCCGATTATGGTTCCAACCCAAGTGGTATGGTTACTAATTTTAAAGATATGGGGGATCATTATTTATTGAATGGTGCCAAAATGTGGATTTCCAATGCACCTTTTGCAGATGTTGCTGTAGTTTGGGCAAAAAATGAAGAAGGAAGAATACATGGACTTATTGTAGAACGTGGTATGGAAGGATTTACAACTCCAGAAACGCATAACAAATGGTCGCTTCGTGCTTCTGCAACTGGAGAATTAATTTTTGATAACGTAAAAGTTCCAAAAGAAAATTTAATGCCAGGAAAATCTGGACTTGGAGCGCCAATGCAATGTTTAGATTCTGCTCGTTATGGAATAGCCTGGGGAGCGATTGGAGCTGCCATGGATTGTTACGACACTGCTTTACGTTATGCTAAAGAAAGAATCCAATTTGACAAACCTATTGCTTCCTTTCAATTACAACAAAAAAAATTAGCCGAAATGATAACTGAAATCACCAAAGCGCAATTGCTAACATGGAGATTAGGTGTCTTGAAAAACGAAGGTCGTGCTACCACGGCTCAGATCTCAATGGCAAAAAGAAATAACGTAGATATGGCTATTCACATTGCTCGTGAAGCACGTCAAATGTTAGGCGGAATGGGAATTACAGGCGAATATTCTATCATGCGCCACAGCATGAATCTTGAGTCGGTAATCACTTACGAAGGTACCCACGACATCCATTTGTTAATTACTGGTGCAGATATTACTGGAATTCCAGCGTTTAAATAAAAAATAGGAGTTTTACTACAACTAATAATTGAAAGCGAGATGTTACATTAAAATATCTTTGCCGTTTGGAAATAGTTGTTATACTATTCTCACTTAAATATATAAAAAGAGGCTCATTAGTTTGAGTCTCTTTTTTTATATAATTAAAAGTTAAAATTTCATTTGTAATAGTATTACTATTATCTTTGCAAATATTTATATTAATTTCTATGCACATCGTACTTTCAAACATTATTATTACAGTGAATTCAAAACTCTATGTTAAAAACCCGGAGACCTCTGAATTAGGCAAAAAAATAATTGAACAAAGCATCCTATTAATTGATGAAATTGGCTTTGAAAATTTTACCTTTAAAAAATTAGGAGACAGGATTCAATCTAACGAAAGCTCTCTTTACCGCTATTTCGAAAACAAACACAAGCTAATGCTTTACTTGTCTTCTTGGTATTGGGGTTGGATAGAATACAGGATGGTTTTTACTACAAATAATATTACAAATCCTATGGAACGATTAAAAAAGGCTATTACCATAGTGACTGAAAAAGTGGAAGATGACAGCTCTACTTTGCATATTAATGAAACTATTTTAAATAAAATAATTATCCAAGAATTTAATAAAATTATTATTACCAAAGAAATAGATGAAGAAAATAAAGAAGGTTTTTTTCTAATATATAAAAGGGTGATAAATAGAATAATTGAAATGATAAATGAAGTAAACCCAAAATATATTTATTCAAAAACCCTAGCCTCATCAATAGTTGAAGGTGCATTACACCAACATTTTTTGAAAGACCATTTAACAACAATAACGAATTGTAATAAAGACAATTCACCAACCAACTTTTACCTGGATTTAATAGAAAAAACTTTAAAATAAAAAAATTATGAATCCATCACCTTTAAAACGCTATTTTAATTTATTAAAATTAGATAAACGAGACATCTCACAAATCTTTTTTTATGCAATTTTTTCAGGATTGGTAAGTCTTTCCCTACCACTAGGGATTCAAGCTATTATCAATTTAATTCAGGCAGGTCGAACAAGCATATCTTGGTTTGTACTTGTTTTTGTAGTTGTAATTGGAGTAGGTTTAGTTGGGATTTTGTCTCTAATGCAGCTTAGAATTACTGAAAATCTACAACAAAAAATATTTGTCCGTTCTTCATTTGAATTCGGGTACCGCTTGCCTAAAATCACTTTTGAAGAATTATATGATAAATATCCGCTTGAATTGGCCAATCGCTTTTTTGATACTTTAACGATTCAAAAAGGAACTTCAAAACTATTAATTGATTTTTCTACTGCACTATTGCAAATAATTTTCGGTATCATTTTACTTTCCTTATACCATCCCTTTTTTGTATTTTTTGGAATTTTACTATTACTATTGCTTTATTCAATTTTTAAATTTTCATTCAAATCTGGACTATCCTCAAGTTTAAAAGAATCTAAATACAAATATAAAGTTGCAGGTTGGCTTCAAGAAATAGCTCGTAATAATTTTAGTTTTCGCAAAAAAGATAACTTTGAATTTGCTCTTCAAAAAAATAACTTTCTTGTAGAAGAATATTTATCAAATAGGGAAAAACATTTTAAAATTATCAAAAGACAATTCATTCAACTAATAGGATTTAAAGTTATTATCACGGCAAGTTTGCTTTTAATTGGCGGTTATTTAGTGTTGAATCAAAAAATGAATATTGGCCAATTTGTGGCTGCTGAAATAATTATTTTACTGGTAATAAATTCTGTTGAAAAAATTATTATTGGATTAGAAAGCTTGTACGATGTGCTCACCTCAGTTGAAAAAATAGGTCAAATTGTTGATTTAAATTTAGAAAAACCAACAACAGAAGAGCACGACTTTTGCTTCACAAATATTTGCATTGAAACGGAAAACTTAAGTTTCAAATTTCCGGATTCAAGTAATGTTATATTGAATACTATAAATTTAAAAATTGATCAATCGGAGAAAATATTTCTAGAAGGCCCTAATGGATCAGGAAAAACTACTTTAATACGGATTCTATCTGGATTTTTACAACCTGTTTCAGGATCGTTTTTTTTAAATGATGCTACTTATAGAAAAATAGATTTGATTAATTATCGCTCACAAATTGGGACAATTATTCAGGGGGAAATGCCATTTGAAGGAACAATCCTAGAAAACATAACGTTTAATAGTCCTAACCTATCTTACGAAGACATAAAATGGGCAATTGAAAATGCACAATTAAGTTCGTTTATCAAATCATTACCCGAGGGTTTAAACACAAAAATCTTCTCCGATGGCAGACAATTGTCCTCTTCTAATGCACAAAAAATAGTTTTGGCAAGAAGTATTGTTAACAAACCAAAAGTATTATTCTATGAAGATCCTCTGAATAAAATGGATGAAAAAGCAGCTATGGAAATAATCGATTTTATTACAGAAGCAAAAAATAAATGGACTGTTATTGTTTCTTCCAAAAATGAATATTGGAAACAAAAATGCAACCGAGTAATAACTATGAAAGATGGAGAAATAATTACCGACAACAATAAATAATTGCCATGCTAAATATATCTGAAAAAAATCCGATAACAGAAAATATTGATAAATATACTTCTGTCAAAAATTTGAGAAATAGACCCCATTATAAAATTTTAAATAAAATAATACTCTATGTCTCCCTTTTTGGTATAGTGATTTTATTTCTCCCTTGGACACAAAATATCTCTGGTTCAGGAGCTGTTACAGCATTAAAACCAAATCAACGCCCACAAACAATACATTCTGCAATTGCAGGTCGTATTGAAAAATGGTATGTGCAAGAAGGAGATTACGTGAAAAAAGGAGATACAATCGTTTTTATATCTGAAGTAAAAGAAGACTATTTTGATCCAAATTTAGTTGCGAATACAAAAAGTCAAGTAGATGCTAAAAAAATGGCATCAAAATCTTATGGCAGTAAAGTTAATACGCTATCCGAACAAATTAATGCTATTGAAAATGAAAAAGTATTAAAACAACAACAAGCTCAAAATAAAATTCGACAGTCGATTTTAAAAGTAAAAAGCGACAGTATGGATTTGGTTGCTATAAAAACACAACTTAAGATTGCAACTACACAATACAATCGATCGATAACGTTAAACAAAGAAGGATTAAAGCCCTTAACGGATGTAGAAGAAAAAAGACTAAAACTGCAAGAGGTTGAAGCAAAAATTATTACACAAGAAAATAAAATTTTAACCAGTAAAAACGAATTAATAAACACCAAGGTAGAAGTAAATAGAATTAATGCTGAATATGCCGAAAAAAGTTCTAAAGCACAAAGTGATCAATACACCGCATTGAGCAGCCAATACGACACCGATGCGCAAGTAAATAAACTGCAAAATCAGTATGTAAATTATCAAATACGAAACGGCATGTATTATATAAAAGCGCCGCAAGATGGTTTTATAAACCGCACTTTACAATCTGGAATTGGTGAAACCATAAAAGAAGGAACGCAAATGGTAAGTATCATGCCATCCAAATATGATATTGCAGTTGAAACTTATGTAATGCCAAATGATTTGCCCTTAATTCACAAAGGAGAAAAAGTTAGAATTTGGTTTGACGGATGGCCTACGGTAGTATTTTCAGGTTGGCCAAAAATGAGCTATGGAACTTTTGGAGGAAAAATAGTAGCTATTGAAAATTTTATAAGTTCGAATGGAAAATTTAGAGTTTTAATTGCCCCAGACAAAAATGAAGATACTTGGCCAAAGCAAATTAGTATGGGGTCGGGTGCTCAAACATTAGCCTTACTTGAAAATGTACCAATTTGGTATGAATTATGGAGAACACTTAATGGTTTTCCTCCTAATTATTACCTACCAAAAGTAGAACTAATTAAAGAAAAAAAGTAATGAGGAAAATTTTAGGATTTCTAATGCTGAGCATTTCCTTGATTGGACAAGAAAAAAAGGATAATGAACTTTCTTACAATGAATTTTTAGGTTATGTAAAAAAATACCATCCTTTGGTAAAAAGCGCAAATCTTCAAATAAATAATGCACAAGCTAACTTGATGATGGCTCGCGGTGCATTTGATCCGAAAATTGAAGTTGATTTCGATAAAAAACAATTTAAAGACAATACCTATTATTCAATTTTAAACAGTAATTTCAAAATTCCAACTTGGTATGGAGTTGAAGTAAAAGCAGGTTTTGACAATAATGAAGGAGTTTATTTAAACCCCCAAAATACATTGCCTAATAAAGGCTTAACCTCCTTAGGAATAACCCTTCCGTTAGGACAAGGATTATTAATTAATCAACGAATGGCTGATTTGCAAAAAGCCAAAATTCAATTGCAATGGAGTCAAGCAGAACGAAAATTACAATCTATTGAAGTTTTGCACGCAGCTTCAATAGCCTATTTTAATTGGAAACTAAATTATAGCCAAGTGCAACTATATAAAAATTATTTAAAAAATGCCGAAGTTCGTTATAACGGTGTATCCAATTTAATTAAAAATGGAGATAAGCCAGAAATAGATAGTATTGAAGCAGGAATTGTGGTGCGAAACAGAAAATTAAATTTAGAAGATTCACAGTTGAAATTAGCTAAATCTAAACTTGAATTGTCTAATTATTTATGGTTAGAAAATAATGTGCCTTTAGAAATTCAGGAAAGTATTATTCCAGAGGATCAACTGGGAATGACAATTCAGGAAACATTAAAGACTAATGATTTAATAGTATCTGATACAGCCATAGAAAATCATCCTAAAATAAATGCCTTACAAAGTAAAATTGCCATACTTGAATTAGAACGAAAACTTAAAACGAATAATCTATTACCAAAAATAGACTTAGGATACCATTATTTATCAGAACCTAGTTATTGGAATTCTACTAACTTTAATAATTTCAAAATTGGTGTTAACTTTAGTTATCCACTATTTTTAAGAAAAGAACGTAGCGGATTGCAAATGGCTAAATTTAAAATTCAAGATGCTCAATTTACATTAGATTTAGAACGGGTACAATTAAAAAATAAAATTTCTTCTCAACAAATTGAAATCAATTCTTTGGTAAAGCAACTCAAATTAATTTCGGCTTTGGTTAAAGATTATAATGCTATGTTAACCTCAGAAGAGCGATTATTTTCATTTGGAGAAAGCTCACTTTTTTTAATAAATTCAAGAGAAAACAATTTGGTAGGCTCACAATTAACGGAATTAAATATGGAAAATAGGTATTTTACTTCAAATGTTGAAATGTTTAAAATCATGGCGAATTTGGACAACTAATTTCCCAAAAGACAAGAACTTTTTATCATCGCTTTGCTATTATTTTTTTAAGGAGTTCAATGAATTTTATTTGAAATGAAGTCCTTTCAAAGTTGGCAGTTTTGAAAACTGAAACGAAAAGTGGGATTTGATTTACTATAATGGAAAGCCTTTCGTTTCTATTAAAACCTATTTAGAACTGAAACTTTTTACCACCCCGTCCTTCGGACACCCCTCCAAAGGAGGAGAATAAGAACTTACACCTTATAAATTAATTAGTGGCATACTCAATTGCTACTTACTTGGTGGTTGGGATAGGAAATATTCTATAAAGGAAGACTAAACACTGAACACTTTTCACTATTTTTGCACTCTCAATTAAAGATAATGATTATTCCAAAAACAAGAGAAGAAATAGAATTAATGCGCGAAAGTGCTTTAATTGTTTCTAAAACCTTAGGAGAAATAGCAAAAGTTATTAAGCCAGGTGTAACTACTTTATATTTAGATAAATTAGCCGAAGAGTGCATTAGAGATCATGGGGCAATTCCGGGATTTTTAGGACTTTATGGCTTCCCGAATACTTTGTGTGTAAGTCCGAATACGCAGGTTGTTCATGGGATTCCGAACAGCAAACCGCTAGAAAATGGCGATGTTATTTCGGTAGATTGTGGCGCTTTGAAAAATGGATTTTATGGCGATCACGCATATAGTTTTGAAATTGGAGAAGTAGCACCAGAGGTGAAAAAATTACTACAAGTTACTAAAGAAAGTCTTTATGTGGGTATACGGGAATTCCGAATTGGGAATCGCGTGGAGGATGTAGGAAGCGCTATACAGAAATATTGTGAGAGCCATGGTTACGGCGTTGTTCGTGAACTAGTGGGTCACGGATTAGGAAGAAAAATGCATGAGGATCCTGAAATGCCAAATTACGGGAAACGTGGTCGAGGTAAAATGTTTATTGAAGGAATGGTAGTTGCAATTGAGCCAATGATTAATATGGGGACTAAGAACGTAAAACAACTTAAAGATGGTTGGACAATTCTAACTGCCGATGGTAAACCCAGCGCACATTTTGAACACGATGTAGCCTTAATAGATGGAAAACCAGAAATTTTATCTACTTTTAAATACGTTTATGATGCTTTGGGTATTGTCAGTAATGAAGAAGATGAGTTTAGAAGAAAACCGTTGATTTAGAAACGATTTACACAATTTTTAATAATTTATTTTGATAAATAAAGTTTTAAAAAAGACACGAATTGCACTAATTTTCACTAATTAGTTTGCTCTGCAAATTTCACTAATTTAAAATTTCATTTTTTTGAATTGTTTTGCTTTACAAAATTTACTATGATGAATAAAGTTTTAAAAAAGACACGAATTGCACTAATTTTCACTAATTAGTTTGCTCTGCAAATTTCACTAATTTTAAAATTTCATTTTTTTGAATTGTTTTTCTTTAGTAAATTTACTATCTTAATGTAAATACATTTATATGGAAGATTTATATTTAAAAGCAGAAGTTTATAAAATAATTGGTTTATGCATGGAAGTTCATAATATTCTTGGAAAAGGACATTCTGAAGTTGTTTATAAGGATGCACTAGAATATGAATTCAATGTGAACTCTATCCCTTTTGAAAGAGAAAAAGAATATAAAATACAATATAAAGATATTGTATTAAAAAGAAAATATAATGCAGACTTTGTGGTGTTTGAAGAAATAATTTTTGAAGTTAAAGCAATATCGCAATTAACTATAAGCGATACTAAACAAACTTTAAATTATTTAGCCTCTTCTAAAAACAAAATTGGGTTATTAGTTAATTTTGGAGAAGATAGCTTAAAATACAAAAGAATAATTTTGTAAAAATAAAAAAAGAAGAGTGAAATTTGTGGAATTTATACCGAAATAAAATTTGTGATAATTCGTGTAATTTGTGTAAAAAAATGAAAAAAATATTCAAGTTTATATTAAATACCATACCAAGGCCAATATTAATCCGGTTGAGTATTGTAGTGCGGCCAATAATAGCATTTTTATTAAAAGGAAGTCGATTTACAGATCCTATTGATGGCAAAAGTTTTAATATGTTTTTGCCTTATGGCTATGGAAAGCAGCGTAATAACGTGCTTTCACCAAGTACACTTTCGCTAGAAAGACACCGTTTATTATGGTTGTATTTGCAAAATGAACCCGATTTTTTTACATCTAAAGAAAAGAAAAAAGTATTGCATTTTGCTCCCGAACAAGAATTTTATAAACGATTCAAAAAGCAATCTAATATAGAGTATACTACAACCGATTTACTTTCGCCATTGGCAGATGTAAAAGCAGATATTTGTAACTTGCCTTTTGAAGACAATGCTTACGATATTATTTTTTGCAACCACGTTTTAGAACATATTCCAGACGACACCAAAGCAATGCAAGAATTATTCCGCGTATTGAAACCCGGCGGCATGGGGATATTTCAAATTCCGCAGGAGTTATCTCGAGCTACTACTTTTTCAGACGATTCTATAGTAGACCAAAAAGAACGTGCTAAAATCTTCGGTCAATACGATCACGTTCGAGTTTACGGTAGAGATTATTTTGACAAACTAAGAAGCATCGGATTTAAAGTAATTGAAGAAGATTATACCGCCAAACTTTCTCCAGAATTAGTAGAAAAATATTGTTTGGCCAAAGGAGAAATTATCCCAGTTTGTTTTAAGTTAAAATAAACTTTCGCCTAATAGCAAATAATAAAAATTACTATCTTTACATTTGAAAATAGAATTTTTATGTTTAAAAAAATCCTTCTCCTTCCGGTTTTCCTTTTTTTAACAACCACTATATCTGCACAAGAAAAAGAGGTTCAACCTCCATTTTCAATTAAAACTATTTCTTTTGTTCAAAATGGGCAAAATGCAGTACCGCTTTTTTTATTAGGCGATTCTTTTCAGCTTCAATTTGACGATCTTCATGGTTCAGAAGATAATTATTATTATAAAATTACCCATTGCGACTACAATTGGAAGCAATCGCAGTTATCGGTTAACGAATATTTAAATGGTTTTAACGATCAAAGAATACAAGAATACACCAATTCGTTTAATGCACTACAGATTTACTCCCATTACAAACTTTCATTTCCCAATAAATTAACCCAGTTAAAAGTTACCGGAAACTATATAATTAGCGTCTTAAATGATAGTAAAGAAGTTGTTTTTTCTAGAAAATTTATTATATATGAAGAATTGGTCTCGGTTCCAATGCAAATAAAAAGAGCGCGGACAAATCCCGATTTACCATTTAAACACAATTTAGATTTTACCATACGCACAAGTGCCATAACATTTCAAAGTCCGCTTACCAATATCAAAGTTATGTTGTTACAAAACGGAAGATTGGATAATGCCATTACTAATATCCATCCAATGTACACTATTGGCAATGATTTAATATATAAATACGATTCGGAGACCCAATTTTGGGCTGGCAACGAATACCTATTTTTTGAAAATAAAAACATCCGAGCAGCCACCAACAGTATTGCACGTATAGATTCTAGCGGCGGATTGTACAATTGCTACCTCTACACAAATAATGCTCGAGCATCTCAACAATATACCTTTTGGCCAGACATTAACGGAAATTTTTTAGTAACTAATTTAAATGTGGAAAACAGTGAAATCGAAGCGGATTATGCTTGGATCTACTTCACACTTTCGGCTCCTGCTTTTTATCAAAATAAAAATATTTACATCACCGGAATGTTCAATAACTACAACCTTTCCGATGAAAATAAAATGGATTATAACGAGAAAAAGGGGATCTACGAAAAAGCAATGATGATAAAACAAGGCTTTACTAATTACTGCTACACTATTGCCGATAGCAAGGGAAAAATTGATAATCAAAATGCAATTGACGGCAACTTTTGGCAAACCGAAAACAACTACCAAGCTATAATTTATTATCGAGAAAACAATGAACGTTATGATAGAGTTATCGGAAAAGGAATTGCAACCTCAACAGACATAATCAATTAATACATTTTTAACACCCAATAAATATTTAGTTTTTCAATAATTTTGTAACTTTACAAAAACATATTTTTTGGTTACCCAAATAACAAGAGGAATAAAAATATCTGTAAAGACAAGTTTTGAAGGAACCTACTTCAAAAACTACAAGATACACTTTGCCTTTACTTATGAAATAACCATAGAAAATTCAAGCAAAGATTCCGTTCAATTAATTTCGCGCCATTGGGAGATTTTCGATTCGCTAAATGACGTTGAATTAGTTGTTGGAGAGGGTGTTATTGGAAAAAAACCAGTGCTTAAACCCGGTGAAACTCATACTTATTCCTCTGGCTGCCTCCTTTCTTCCCCATACGGCTCCATGAAAGGTTTTTTCAATATGATTAATTTCACCACAACCAATAATTTCCGCGTAATTGTTCCAGCATTTCGGTTAAATGCTCCTTTTGCTTTAAACTAGAAGCCAATCCAGCTATACATTTCAAGTTTGCTGGTGAAAATCTTTTTTTCTAAGTCTAAAAACGAGCTCCCAAGGTCGCAGTTTTAATACAAGAAAAAATGGCTTTTCCCTGCGCAAAGCTTTACATTACTATCTGGGCTATGCCTATCACAAACAAAAGAAAACTCCAAAGTTTAATCTTACTTGTTGTCCTAAGTTCGAAAAAACCTTTGTACTTTTGTTACTTATCGAATAATTAAAAAGATTCAATCTAAATTTCTAACAAACTAAAGATCTATATTATGTCAAAAGGATTCTTTCACGTACCCAAAGCGGTCAACGAACCAGTAAAATCGTACGCTCCAAATTCGGCAGAAAAAGCAGCAGTTTTAGCAGCATACAAAAAAATGTGGAACGAAACTATCGATGTCCCAATGTATATTGGATCCGAACAAGTTCGTACAGGAAATACCAAAAATATGTCGGCACCACACGAACACCAACATATCGTTGGAACCTATCATATAGCCGAAAAAAACCATATAGAAAATGCCATTGCATCTGCATTAGAAGCAAGAAAAACTTGGTCACAAATGCCTTGGGAACATAGGGCAGCGATCTTCTTAAAAGCGGCCGAATTAATTGCGGGACCTTACAGAGCGCGTATTAATGCTGCTACCATGATTGCCCAATCCAAAACTATTTTTCAGGCCGAAATAGATGCGTCTTGTGAGTTAATTGACTTCTTGCGCTACAACGTTGAATTCATGACCCAAATCTATAACGACCAACCAAAATCAGTTTCCGATGTTTGGAACAAAGTAGAATACCGCCCTTTAGAAGGATTTATTTACGCCATTACGCCATTTAACTTTACTGCAATTGCTGCCAATTTACCAGCAAGTGCAGCATTAATGGGAAATACTGTAATTTGGAAACCAAGCGATAGCCAAGTATTCTCTGCCAAAATAATAATCGATGTTTTTAAAGAAGCCGGAGTTCCAGATGGTGTTATAAACGTAGTTTTTGGAGATCCTGTTATGATTACTGATACTGTGCTAGCAAGTCCTGATTTTGCTGGAGTTCATTATACCGGTTCTACATTTGTATTCAAAGAAATTTGGAAAAAAATTGGAAACAACATCCATACCTATAAAACGTATCCAAAAATAGTTGGAGAAACTGGAGGAAAAGATTTTATTGTAGCCCATCCATCAGCCAATGTAAAACAAGTCGTTACCGGAATTACTCGTGGAGCGTTTGAATTTCAGGGACAAAAATGCTCGGCTGCATCTAGAGCTTATATTCCACAAAGTTTATGGGAGGCTGTAAAAGCACAATTAATAACCGATGTGAACTCTATGAAAATGGGGTCGCCAGAAGATTTCGGAAACTTCGTAACAGCAGTTATTCACGAAGGTTCATTTGATAAATTAGCAGGTTTTATTGAACAAGCTAAAAAAGATTCCGATGCCGAAATTATCCTTGGTGGAAATTACGACAAATCGAAAGGTTACTTTATTGAACCAACTGTTATTGTTACAACCAATCCTAAATATGCTACAATGGAAACCGAACTTTTTGGTCCGGTAATCACCATCTATGTATATGAAGATGCTAAATGGTGTGAAACTTTAAAATTGGTAGACGAGACTTCAGAATATGCATTAACAGGAGCAGTTTTCAGTCAAGATAGATATGCTATTGTAGAAGCTGCTAATGCATTACAAAACGCTGCCGGAAATTTTTATATTAATGATAAACCAACTGGAGCCGTTGTAGGAATGCAGCCATTTGGTGGCGCAAGAGCATCAGGAACGAATGATAAAGCAGGTTCAATGCAAAATTTATTACGTTGGGTTTCACCAAGAACTATCAAAGAAACTTTTATTACTCCAGACGATTATCGCTACCCTTTTTTGGGAGAATAATTTAATGTACAAATTTTTACTTTTTTAATAAGCTCATTCAGAAATGTTTGAGCTTTTTTATTTAGCAATTGACGATTTTTTGTATATTTGAATTCAAGTTAATTAATAAAAAAATGAAAATAAGAATACTTTTTTTTGCACTATGGATTACTACTATTGGATTCTCCCAAAGCACAATTAATTCCTTTTATGGAGATAATAATACAAACTTTTTAATGCTTACTTCTGGAACTCCACTAGATCATAGCCCGGCAGGACCTAATCAAACATGGAATTTTAATCAAATGATTTCTTTGGGAAGTTCAGTCCATACCTACGCATCCCCTTCCGTACAAGAATTAGCAACCTATCCCGGAACTACTACAAACATTATATCTGCAAATACTCAAGGTGCAAATGTAGCTACTGGATATCTTTATACTAAAAACGTTGGCGGAGTGGTTTCAATAACCGGATTAAACACTACAGGACTTAATGCGAATTTCGTTACTAACAATGCTACAATTGGGACTTTTCCAATGAATTATGGCTATACCACTACCGATTCTAATGTTGCGGGGAACTACACTTACACCACCTATTCTGGAACTTTTACAGGAACTTTAACAACAACTGTTGATTCTTATGGGACATTAACCTTAAATGATGCAGGTAATGGAGGGTATTCGGGTAATGTAACCCGAATGAAAAATGTGTTAAGTCTAACCTTAAATTATGGATTCATTCCAAATGTTGGTACTGTTGTTCAAACAAGCTACTCCTATTTTGACCCAAATATATCCACAACAGATTATGTATTTAGAAGTGTTTCAACAACATCTGTAATTCCGTTGATGTCAATTAATCAAACTGATGCAGTTATTGAAAAAATCCACACGACACCTTTATCAGTTGACAATCAAAATTTTGGAAATGCTCTTTGGATAATAAATCCTGTTACTACTAGTTTAGAAATCAATTCTAATTATGCAATAGAAAATGCAACAATCTCAATAACTGATGTTTCAGGAAAAACAGTTTTTACTTCTACTGACCAAAACATCAACGGAAGTATAGAAATTCCTTTAAATTTATCTAATGGGGTTTATTTTTTAACCATTAAAAATGAAAAAGAATCTATCACTAAGAAGATAGTAAAAGGATAACCTACAAAATATTCGACAAAAAATGCCCCAAATAGTGTCTAACATTTTGGGGCATTTTCAATAGAGCGTTTTTTATTTTGTTTTCAATGGCAAATGCACCACTTTTTTAGTTTCGAAAAATTCCTCTTTGAAAAATTCGGATAAATTGTATTCGATTGCTTTTGGAAAATCCTTCAATTCCTCGCTTAAATCACCACCTTTTAGATACAATATTCCATTTGGTAAATCATTTTTATTGGATTTTCGAACTTTATCTTTTACCCAAGAAACAAAATCGGGCATGTTAGTAACTGCCCTACTTACAATAAAATCAAACTCTTGTTTAACGTTTTCAGCACGCATTTGTTCCGCTTTTACATTGGTTAATCCCAATGCATTAGCGACTTCATTTACAACTTTTATTTTTTTAGCAATAATATCTATCAGATAAAAATCAGATTCTGGAAATAATATCGCCAAAGGAATTCCAGGAAAACCACCACCAGTACCAACGTCCATAATTTTAGATCTATTGGTAAAGGATATTATTTTAGCAATTCCTAAGGAATGTAATACGTGGCGTGAATATAATTCATCTATGTCCTTTCGCGAAATTACATTTATCTTAGAATTCCAATCCTCATATAAATATTGAAGTTTTTCAAATTGTTTTACCTGAATTTCTGTGAGATTTGGGAATTCTTTTAAAATTACTTCCATAATGTCGATTTTATGCAAAAATAGAACAATTAGTTAATAATTGTGAGTTGTTTTAGATTATAAAAAATTTTAATAATTATATTTGTGTAACTTTTTGAATTACAAAATTATGAATAACACACCCCCTGTCTTTTCTAAAAACGATAATATAAAATTTTTTAGAACGCTAAATAAAAGAGTAAACGACTATTTTAAAGAAAATAACATAGATAAAACTGGAAACTGGAAACTGCATTTAAAAACAGCGGTAATGTTTACTATATTTTTAACTCCTTATTTCTTCCTTGTTGCAATGGATATGCCTTTTTGGACGTATTTATTATTGAGCATTGTAATCGGAATAGGAATGGCGGGCGTTGGAATGAACGTAATGCACGATGGGAACCATGGCGCTTATTCTAATAAATCTTGGGTAAACAAATTCATGGGCGGAAGTATTTATATTCTTGCTGGAAATGTTTACAACTGGCAGGTGCAACATAATGTTTTACACCATACTTACACTAATATTCTAGGCCATGATGAAGATCTAGAAGCAGGTAGAGTATTACGTTTTTCAAAAGAAGCAAAATGGCACAAACACCATAAATTTCAACAATATTACTCCGTTTTCCTCTACGGATTATTGACCTTCAATTGGGCGATTACAACTGATTTTATTCAAATGAAAAGCTACTTAAAAAGAAATTTATCTTATGGAGAGTTTAAAAGACCTGCTGTTCGTTGGACTACATTAATCATTACTAAAGTAATTTATTTTTCTATTTGGCTTGTAATTCCAATGGTTATGGGCATCACTTGGTGGAAAGTAATTCTAGGCTTTTTCGTAATGCACTATACTGCAGGGGTTATATTAAGTGTAGTTTTTCAATTGGCTCACGTAGTAAACGAAACTGACAATCCAATTCCAGATGAAAATGGAGAAATAGAAAACACATGGGCTATTCATCAATTGTATACTACAGCTAATTTTGCTCCAAAAAATTGGTTAATAAATTACTATACTGGCGGATTAAATCACCAAATAGAGCACCATATTTTTCCTAATATTAGTCACGTTCATTACAACAAAATAGCAGAATTTGTAAAACAAAGTGCCAAGGAATGTAATTTGCCATACAACGAATTTAAAACTACAAGGGCAGCTTTATACTCCCACTTTACACATCTAAGAGATTTAGGGAGAAAACCACAAATTGCTTAATAAAAAAAAATAACCAATAATTTATTGGTTAATCCTATTTAAACGTTTTAATCACAACTAACACAACAATGAATAACGACTCATTATCGGATAGAATTAACAACCTATCTACCTCCCAAACACTTGCAATGGCAGCATTAGCAAGAGAACTAAAGTCCCAAGGAAAAGATATAATTAGTTTAAGTTTAGGCGAACCGGATTTTAATACGCCTGATTTTATCAAAGAAGCAGCAAAAAAAGCAATCGATGAAAACTACAGCACCTATTCTCCTGTAGATGGTTATATGGATTTGAAAGAAGCAATTTGCAGAAAATTCAAACGCGACAATAATTTAGAGTATAAACCAGCAAATATCGTAGTTTCTACTGGAGCAAAACAATCTTTATACAACATTGCTCAAGTAATGTTAAATGACGGTGATGAAGTAATTTTACCTGCACCCTATTGGGTTTCTTATTTTGAAATTGTAAAAATGGCTGGAGGTATTCCAGTAGAAGTTCCTACTTCTGTAGAAACAGATTTCAAAATTACCGCAGAACAATTAGAAACTGCTATTACTCCAAAAACTAAAATGATTTGGTACAGTTCTCCTTGTAATCCAAGTGGGTCTGTTTATAGCAGAGAAGAATTAACTGCCTTGGCCAGAGTTTTAGAAAAATATCCAAACATATTCGTAGTTGCAGATGAAATTTACGAACACATTAACTTTTCGGGTACTTTTTGCAGTATAGCATCAATTCCAGGCATGTTTGACAGAACGATAACTGTTAACGGCGTTGCCAAAGCATTTGCTATGACTGGATGGAGAATAGGATACATTGGAGCTGCAGAATTTATTGCTAAAGCTTGTACTAAAATGCAAGGACAAGTAACCTCCGGCGCTAATTCTATTGCGCAAAGAGCAACAATAACCGCTGTAGATGCTGATCCTAGTGTTCTAAACGAGATGGTTTCTGCATTTAAAAGCAGAAGAAATTTAGTGGTTGGATTAATCAATGCTATTCCAGGATTGAAATTAAATGTTCCCGAAGGTGCTTTCTATGTTTTCCCAGATGTTTCATCTTATTTTGGAAAAACCTTACGTGGAAAACTAATAAAAAATGCTGATGATTTTTCAATGTATTTACTTTCGGAGGCAAATGTTGCAACTGTAACTGGAGATGCATTTGGAAATCCGAATTGCATTCGTTTTTCGTATGCAACAAGCGAAGAATTATTAACCGAAGCACTTAGAAGGATTAAAGAAGCATTAGCTTAATTTCTTTCTCCTATATTATCAACCTCAAAGACTTAAACGCTTTGAGGTTTTTTTATTCCTTTAATTTACGAATTACTCTAGCCGGATTTCCTACTGCCAAAGAATTAGCAGGGATATCTTTGGTTACAACAGATCCTGCCCCAATAGTGCATCCGTTTCCAATAGTCACTCCTGGGCAAATTACAGCGTTTCCCCCTATCCAACAATCGCTTCCAATTGAAACTGATTTAGAAATCTGATTAGTCCTTCTTTCATTTGCGTCAAGCGGATGCGTGGAGGAGTAAATATGAACTCCAGGTCCAATAAGAACATTAGAACCTATTGTTATTTTCGTCGAATCTAGAATCACACAGTTAACATTGAAATATACGTTTTCCCCTGAATAAATATTATAACCATAATCGCAATGAAATGGTGGCTCGATATATATTCGTTTATTGGAATTTGGTAATAATTGTTGCACGATGTTCCTAGAATTTCCATTCATTATGTATTCGGTAACATTCAATTTGTGAAGTAATTTTTTAGCTTTTAATCTTTCCGCAATTAATTCTTTATCGTTGCCGAAATAAACTTCGCCAGCAAGCATTTTTTCTTTTTCGGTTTTCATAATTAAATATTAAACACTCCAAATATAGTATTTCTGTTATTTGCTAAATGAATTTATTAATTTTAATAAAATAAAACAAGTATATAAAGAAAACCATTTTGTAGTTGTAAATTTGTTCTTCAATTTTATCACATGAAAAATACAGTATTTCATAAAGCAGATACCAGAGGTCATGCCGACCATGGATGGTTAAATGCGCATCACAGTTTTAGTTTTGCCAGTTGGTACAATCCAGATCGTGTGCAATTCGGGATGTTGCGCGTTTTAAATGACGATACTGTTGCGGCAGGAATGGGTTTTGGAACCCACCCACACGATAATATGGAAATTATTACCATTCCGCTAGAAGGGGATTTGGCACACAAAGACAGCATGGGCAATACCGAAGTAATCAAAACTGGCGATGTACAGGTTATGAGCGCTGGAACTGGAATACAACATAGTGAGTTCAACCCAAATGCAGACCAACGCACTAAATTATTTCAAATTTGGGTATTCCCAAAATATAGAAATGTAACGCCTCGCTACCAACAAATAACTTTAAACGCTAGCGAACAAAAAAATAATTTTGCACAAATACTTTCTCCAAATGCAGAGGATGCTGGAGTTTGGATCTATCAAGATGCGTGGTTTTATTTGGCTTATTTTGATACTGATTTTTCAAAAACCTATTCTATTAATAAAGAAGGAAATGGAATGTATGTTTTTGTGATTTCAGGAACAATTACTGTTGATGGACAAGAAATAGAAACGCGCGATGGACTTGGAATTTGGAATTTCACTAATCTTAATATTTCAGCAAAAACCAATTCCAAATTTTTATTAATGGAAATTCCGATGAACCAATAAGTAATCTTTACAAGTATGGTGCAACATTCAGAAATAGTAAATGCTCCTTTAGAAAAGGTTTGGGAGCAGTTAATATATAAAATTTATAACCCCGAGAATTTTGTTCCTGGAGTAAGTGATGTTGAAATAATGGAAAAAAATGAAAATTTTGTAATCCGTCAAATGAAAATAAATAAAGAAGGCAGAACTTCCATTTTAAAAGAAAAAATAACGTTTATTCCTTATAAAGTCCGTTTTTTATTATTGGAACATTCAAGTATAGAGGGATATGTAGATAATGACATTCAAGCAATTTCAGCAAATGAAACCGAAATGACTTTTACCATTAATTGGATGGATAAAACAACTAAAAATGAAATTAATGATTTCGAAATGGTCAAAAATGCATTAATAAAGACGAAAAAGTTTATTGAAAAAAATTAATTGTTGAAAAAAGTTTCAGGGTAAATAATAATTTTAGCAATAAAAATTGGTGCATCAAAAGTAGCGTTGAGAGGCGATTTTTTATTTAATAAATTTCTGTAACCAATGCCCGTGCCTAATCCTATACCTTTTACTACTTTATAATTTACTTGCCCTGAGAGTTCATTTACAAATAAATCTACATTAACATCACTTACAATGTCATTATTAATTTCTTTTGTAAAATTAGGCTTTCCAAATCCAATTTGTTCTGTGGCAAAACACTCCCACTTTTTATTCTTAAAAATAATCCAATCATTGAATACACTAAAATACCAAAAACTAATTTTATTGGTTTCTTGGGCTTTTACTCTCTTGTTAAAATAATCGAAATAAACTGGATTTACAATAAAGGAACTTCCAACGCCAAATCGGGTTAGTTTTTTATATTGAAAACCCACCTTTATACCAAAAACAGTAACTTCTTTTTCTCGGATGCTTGAAAATCTATTGTCTAATTGAAAAGCAAACTTCCATTTTTTAGGTATTTCTTGACCAAAAAGTGAAGAGGTTGAAAACAATATTAAGCAAAGAAATAGTGCGTATAATTTTATCATTTATGATTAGAATTGTGCTTTTGTCAAATGTAAACACAAATGCTTGAATGTAAAGGTTAATTATTTACTAAAACTTTAAAATAAAAGTCTAAAGATTAATCTATAGGATTTAGTATTTTTGTAACGATTTAGGCCTTTATTAATATCATAAATTTAAAATTAAAACACGATGAAAGCATACATATTTCCTGGACAAGGAGCACAGTTTACTGGAATGGGTAAAGACTTATATGAAAATTCGGAAATAGCAAAATCACTTTTCGAAAAAGCAAATGAAATTTTAGGTTTTCGAATCACAGACATTATGTTTGAGGGCACTGCCGAAGAATTAAAAGAAACCAAAGTAACCCAACCTGCTGTGTTCTTGCATTCGGTTATATTAGCAAAAACATTAGAAAATTTTACACCAGAAATGGTTGCAGGACATTCCCTTGGCGAATTTTCAGCATTAGTAGCTAATGGTTCATTGTCTTTTGAAGACGGATTAAAATTAGTTTCAAAACGAGCCCTTGCAATGCAAAAAGCGTGTGAAATTAAACCTTCAACGATGGCTGCTGTATTAAACTTAGAAGATAAAATTGTTGAAGAAATTTGTGCTTCCATTGATGGTGTTGTCGTAGCTGCAAATTATAACTGTCCTGGCCAGTTAGTAATTTCAGGTGAATATAAAGCGGTTGAACTAGCTTGTGAAAAAATGAAAGAAGCAGGTGCGAAAAGAGCTCTTATTTTACCTGTTGGCGGCGCATTTCACTCGCCAATGATGGAACCAGCAAGAGAAGAACTCGCGGCAGCAATAGAAGCGACAACTTTCTCAACTCCTATTTGTCCTGTATATCAAAATGTTACTGCAAGTGCCGTTTCTCATGCCAATGAAATTAAGAAAAATCTAATTATTCAGTTAACTGCCCCTGTAAAATGGACACAATCCGTACAACAGATGATTAAAGATGGTGCAACTAGTTTCACAGAAGTTGGCCCAGGAAAAGTTCTTACAGGTTTGGTGAACAAAATTGATAAAGATGCTGTAACTATAAATGCCTAAAAAAAATGGCACTAATCTTGCATAAGTAAAGGAAACTAAAATTTATTACTATGAAAAAAATAATTTTATTACTTGCAGTTACAACGACTTTATTTTCTTGTAAAGAAGAAACTAATGAAAAGGTAAAAGACGTTACAAAAGCAATTACTACAGACGTTAAGCAATCTTTGGACACTGTTAAAGAAAAAGCAAAAAACGCAATTGACTCTTCTAAAATTAAGGAAAAAGCAAAAAATCTTATTATTAAAGGAGCCGAAAAGTTAGAAGAAGGGGCTAAAAAAGTAAAAGAAGAAGCCGCTAAAAAATAAAGAAAGACCTTACAAACCAACAATTTGTAAGGTTTTTTTTAGATTTACAAATCCTTCGCTTCTTCACAATGATTGTTTATAATTCTAGTAATTTAAAAAAAGTTTTTCCGTTTATCAAAGAGGATATACCATGTAGTTCGTTGGTTCGACTTGAAAAAAATGTAATTACTCCCCAGATATTTTAAAGATTTTGGAGTTTTCTTGTGTGGAAAAGTGAAAATTTCAGTAGTAACAAAACCAACAATTTTATCAACATATTCTTAAAATCTAACTTCTAATTTTCTTTTCCCATTTCCATGCACTCGATAAAGCTTCTTCCAAACTCAGTTGCGATTTCCATCCCAAAACAGTATTGGCTTTATCGGTATTGGCATAAGCCGATGTGATATCCCCTTCTCTTCTGCCAACAATTTGATAATTTAATTTTTGTCCAGTAACTTTTTCAAAAGCATTAATAACTTCTAAAACAGAACTTCCGGTTCCGGTTCCTAGGTTGAAGGTTTCTACTTTGGCTAAATTTTGTTTATTAATTAATCGTTTCAAGGCTATTACGTGAGCTTTAGCCAAATCTACTACATGAATATAATCGCGAACAGCAGTTCCATCAGGCGTAGGATAGTCACTACCGAAAACAGATAATTTTTCTCGTAATCCATGAGCCGTTTGAGTAATAAAAGGCACTAAATTTTGCGGAATACCAAGAGGCAATTCTCCAATTTCAGCGCTAGAATGAGCACCAATAGGATTAAAATAACGCAATAAAATCGAATTGATGTTGGTCACTTTAGCAGTATCGGTAATTATTTCTTCCCCTATTTGCTTGGTGTTTCCATAAGGCGACATTGCGGTTTGAATAGAAGCGTCCTCGGTAATCGGCATCTTTTCGGCTTGACCGTAAACAGTACAAGAAGAACTAAAAATGAAATTGGAATTTGGTAATTCCTTTAATTCTTGCAAAATATAAACGAGTGCATTAATATTGTTTTCATAATACAATAAAGGATTTTCAACACTCTCACCAACGGCTTTGGAGGCAGCAAAATGAATTACTCCAGCCACATCCTGGTGTTTTTTAAAGAAATTTTGAACGGAAGATTTATCGCGTAAATCTATCTTTTCAAAAATTGGTTTCTTGCCCGTAATATTAAAAATTCCATCCAAAACACTTTCTGAGGAATTCGATAGATTGTCAATGGCAACCACTTCAAAACCCTCATTTTGTAATTCCACAACAGTGTGGGAACCTATAAAACCTAAACCTCCGGTAACTACTATTTTCATATTTTTTTTTGGATTATAAATAAAAGACCCATGAAAATTAGTCTATTATCTCTTTGTCTATTATCTATTATCTCCTAGATATTCTAAAATACAATCTGTAATAAATTTTATTTGTTCGTCTTCCAATTCCGTGTGCATTGGCAAAGCAATTACTTCTTCGCATAATTTATTGGTAATCGGAAAATCTTCTTCTTTATATCTTGCATCTGCATACGCCTTTTGCCTGTGCAACGGAATTGGATAATAAATAGCACAAGGAATTCCTTTTTCTTGCAAATGAGCCAGTAACCCATCGCGTTTTCCATTTGTGATTCGGATAACATATTGGTGAAAAACGTGGCAATCACAAGTGTCACAAATAAATGGAGCCCAAATATTTGGATTCACACTTAATGCATTAGAATATTTTCTAGCAGCATCTTGACGTGCTTTATTATACGTATCTAAATGATGTAATTTGGCTTTTAAAACTCCTGCTTGAATACTATCCAAACGCGAATTCACTCCAACAACATCGTGGTGGTAACGCTCGTACATTCCGTGATTTACTATTCCTCTTAACTTGTGCGCTAAAGCATCGTCGTTGGTAAAAATTGCTCCACCATCACCATAGCATCCTAAATTTTTAGAAGGAAAAAATGAAGTTGCACCCACGTGTCCAATAGTTCCAACTTTCTTTTTAGACCCGTCTTTCGTAGTAAAATCGGCACCAATTGCTTGGGCATTGTCTTCAATTACATATAGATTATACTCGGTTGCAATTTCCATAATTGCATCCATATTCGCTGCACGACCAAACAAATGTACCGGAACAATCGCTTTCGTTTTTGGGGTAATCGCTTTACGAATTCCCTCCAAAGAAATGTTCATATTATTCAAATCCACATCCACCAAAACCGGAGTCAATTGCAATAACGCAATCACTTCTACAGTAGCAGCAAACGTAAAATCGGCAGTAATAACTTCGTCACCAGGCTTCAAATCCAATCCCATCATGGCAATTTGCAACGCATCAGTTCCGTTTGCACATGGAATTACATGTTTTACGTCCAAATATTTTTCTAAATCAGCCTGAAATTGGTGAACCAAAGGTCCGTTTATATAGGTATTGGTGTCTAAAACTTCCTGAATTGACGCGTTTACTTCGTCTTTTATTTTTTCGTATTGACTTTTCAAGTCAACCATTTGTAGTTTTTTCATGGTATTAAAAATTGGAATCACAAAAGTATACTATTTCTTTTATTTGAAGCGAATGGTTTGGGCTTTTTTGTATACCCTTTTCCTGTTTTTCGTTCCAATCTGTCCTTGCAAGCAATCATAAAATAACCAAGCAAAATTATATAATCGCAAGTACAGGATTTCCTCTACAACCAGGGCTAGACAGCAAAGGTCTTTTGTAAAATACATTTTCAAAAAGCACGCAAATCAAAATCTAACAAATTCTGTAAAATCTGTGGCAAAAAAAATTATTTAACCATACCAATAAATAAGAAATATATATTTTAGACACATATTTATTATATTTGTATTAAATAAAAACAAAATGGAAACAGTAGTATTTAAAAGCAATTCTAAAAAGGACATGAATCTATTAGTAAGCCTTGCAAAAAAAATTGGAATTGAAGTGCAAAAAATACCTTCTAAAGACAATGATATTGATGAAAATTCACCTGAATACGAATTGAAAGTAGAAAGAAATTTGGGTAAAATGATTGAAATTGGATTGAAATCTGGAATTGCATCCAAGGATGAAGTTTTAAAAGTTATGAATAAATGGAAATAATTTACATGAATTCTTATTTGAAGGCTATTAAAAAAATTAAGGATTCTGAATTAATTTTAATTTTACAAAATACTATAGAAAATATCGAAAAAGCAGAGTCAATTAGTTTAATATTGAATGTAAAAAAACTAACTGGCCATACTAATTGTTATAGAATAAAAGTGACTAATTACCGAATTGGCTTAGTTATTGAAAACAACTCAGTAACGTTAGTTCAATTCCAACATCGAAAGGATATCTATAAAAAATTTCCCTAAATGCTTTTTCTGTATAATTTAATCCTGGTTTTCGCATCACAAGTTGTAAAACTTTTGGCTATTTTCAGTCCGAAAATGAAACTTTTTGTTGACGGTAGAAAAGAAGTTTTCACCATTTTACAAAAAAAAATAACTTCAAACGATAAAACTATTTGGTTCCACGCAGCCTCTTTGGGTGAATACGAACAAGGTTTGCCCGTGATTGAAAAAATAAAAATTAAATACCCCAACCACAAAATCGTAATTTCCTTTTTCTCTCCATCGGGTTACGAAGTTCGAAAAAACAATACATTTGCCGATGCTACAGTGTATCTTCCATTAGACACAAAAACCAATGCTAAAAAATTCCTCCAAGCAATACATCCAGAATTAGTTTTCTTTATCAAATACGAATATTGGCCAAATTATCTGAACGAACTCCAAAAACTAAATATCAAAACCTATTTAATTTCTGGAATTTTCAGAGAAAACCAAGCCTTTTTTAAAGGGTATGGTGGGTTTTATAGAAATGCGCTAAAAACGTTTGATTACTTTTTTGTGCAAAACGAAAGTTCTAAAAAGCTATTACAAAGTATTGGTTTCAATAATATAAAAATTTCTGGCGACACCCGTTTTGACAGAGTAGTTTCTATTTTAGAAAAAGATAATTCGTTAGATTTTATTGAACAATTTAAAGACCATAAAACCACTATTGTAATTGGTAGCTCTTGGCCGAAGGATGAAAATTTATTAGTTAATTACATCAACAACGCCTCTGATAATGTGAAATTTATCATTGCACCACACAATATCAAATCGGAACAAATTTTAGAATTAAAAAAATCTATAGTTAAAAAAACAATTTTATTTTCTAATAGAGAAAATCAAAATTTGAGTGAATTCAGTGTTTTCATTATTGACACCATCGGAATATTAACTAAAATTTATTCTTATGCAGATATTGCCTATGTTGGTGGCGGTTTCGGAAATCCTGGAGTTCATAATATTTTAGAACCAGCAACGTTTGGAGTTCCAATTGTGATTGGTCCAAATTATTCTCATTTTGCAGAGGCAACTGCTTTAGTTCACCAACAAGGGTGTATTTCGATTTCCAATCTAAATGGATTAACCGATACCCTAGATAATTTAATTTCCAACGAAGACATCCGTCACGAAAAAGGACACATTTGTGCTACATTTGTTCAAATGAATAAAGGAGCAACTGAAATAATTTTGAAAAATATTTAATTAAACCCTTAATAATCAATTGTTATGAATGAAAAAATAAATATTATTATTGAAAAGATTAAAACAACACTTATTAGCTATCCATTAGTATTGTTACTGTCTTTAGCTACGGCTATTGTAATCATTTACGGCATTGAAACCCATCCTGATAATGATGCAACTTATTTATTAGTCCGTTTAGGAATCACTTTTTCTTTAGGGATTTCTTCTCAATTTGCATTAAAAATGCTATCGCAAAGAATAAAAAACGGAATAATTTGGCAACTTGCAGGATTACTTTTCTTGGTTGTTTTTTTCTTTGTATTGCCAAGTGAGGAGAAAAATTTCTCAGAAGTTCAAGGGTTTATTATTGTTCCTTCCTTCATTCTTTCTCATTTATTAGTGGCGTTTATTGCCTTTACAAATAGAAAAAATGAAGAACATAACTTTTGGCAATACAATAAAAACCTGTTTATCAATTTATTTCTTACTGCAGTTTTTACAGGGGTATTAACTGGCGGAGTTCAATTGGCGATATTAGCTGTTCAAGAGTTATTTAATTTTAACTTTGAAGGCGATATTTACATAGAAACATTTGTAATTTTATCTATTTTTGGAAGTAGTTTTATTTTCTTACTTTTTAATGAAACTGGATTAGAATATCTAGAAAAAGAGGGGTCTTATCCGGTGGTATTAAAATTCTTTACCCAATTTATATTAATTCCGCTTTTGATAATTTATGTAGTAATTCTATATTTTTATTGTTTAAAAATTACAATTAATTGGGAACTTCCAAGAGGCTGGGTTTCTTATTTGATTTTAGCCTACTCTATTGTTGGAATTTTTGCCCTTTTATTGGTGCATCCATTGCAAAAGGAAAAAGCAAAATCTTGGATCTTCCTATTTAGTAAAATTTTTTATTTTACACTAATTCCTTTAATAGTATTATTATTTATAGCAATATTTACTAGAGTTCTACAATATGGATATACCGAAGCAAGATATTTTGTGTTGTTAATTTCTATATGGCTTACATCTGTAGTCTTATATTTTGTTTTTATTAAAAAAACTACGATTAAGTACGTTCCTATTTCTCTATTTGTTTTTGGATTATTTGCTTTAATTTTTCCGTATTTCAATGCATTTTCTGTTTCTAAAAGAAGTCAGGAAAATCAATTAAACCAACTTCTTACTGATAACAAATTAATTGTTAATGGCTTGATTGATTTTAAAGCCCCAATTAATGATTCGGTTGCAATCCAAGTAGAAGACAAATTTGAATACTTAAGTGAAAGATTGGATAAAGAATTTCTAATAAAAATGTTAGATTCTAAGACAAAAAAAATAATCGATAAAGAAAAATATTGGTACAATAACTTATTTAAAAATGTAAAATTCACTGCCAAAGGAATGGATAATTATCTAAGAATTTATACTAAAATTAATACGTATGAAATTAATAATTATAAGTATTATTTAAAAAGTGAATATGGTGGAAATATAGAAACTAGTATTGGAAAAGATAAGTTTACTTCTTCCTTCAGTAGTAATAATGCATCTTTTGAGATAAAAATAAATGACGAATTGAAGGATTTTATGCCTCTGATAATTGCGTATTGTAATAAATATAAATCTGCTTCCAAAGATGTTTTAGTAGACGATTTATCTTTTACTGTCACTTTTAAAAACTATCAAATAAAGATAATTTTTGACTCAATTAATTGGTATAGAAAAGACAATTCATACAGCTTTGAGGGAACAACCTATTTAGTAAAATTAAAATAAAAAACAAAAATGAAATTTTTAAAATTAACACTCTTATTATTAGTTTTCCAAGCCCAAGCCCAACAAGGAGGCATGTGGATTCCTTCCTTATTGAAAGGGATGAACGAAACCGAAATGAAATCGATGGGGTTGAAAATCACCGCCAAAGAAATTTATGATGCCAATCAATCGAGTTTAAAAGATGCTGTACCTCAATTTGATGGTGGCTGTACTGCCGAAGTAATTTCAGATAAAGGATTGCTTTTAACCAACCACCATTGCGGATTTGGCGCAATTCAAGACCATTCCTCTGTAGAACATGATTATTTACGAGATGGTTTTTGGGCTTACAAAATGGAAGACGAATTAACCAATCCTAACATGACGGTTATGTTTGTGGTTCGTATTGAAGATGTGACTACTAAAGTTTTAGAGGGCGTTGCCCCACTTGCAACTGAAGCCGAAAAACAAAAGAAAATTCAGGAAAATATAACAGCTTTAAGTAATTCGTTACCCAAAGAAACTTGGCAAGAAAATAAAATAAAAACTTTTTTTGACGGAAATCAATACCTGTTATTTGTAACCGAAACCTTTAAAGACATCCGTTTTGTGGGTGCGCCACCAAGTTCCATTGGAAAATTTGGATCGGATACCGACAATTGGGTTTGGCCAAGACATACTGGAGATTTTTCTTTGTTTAGAATATATGCCGATAAAAATAACCACCCTGCGGCATATTCTGCAGATAACGTTCCATACAAACCAAAGAAATTCTTCCCGATTTCTATAGCTGGTTTAAAAGAAAACGACTTTACAATGGTAATGGGTTATCCCGGAAAAACTACAGAATACCTTCCTGCGATAGCCGTAAATCAAATTGTAGAAACCTTAAATCCTGCTAAAATTGAAGTTCGCGATGCGGCTTTAAAAGTGCAAGATCGCTTTATGCGAAAAGACCAAGCCATCAAAATTCAATATGCTGCGAAATATGCTTCTGTTGCCAACTATTGGAAAAAATGGATGGGAGAAACCAAGGGTTTGAAAAAAGCCAATGCCGTTGCTGCGAAACAAAAATTTGAAAAAGAATTCCAAGAAAAAGTAATCAAAGCAGGCAAGCAAGCCGAATACGGAAGTTTACTTTCGGATTTTGAAAAAAATTATACGGATATTAAAGATTATGCTTTAGCAAGAGATTACTTTACTGAAGTTGCACTACGCAATACTGAAATACTTTCTGTTGGTTACAAATTATACCAATTGGAACAAATTTTAAATACTAAAGGAGAACAATCCTTTACTGATAGAAAAAATACACTTTCTAAAGGGATTGATGCTTTTTATAAAGATTACAATGTTGAAGTAGATAAAAATGTATTTGAGCAATTAATCAATTTATACGCAACAAAATCTCCTAAACAATTCTTGCCAGAAACATTAAATAATGTAGATGCTGCAAAACTTACTTCGGATATTTTTACTAATTCCAAATTAACTTCATTAAGCAGTTTTAGAGAATTACTGGAAGGGGATTCGAAAACGGTTATTGAAAAACTGAATGCCGACAAAGGCTACCAACTACTAAAATCGATGGCGGATGCTTATTCTACTAGGGTGGCTCCAACTTATGACGCACTTAATTTGAAAAATACAGCAACGCAACGTACCTATATGAAAGCTATCTTGGAATTATTTCCAAATAAAAGAATTTTTCCGGATGCTAACAGTACTTTACGAATTACTTACGGAAAAGTGAAAGGGTACCAACCAAATGATGGCGTTTATTATGAGCCTTTCACAACATTAGATGGAGTAATAGAAAAGTACATTCCGGGAGATTACGAGTTTGATGTACCCAAAAAGTTAATCGATTTATATAATACTAAAGATTATGGTAACTATGGAGTTAAAGGTAAAATGCCCGTTTGTTTTATTGCTACCAACCATACTACGGGTGGAAATTCTGGAAGTCCAGCTTTAGACGCGAATGGGAACTTAATTGGCCTAAATTTTGATAGAGTTTGGGAAGGAACTATGAGCGATATTTTCTATTCACCAGACATTTGCAGAAACATTATGGTAGATGCTCGATATGTTTTATTTATAATAGATAAATATGCGGGAGCACAAAACATTATTAACGAGTTGAAAATCATAACTTCAACTAAAAAAAAATAAAATTTTGTTAAAATTTTGACTTTGGCACGACTATTGATAAATGAAAAGTGGAATTCAAAGTGAAAATTTTTAAAAAAGTTAAATAAAAGTTTTTCCGTTTAAAAAAATTTATATCTTTGCTCCGAATTAATAATTAACCTTTTATATTAAATTAAGATGAAAAAAGTATTTTTAAGTTTAGCTGTAATTGCTGCATTAACTGTAGTATCATGTAAACAATCAACTAACGATGCTGCTGCTACTGCTGATACAACTGCTGTAGCTGCTGACACAACTGCTGCTCCAGCTGACACAACTGCTGCTCCAGCTGCTGACACAACTAAAGCTGCTGAAGCTACTGCTCCAGCTGCAACTACTGAAGCTGCTCCAGCTCCAGCTGCAAAAAAATAATTAGAAATTAATTTCTAGTTTAAATTAAAGCCTCGCAAATGCGAGGCTTTTTTTATATAATTATTTTTGAGTTTTTTTATTCCCCTCCTTTGGAGGAGTGCCCAAAGGGCGGGGTGGATTTTCTTTATCAGACCAAAAACTACCCTTCTATCCAAAAACATCCTCTGCTGGCGGAAAAACATCTGTAGGAAAAGAGAAGTCTAATATTTCCGATTTATGAAGGGATCTAGTAACTTCAGAAATTCCTTTTTCCATTAAAAATTGAGTCGTGTATTTTCGGCTAACGGCAATTTCTTTTTCGTTAACAATAACTTTAAAATACATTTTACCGTTTTTAGATTTAAAACGCATAAAAAAAATGTCTTCAACACAATTTTTTAAAGCTTCAATAGCCTCTTCGCATTCAAATCGCAATTCAAAATCATTACTTACTAATATTGCCTTCCCTTTTCTAGAAGTGAATTCGTATTTGTAATACCCATTAATGCGTTTAGTAATAACGAAAGTCCCCATTTATTATAAACCAAATTTAATGAACCAAGGATTTTTTGAAATTATCCTAGAATACCTATGTTGTTATTTGCTCAACTTTTTAATAAGAAACCCTTGTAAATACTACTACTTACAAGGGTTTTGTTGTGGTCCCACCTGGGCTCGAACCAGGGACCACCTGATTATGAGTCAGGTGCTCTAACCAACTGAGCTATAGGACCGGTTAAGAGGTTGCAATATTACCACTATTTTTAATTTATTGCAAGTGTTTTTTATTTTTTGCTCTATTTGAAATTTATTAATCCTATAAAACTAACATAATCAACTAATTATTCTATCTCCTGACATAATTCTATCAATACCCCATTAGTAGTTTTCGGATGTAAAAAGGCAACTAACTTATTGTCGGCTCCTTTTTTAGGAACTTCATTCAATAAAACAAAGCCCTCCGCTTGCAAGCGCTTCATTTCGGCAATAATATCTTCTACATCAAAAGCAATATGATGAATGCCTTCTCCTTTTTTTTCTATAAATTTCGCAATCGGACTGTCCGGGTTTGTCGCTTCTAATAATTCTATTTTGTTTGGACCGTTCTTGAAAAAGGAAGTCTTCACTCCTTCACTGGCAACTTCTTCTTGTTTGTAAGCAGGGGAACCAAATAATTTTTCGAAAATTAAATTGGAAGTTTCCAAGTTTTTAACAGCTATACCGATGTGTTCTATTTTTCTCATGATGAAAGGCACTATAGGTTCTTATGTTTTGTAAAATTACAAATTCTAAAGATTTTCTATCCGTAATTCCATAAAATTATTGTAGAAATACTTCAAAACAACAAACTTTGCGACTTTGCATCTTTATGGCTCTAAAAAAATCGTATTTTTGCGAAATGGAAACGAACAGACAGAAAAAAATAGGAGGCGTTCTGCAAAATGATTTGGTAGATATCCTTCAAGGCGAAGTGAGAAAAAACGGGCTTACCAATTTGGTGATTTCGGTTTCTAAAGTAGTTGTTACCACCGATTTAGGTGTAGCACGTGTATACCTGAGTGTTTTCCCTCAAAATAGAGCCGAAGAAATATTAGAAGCCGTAAAATCGAATATGCCTTTAATCAAACACGATTTATCGCAGCGCGTAAAATTGCAATTGCGAAAAGTGCCTAATCTTGCTTTTTATATAGACGACTCTCTAGATTATATTGAGAAAATTGATACTGCTCTTGCTGGTAAAGAAAACCCAATTACCAATAGAGAATTGCTAGAAAAACGAAGAAGATCGTAAGTGAATTTCCCGCTGTACATAGCCAAAAGGTATCTTTTTAGCAAAAGCAAAAATAATGCTATCAACATTATTACCCGAATTGCATCGGGAGGAATTATTGTTGGCGCCATGGCATTGTTCGTAGTACTGTCGGTTTTTAGCGGATTGCGTGTTTTTAGTTTGTCGTTTTCCAATGATTTTGACCCCGATTTAAAAGTAAATCCTATTGCCGGAAAATCATTTTTGCTCACCCCAGAACAAGAACAGAAAATAAAAAAATGTCCCGGAGTTGCTTCTTACAGCAAAATAATTGAAGAAAGAGTGCTCTTTTCTTTTGATGGAAAACAACAAGTTGCCTACTTAAAAGGTGTAGATTCTAATTTTGTTAAAGTAAATAAAGCTTCCCAAAAATTATTCAATGGCCAATGGTTTCATCCAAATACGTACCAGGTTGTTATTGGTTATGGTATTTCGGAAAAACTTTCTCTTGGTTTATTTGACGTAAATAACGTATTGGAAGTTATGGCTCCGAAACCCGGAAAAGGAGATTTTAATTCCCTAAACCCAGAAGACTCTTTTGTTAAATTAGCATTAGTTCCTGTAGGAATTTATGCAATCAGCGAGGAATTAGATTCTAAATATGTCTTTGCCGATTTGGATTTAGCCCAAGAATTGTTACAGTACCAACCCCAACAAATTTCGGGAATTGAAATACGAACCAAGCCAAATGGTACTAATGCCGAAGTTATAGATGCTATTACCAAAATATGCAATAATAAAGTAGAAGTAAAAACGCGAGCCCAACTAAATGCCACTCTATATAAGATGCTTAATACCGAAAATATTGCGGTGTATCTTATTTTTACTTTAGTTATAATTATTGCACTTTTCAACTTGATAGGAGCTTTAATAATGATGGTTTTAGATAAGAAAGCCAACTTAAAAACGCTTTATAATTTAGGAACTGAAGTGAAAGATTTACGCAAAATATTTTTATTGCAAGGCACGCTTCTTAGTGTTTTTGGTGGAGCAATTGGATTGATTTTAGGGATTATAATAGTAGTTTTACAACAACAATTTCAGTTGATAATGATAACTCCATCTTTGGCTTATCCGGTAGAATTTAATTTTCAAAATGTAGCCATTGTATTCGGAACCATTGTTACTCTTGGATTTATTGCAAGTGTAATTGCAAGCAGTCGAGTGACTAAAAAATTGTTGGAGTAGTCATTAGCCTAGTAATCTGGTTTTTATCTATCGGTTGAAAGCTAAACTAAAAACCAACTTACATTCCAATTATGAATTTGGTAATTAACGGACTATTAATTTAATAAGTCCTTTTTTTTTTGTTATTTTGTTGCTTTATTAAAAACCCATAACTAGAGATGCAGAAATTTGATGCAATTCGACCGTTTTATGACGCCGAAATTAATACCGCAATTAAAGGGTTAGTGAACCACCCGATGATGAAGGCTATTATGAGTTTTACATTTCCAGATGTAGAGGATGAAGTATGGAAAAATCAATTATTAAAAACGCATTCTATTCGAGATTTTCAGTGCAATTTTATATACCAATCTGTTCAAAAGGTACTAGAAAATTCCTCTGAAGGATTGACCACATCAGGATTTGAAAAGCTAGAAAAACATACTCCTTATCTGTTTATTTCAAATCATAGAGATATTATTTTAGATACCTCTTTGCTTAACGCTTGTTTGCTTGATCATGGTTTAGTGATGACAGCATCGGCAATTGGGGACAATCTAGTTAAAAAAGATTTTCTTTTAAATCTTTCTAAATTAAATAGAAATTTCTTGGTTCAAAGAGGATTATCACCTAGAGAATTATTACAAAGCTCCAAATTAATGGCCGAATATATTGGACAACTTATCTTGAGAGAAAACCGTTCGGTTTGGATAGCTCAGCGAGAAGGAAGAACTAAAGACGGCAACGATGCGACCCACCAAGGGGTTTTAAAAATGCTCGGAATGGGTTCTGAAGAGACTAATATAATTGATTATTTTAAGAAAATAAAAATTGTTCCAGTTTCAATTTCGTATGAATATGATCCAACGGATGCTTTAAAAATGCCTCAATTAATGGCAGAATCCAAAGCAGAAAAATATGTTAAAGAAAAAAACGAAGATTTCATTACGCTTTTAAGCGGAATTATCGGTCAAAAGAAACACATTCACATTCATGTTGGAGCAGTATTGGATAAAGAATTAGATGCTATTGCTCTTGACAATGACAATACTAATAAACAGGTTCAAGCGGTTGCTCAAGCAATTGATGATTCAATTTTGCAATCTTATAAGTTGTGGCCTACAAATTACATTGCCTACGATTTATTGTATAAAACCGATAAATTCAAAGAGCATTATACTGACCATGAAAAGTCATTATTCGAAAGAAGATTAGAAATGAGGATTGATTGTTCTAACGGAATTATGACAGAAGGTTTTCTTAATATGTATGCAAATCCGGTTGTGAACAAGCTGAAATACGAAAATGCAATCTAAACCCAATATTTTATTAATTTATACCGGTGGAACCATTGGTATGATGAAAGATTTTAATTCGGGTGCATTAAAAGCATTTAACTTCAATAAGTTATTGCAAAAAATCCCAGAAATTAAGCAGTTGGATTGTACTATAGAAACTGTTTCTTTTAAAAAACTCATAGACTCCTCTAATATGAATCCGGATAATTGGGTTCAAATTGCCACAATTATTGAAGATAACTACGATCAATTCAATGGTTTTGTAGTGCTTCATGGTTCAGATACTATGTCGTATTCAGCATCGGCACTAAGTTTTATGTTAGAAAATCTTAGTAAACCTGTCGTTTTCACCGGCTCCCAATTGCCCATAGGAGATTTACGGACGGATGCTAAAGAGAATTTAATTACTGCTATTCAAATTGCTTCCTTGCAACTCAAAGGAAAACCAACTATTCAGGAAGTTTGTTTGTATTTTGAATACAAATTATACCGCGGTAACCGAACTACAAAAATCAATGCCGAACATTTTAATGCGTTCTCTTCACCTAATTATCCTGACTTAGCAGAATCTGGAGTGCATTTGAATATAAATTCTAGTGCACTTTTTGCTAAAGCAAATAAAAAACTATTTGTTCATAAGCAATTGGATGATAATGTAGTAATAATAAAAATGTTCCCAGGAATAAATGAATCGGTAATGGCAGCTATTATTGCTATTCCGAATTTAAAAGGAATAGTATTGGAAACTTATGGCTCTGGAAATGCACCAACCCAAGACTGGTTCATTCAACTTTTACAGAAAGCCATTACAAGTGGTTTACACATCATTAATGTAACCCAATGCTCTGGCGGAAGTGTAAGCATGGGGCACTACGAAACCAGTACCAAACTAAAAGAAATTGGAATAATTTCAGGAAAAGATATTACAACTGAAGCCGCTATTACCAAGTTAATGTATATGTTAGGTCAAAATGTTGCGCCAAATAATTTCAAAAACCTATTTGAAACTTCACTTCGTGGAGAAATGGAGTAAACTAAGTTTTGATTATTACAAAATTTTGTTGTTCTTTGTGACTGAATTCCTAGAGAGGTGGCCGAGTGGCTGAAGGCGCACGCTTGGAAAGCGTGTATATGGGTGACTGTATCGAGGGTTCGAATCCCTTCCTCTCTGCCAGTAGAAAAACAAATTGAATTAAAACCCTTAAAATCGTATGATTTTAAGGGTTTTTTCTTTTAATCAATAGTCAAATTATTCATTTATACGTGAACCTAAAGGGATAAATTCGGTTACCTTAAAAAAAACAAATATTGGGTAACCGATTTTTATCTCGGGCTATAATCTATATGGATTTACAATAGTTAGACTACCTGTTCAATCATTGTACATCTTGTAGATTAGTCATATTGAAGTTAAATTTAATAACACTAAAAAGGTCACACAATGAAAACAAAAGTATCAATCCTCTTTTATGCAAAGAAAGCAAAAGCAGCAGTAAACGGTTTAATTCCAATCTACACAAGAATTACAATCAATGGTAAACGCATCGAATTAAGCACCAACCGATTTGTAGAAATATCCAAATGGTCTACAGAAGCTGGTAAAATGAAAGGTACTTCGGAAGTAGCTCGTTCAATAAATAACCATCTTGATTTATTGAAAAGTCAAATAAGAGATGCTGAAATGGAATTAATCCACAAAAAGATAGCTTTAACTACCGAAACAATTAAGAGCAAACTATTAGGTGTTGATGAAAGAGCAAGAATGCTTGTTCCCATTTTCCAAGACCACAACAATAAAATAAAAGAATTGGTTGGAAAGGAATACGCTAAAGGCACATTAGAACGCTATACGACATCCCTAAAACATACTATTGAATTCATGCATTGGAAATACAATATTTCCGATATCGATATTACCAGGATAGATCATGCATTTATTACTGATTACGAGTTCTGGTTGCGTAGCGTTAGAAACTGCGCCAATAATACCGCCGTCAAATACATTAAGAACTTCAATAAAATCATCAAAATTTGCTTAGCAAATCATTGGATAGAAAAAAATCCATTCGCAAACTACAAATCAAAAGTCAAAGAAGTAGAACGTGTTTACCTAACCGAAGATGAAATCCAATCTATTATGGAAAAAGAATTCAAAACAGAGAGGTTATCTCTAGTTCGCGATATCTTCCTTTTTAGCTGCTTTACGGGTTTAGCATACATAGACGTTAAAAACTTAACAAAGTCACATATAAGCTTTGGTATTGATGGCGAAAAATGGATATTTACGCACAGACAAAAAACAGAATCCGCTTCTAAAATCCCTATTCTACCAGTTACACAAATGATAATCGACAAATACGAAAACCATGCTCAGTGCTGCAATGTAGACAAACTACTCCCTATTCTTTCGAATCAAAAAATGAACGCCTATTTAAAAGAACTAGCGGATATTTGCAACATTGAAAAAGAACTAACCTTTCACATTGCAAGACATACATTTGCTACAACAGTAACTTTAACTAACGGCGTACCTATTGAAAGCGTTAGCAAAATGTTAGGTCACAAAAACTTAAGAACTACACAACATTATGCAAAGGTGTTGGATAGAAAAGTTAGTCAGGATATGCAGATACTAAAAAGTAAATTGACTAAACAGTTATTATTTAAAAGTTCTTAATTTTATTCCCTATTTGATGAAAAAGAGAAAATGCCACCAAATTATATATCAGCTGGTATTTTCTATTAAATTAATAATACTATAGTTTAGTTTTACAAGAATTGAAGTAACTAATTTAATTGTGTAATAATTAATATTGTTTCTGAATTCAAAGTTGCAGGTGAATTATTAACTCCAGAGCCCCATTTTACTTGAAAAACACCATTTGTAACACAACTTAATACCAAATTTGCCGATAAATTATGAGGTGCATTTATTAACGAAACACCTGATGATGTAATAAAACTACCCGGTGTAGTAGCACTAACTAAACTGGAAATACTCATCTTTATTCCTGAATTATTTGGAGATGATATACTAGTTTCAATGGTTGCATAACCTTTTATATTTGCTGTACCACCTGTTATTACAAATCCTAAACTAACTCCAGTAGCCAAATCTGTAGTTTGATAATCTCCAATAAGCTCAATTTTATATTTTTTTCCTGCCAAAACTGAAAAAGACAATCCCGGAACATCTGCTCTTAATGTAGAAGAGTTCTGAAATACATTATTTCCAGTGATTCCAACCATTTTTTGAACAAAAATATCTGTAGATCCATCAAATGAGATACCATTTAACTTGATTGGTGTAATCAATTTACTCGCTCTTGGTAAAATATTAGTAACAGTTGGATTATTTACATCATATAAAATTGAATTTCCATCAATAGTTTTAAGGTTTGCATTAGTAGGGCTAGCTGCAGTATATGTCTTTAAACTATCTTGCTTTAAACTTATCTGATTTTGAAGTTTTGATAGTGCATCAATCAATTTATCAGTAATTGTTATTACTCCTGTTAAACTTGTTGGTAATCCAGATAAGATAAAATTCTTAACAATTAAATTTGCGGTTTTGGGTGTAATATATTTACCATCGTTTGTCAAGTCAACTGCTTCTGAATCATTTGCCTTATCATCAACCAAGTTTACTGTTTTATCAATTAATTCCTCAAAATTTGCTTGATTTGGTCTTAATCCTGCATGGAAGTATGCTTTTAAATTGTCTCTAATTGCCATAATTTATTTATTTATTTATTGTTTATATATTATTCTCTCTAACTATAAATGTTCCTTGAACTATCATTACACCAATACCTCCAATGTCATTGTAATTATCAGCATTATACATTGTCAATATATTTTCTTTTGCACTAAACATACCTGAAGTGTTTTCTGCCAAAACTTTAAAATGATGGTAGATTGAAGTTCCTTCACTAGTTTTTGTATTTAAGGAAGATGTACCTATTGTAGTCATTTCAAAAGGCAAATAAAGCTGTCCATTAACCGATTGAAGTGGAGCAAGATTAGGTGATATAACCCATTGACCATTTGTATCTAATACATAAATATTATAAATGCCTTTAATGGCTCTATCTGCTATAATCTTACTTATTACCACCCAATTCCCTTGACTATTCATTTTATACAAATGATAGTTTCCTTTATATACTGTTTCATTCCAAGTAAGGGTCACATAATTTAATACAGCATCGGTTGTAGCATTATACAATTCAGCATTATAATTTACTGTTGGCGATTCGGGTGAGTAATTCTCTACTATAGCAGTTCCTATCAATTTAGAAGGTAATGACTCTGCATAATCAACAACTATTATTGTAGGAGAAAGAGCATCATAATTAGCTTCAGGATATTCTATCCGTCTGGATACTGTTATACTATAAAAAATAGGATCTCCATATGGTACTGATCCTAAATCTTCAAAACTATCCTTGAAAATCCAAACATCATCAGATAGGATATTTTCTACCTCTAAATCAATTATTTTTACCAGCTTCATAGTTCTAACCGATGTAGCATCCAATCGATTAAAAGCTCTATAAATATTTATTTTTTTAACATTTTGTAACTCTGAATAACAATTTATTTCAAATTGAATGAATGGTGAAATTCCAAGAACTCTATTTTCTAAAACAGGAATAACTCTCTTTAATTGAGGTGCTTCTGGTGGATTACTATTAACTAATTTAATAGGTCCTAAAACACCACTATAAGCACTAAGTTTCATCTCTGAACTAATTTCTCGAGCTGCATAAAAATATATAGTATTTGTGGTGCCATCCAACTGAAAGTCAGTAAACTGAACTTTGTTGTTGTCTATAATTTTCATCATTGGAGCAATATCAAAATCAGGAGAAGAAGTACTCAACAACTGACCATTCATATCTCTAATAGTCTGCTTTTTAGCCACAGGCTTATAATCGCCTCCTTTAATAAATCGATAGATAATTGGAATTTCTGTAAGTGGTACAAAACAATTGTGAACCGCTTCTTTAATAAAATCAATCAATTTTAATGCTGTAGATTGATTTTGAATTTCAGGAATGATTACAGTATTCAAATATAAATTTTCTAAATGGGTTACATCTATCAAGGGTACAGTAACATTAAAAAATGAATTGTGATTTTGAATAAAATTATTTATTCCTAGATAAAATCTCAAACTATCTGGAATTGGAAAATTATAATTTGTACTAGAGACTGCAGTTGGTGGATAACTCTCATAATTTTCTTCCAAAGCTAATTGAACAAAATCAAAGAAATTTGACCATCTATTACTCAAGTAAGTTTCATCATAACCTCCTAAAGTTTTCTGTTGATTCTTTATTTCATTAATTGTTTCTACAGTATATAATGCGTTTAACAACATTTCGTCTGTAGTTCTACAAAATAACACTCCATAAGGTTTGTGATTATCTGCAAAGGATGTGGTGAAAGTATAAGTAGATTTACCATAAAAATCTGGTCGAGTAGCATACAAACCACCCAAAGGTGACTCTGGCGTCAGTGCCTCTATTATCTCTTGTGCATACATCAATGCAGGCACACTAAAATTAGATTTATAAAAATCTCCATTTAAACTTGTATGATCATAATCAACACTTCGCAACCCGAAAATTGAAAATCGCTTTTCCTCTCCCTCAGCTGGTAAGATAACCTCATCTGTTAATCCATGTATAGAATCGGCATACAAATAAACCTTATAACCTGGATAATAATTAACCATAATTGAGCTACCTGTTATAATCAAATCATTTGTTGAATCTATAGTACCATCATCCAATAAGTTAAAATCAGTATCTAAAACGTAAACAATTAAATTGCAAATTCCAGTGATATTGACCACCCAATTCCAATTTAAAGTGACCACCTGATTCCAATTCAAAATGACCACCTAATTCCGGAGTAAAATGACCACCCCAATTTTTCATAAAAAACTACTTTTTTTCATCTGTTAATTAATCAAA
>CANGWK010000024.1 GCA_947457615.1 Flavobacteriaceae bacterium
ATGGAGAATATTGCATTAATCGACTCGTTCTCAGAGTTTAAAGACGATAAACTTATTGATAGAGTAACGCTTATGGCGATTTTAGAAGATGTTTTTAGAAATGCTTTAAAAAAGAAGTATGGTTCTGATGACAACTTTGATATTATCATAAATCCAGATAAAGGAGATATGGAAATTTGGAGAAGAAGAGTTATCGTTGCCGATGATGATTTAGATTTAGAAAATGAAGAAATAACTTTAACAGATGCTAGAAAAATTGAAGCCGATTTTGAAATTGGTGAAGAAGTTTCAGAAGAAGTTAAGCTTATTGATTTAGGTAGAAGAGCAATTTTGGCTTTACGTCAAAACCTTATTTCTAAAATTCACGAACACGACAATAATAATCTTTACAAACAATTTAAAGATATCATTGGCGAAATTTATACTGCAGAAGTGCACCATGTGCGTCCTAGAGTAGTAATTTTAGTAGATGATGATGGAAACGAGATTGTATTGCCTAAAGAAAAACAAATCCCTTCTGATTTCTTCCGTAAAGGAGATAATGTAAAAGGAATTATAGAAAGCGTTGAATTAAAAGGAAACAAACCCCAAATTATTATGTCAAGAACCTCGGAAGTGTTCTTAGAAAAATTATTTGAACAAGAAATTCCAGAAGTTTTTGACGGTTTGATAATGATTAAAAAAGTAGTTCGAATTCCTGGCGAAAAAGCAAAAGTAGCTGTTGATTCTTACGATGATAGAATTGATCCTGTAGGAGCTTGTGTTGGTATGAAAGGTTCTCGTATTCATGGAATTGTTCGTGAATTAGGGAATGAAAATATTGACGTAATTAATTACACAACCAATGCTTCGTTGTTAATAACGAGAGCCTTAAGCCCTGCTAAAGTTTCTTCGGTTAAAATCAATGAAGAAACCATGCATGCTGAGGTATTTTTAAAACTAGAAGAAGTTTCTAAAGCAATTGGTAGAGGAGGTCAAAACATCAAACTTGCAGGTCTATTAACTGGATACGAATTAGACGTTATTAGAGAAGGTAGCACTGTAGAAGATGATGACGTTGAATTAACCGAATTCTCTGATGAAATTGATGGATGGATTATTGATGAGTTTGCTAAAATTGGTCTAGATACTGCAAGAAGTATCTTAAAACAAGATGTAGCCGATTTAGCAAGAAGAACCGATTTAGAAGAAGAAACAATTCAAGAAGTAATGCGCATATTGAAAGAGGAGTTTGAAGACTAATTTTTCACCAAAATAAAAAGAATTTATAAAAGATTTTATGTCTGAAGAAAGAAATATTAGAATAAACAAAGTTTTAAGGGAATTAAACATTTCGTTAGAAAGAGCTATCGATTATCTTAAGGATAAGGGAATTGCAATTGATGCAAACCCAAATGCTAAGATATCTGATAAAGAATTTGATATTCTACAAAATCAATTTGCCGGTGACAAGGGAAACAAAGAAGCTTCTAAAGGGGTTAGCGAGGAAATAAAGAAAGAAAAAGAAGCACTTCGTCTAGAAAGGGAAAAAGAAATTGAAGACAAGAAAAAACTAGAAGAAGAGCGCCAACGTCTGGAAGTTATTAAAGCTAAAACTGTAGTTTCGGGACCAAAACAAGTTGGAAAAATTGATTTAAATCCAAAAGCTGCTGCTTCACCAAAGACTGAATCTGTGAAAACGCCACCAGTTGTTTCACCATCGGTAGAACCTGTAGTAGTGAAAAAGCCAGAAGCTAAAACTATAATTAAAGCACCTTCAGAAGAAAAGAAAACTCCAATAGTATCAGTTGAAAAACCTGCTTCCAAAGCGCAAGTTGTTGCACCAAAGAAAGAAGAAGTAAAACCTGTTGAAGTTGAACCTGTAGTAGATGAAACACATGCTACACAATACCAAAACCTAACCGGACCAATATTAACCGGACAGAAAATAGATTTAACTCAATTCAACAAACCTAAAAAGAAAGTTGAGACGCCAAAAATTAATAGCGGAAGTAAGTTAGATCCAAATAAAAATAAACGTAAAAGAATTCCACCAAAACCAGGTGAAGCAAGACCAGGAGTACCGGGTGGAGCCGCTGGAGGTGCTAGACCACCAGGAACTGGAGGAAAATTTACGGCTAATAAACCAGGTACAGGAGGTTTTGTTAAAGGAAACCGCCCTGCTATTGTTCAAAAAGTAGAACCTACGGAAGAAGAGGTTAAAAACCAGATTAAAGAAACGCTAGAAAGGCTGCAAGGAAAAGGTTCTAAATCGAAAGCAGCTAAGTACAGAAGAGATAAAAGAGATACCCACCGTCAACGTTCTGATGATGAGCAAAGAGCCATTGATGAAGGAAGTAAAACTATCAAGGTAACTGAATTTGTTACTGTAGGTGAAGTTGCTACCATGATGGATGTGCCAATTACCAAAGTTATTGGAACCTGTATGTCACTTGGAATCATGGTTACCATGAACCAACGTTTGGATGCAGAAACACTAACTATTGTTGCAGACGAATTTGGATATGAAGTAGAATTTATAACTACCGATCTAGAAGATGCGTTAGAGGTTGTTGAAGAAAGAGAAGAAGATTTAGTTAACAGAGCGCCTATTGTAACCGTAATGGGTCACGTAGATCACGGTAAAACTTCCTTACTAGATAATATCCGTAAAGAAAATGTAATTGCAGGAGAATCTGGAGGGATTACCCAACACATTGGAGCTTATGCAGTACAATTAGATAACGGTCAAAAAATAACTTTCTTGGATACTCCTGGTCACGAGGCATTTACCGCCATGCGTGCCCGTGGTGCACAGGTTACTGATATTGCAATTATTGTAATTGCGGCTGATGATGACATCATGCCACAAACTAAAGAGGCTATCTCTCACGCTCAAGCAGCAGGAGTGCCTATGATATTTGCAATTAATAAGGTAGATAAACCACATGCAAATCCGGAGAAAATTAAAGAAAAATTAGCATCCATGAACCTTCTTGTAGAAGACTGGGGAGGAAAATACCAATCGCATGATATTTCTGCAAAAACCGGTATGGGAGTTAAAGAACTTCTTGAAAAAGTTTTACTAGAAGCGGAAATATTAGATTTAAAAGCAAATCCGAATAAACCTGCTGTTGGTACCGTTGTAGAAGCACAATTAGACAAAGGTAGAGGATATGTTTCTACTATATTAGTACAATCTGGAACTTTAAAAGTTGGAGATTATGTATTGGCAGGTAAAAACCACGGTAAGATAAAAGCGATGTATGATGAAAGAGGAAACAGCGTTAAAGAAGCAGGTCCTTCTACACCAATGTCTATCTTAGGAATTGATGGAGCACCTACCGCTGGAGATAAATTCAATGTTTTTGAAGACGAAAGAGAAGCGAAACAAATAGCTGCTAAACGTACGCAATTAATGAGAGAGCAATCAGTAAGAACCCAACGTCATATTACCTTGGCGGAAATTGGTCGTCGTATTGCGCTTGGACAGTTTAAAGAATTAAACATTATCCTTAAAGGAGATGTGGATGGTTCTGTAGAAGCTTTGTCTAACTCATTCACTAAATTATCTACTGAAGAAATCCAAATCAATATTATCCATAAAGGAGTTGGAGCAATTACCGAAACCGATGTTATGTTGGCTTCTGCTTCCGATGCAATCATTATTGGATTTAACGTTCGTCCTGCAGGAAATGCAAGACAACTTGCTGATAAAGAAGAAATTGATATCCGTAACTATTCTATTATCTACGATGCAATTGACGATTTGAAAGATGCCATGGAAGGAATGTTATCTCCAGTAATGAAAGAAGAAGTTACCGGAACTGCCGAAATTAGAGAAACATTCAAAATTTCTAAGGTGGGAACTATTGCAGGTTGTATGGTTACCGATGGTAAAATATTCAGAAATTCTAAAATACGTATTATTCGTGAAGGAGTGGTTGTATATACAGGGGAATTAACCGCATTAAAACGATTTAAAGACGACGTTAAAGATGTTGCTAAAGGATACGATTGTGGTATTCAAATTAAAAACTACAACGAGATTGAACAGTTGGATATTATAGAAGCTTTCCAAGAAGTAGAAGTAAAGAAAAAATTGAAATAATCAAGAGAATAAAGATAAAAAATAGCTACTATTTTCCATTAAAAAAGTCCCTGAAATAGGGACTTTTCTAATTTAATTGAGTAAACAATTTTAGTTTCCAATAACAATATTATAGGAATTACCGTTCACAGTATATACTGCCAAATTATCACATTCTCCGTTACCATAATCTAAGGTAGCAGTACGATTATTTTTTGAGAATGTAATAACCCCTTGTACAAGTAGTGGTTTATTCGTATTCATACAACTCATTTTAGCTTGAAGAGGTGATGTTATAGTACTAATAACAGTCCCTGTTGGATGCGTAGTTGTCCAATTTCCTGTTATGCTATATATATTATCTATAAAAACATTTGGAGTATCATAACCAGCAATAATTTCTCTAGTTCTAGTACCAACTCTATGGTGAATTAAACCGTTAATTGTAGCTGTTAAATCCATGTTCATAACCACAATTGGATGGCTTGGTGAAGAAGCAGTCGCCACAGTCATTGTTCTAGTAAATGATTTATTACCTTCGATTTTAATAGTATTATGATAAAAATCAACAAAACTGTAATTCACAGTTTGACTTGAGGCATTAGGTTGATATATGAAGGTTATTACAATTTTACCACTCACAAAATTACTATTTGATAAAGTACATCCTGTGCCAAAATCAATGGTTTTGGTTACTTCAACTCCGTCAACTAAAGCTGTTCCAAAACTTGGAATTCTTGTAATTGTAGCACAGTTTGAAAAAGCTACTTCACTGTTCTTATTTGAAAAAGCATTTGAGTTGATATTGTTATATTGGTCTTCTATAATTGAACTTATATCATCACTCGCTAGATCAATTTTAGAACTAGATTGCGCTTCATCTTTAGACATATAATTGTCTGAAGAATCCTTTTTAGAACAACTTGCAAAGAAAAAAACAGCACTTAAAACAGCTATTTTAATAAAAGATTTTGTTTTCATATTTTAAAATTTAAAATGTTATAATGTTAAGACTTAGACAAATGTAATTGGTTTAATCTTAAGATAAAAATATTTTTCAAATACTCCGATTGTCGTATCTTTGAAGCCGATGAATATCACTTCCCAAATAAAACAACCGATTCAACAAGAAATGGAACTTTTTGAAAAAAAGTTCTACGAATCCATGTCTTCTAAAGTGGCGTTACTTAATAGAATTACCTATTACATTGTAAACCGAAAAGGGAAACAAATGCGTCCAATGTTTGTTTTCTTAACTGCCAAAATGATTTCGGGAGGAACTACAGAAGAGAGAACTTATAGAGGAGCTTGTGTAATCGAACTAATTCACACAGCAACTTTGGTTCACGATGATATTGTAGACGATAGCAACAGACGTCGTAGTTTTTTCTCTATTAATGCCCTTTGGAAAAATAAAATAGCAGTTTTAGTTGGTGATTATTTACTTTCAAAAGGATTGTTGCTTTCTATAGATCATGGCGATTTTGATTTGCTTCAGATTATTTCAGTTGCTGTTAGAGAGATGAGTGAAGGAGAATTACTTCAAATAGAAAAAGCGCGGCGATTAGATATTACCGAAGACATCTACTATGAAATTATTCGCCAAAAAACAGCAACTCTTATAGCTGCATGTTGTGCCTTAGGGGCTAGATCTGTTTCGGATGACCCCATTCAGGTAGAAACCATGAGAAAATTTGGAGAACTAATTGGGATGGCTTTTCAAATAAAAGACGACTTATTTGATTATTCTGAGGAAGCAATTGGAAAACCAACTGGAATTGATATCAAAGAACAAAAAATGACCTTGCCGTTAATTCATGCTTTGAATAACTGTTCCGATAAAGAAAAAAGCTGGTGTATTAATTCCATTAAAAACCACAACAAAGATAAAAAACGAGTTAAAGCAGTGATCCAATTTGTAAAAGACAAAAACGGATTGCATTATGCCGAACAAAAAATGGCGCAATTCCAGCAAGAAGCACTCGCTTTAATTCAAAATTTTCCAAATTCTATTTATAAAGATAGTTTGACACTAATGGTGAATTATGTTATTGAAAGAAGAAAATAGCAGGAGCAAAAATCAATTTCAATATCAATTTCAAAAATCAATTTTTTTCTGCACAAAGTTGTCATTCCGTAGAAATCTCATTATAAATTCAAAAAATATTATTTTTGTAAATATTTGAAATTCAAATAATTATCAATAATATAATTTATTTTAACCCATTCGTGCAACTATTTTGAAACTTATCTCGTCTATGCTAATAGAGATTTAGTTCAACCTAAGTTTTTATTAAATGCGAGCTGATATTGTTTTTGATATTGACATTGAATTTGATTTTTAAAAATGAAAGTAATCCACTTACATACCGTCGAAAAGGAGTTAATCGAACAGGCTGTTGATGGAAATCGGCATGCACAGCACCAGATTTATTCTAATTTTTCGCCTAAAATGTTAGGGGTTTGCAGGCAATACATTAAAGATTTGCATTTGGCAGAAGACGTGATGATAACCGCTTTCATGAAAGTCTTTACCAGTTTAAAAAACTTTAAACACCAAGGCAGTTTTGAAGGTTGGATACGACGAATAATGGTGAACGAATGTATTTCTTTTCTCAGAGTTCAAAAGAAAGTAAAATTTCTAGAGGACGAGAATTATTCTGAGGAAAGTTCTAATACTATTGAAAGCCAATTTTCTGTTGACGACATTCAATTTTTAATAGATAATTTGCCCGTTGGTTATAAAATGGTATTCAATCTTTATGCGATTGAAGGTTACAAGCACCATGAAATTGCAGATCTACTTGGTATTAAGGAAGGAACTTCTAAATCACAATTATCGCATGCCCGTAAAATATTGCAAAATAATATTAGCAAATTAAAAAATTACACTAATGGAACAGAATAAATTAGAAACCCAAATAAAAGAGCAGTTAAATGTCCGCGAAATTCAGCCTAGTCCAATGGCTTGGGATCGATTGGATGCTATGTTAACTATCGTCAATGAAAAGAAAACAAAACGTTTTCCTGTTCTCTCCTTGAGAAATATCGGACTTGCAGCAAGTATTTTGCTTTTAGTTTCTATAGGTTTGTTTTACTTTTCTCCGAAAGAAAACGTTACTAAACCAGAAGAAAATGTTGTAATTGGAAATGATAGCAATGACAATAACAATAGCAATAACAATAACAAAATCAATAGCAATTACAATAGCAATAAAAATATAAATTACAATAATAATCCATCTGCAAACATTAATCCAGAAGTTCAAGTAGCAGAAACTACAATTAGCAAACCACAACCACAAGTTAATCCATTAATTATTCAGGAAAAAGAAATTGAGTTTATTAGTAACGAAGTTATTGCACAAAATCAATTTCCAAAAGTGATGGAGCCTTCTCAAGAAATTAAGGTTTCCAATGCAATAAAAGTAAATGCTCTTGAATTATTAGCAGCAGTAGATAAAACAACAAAATCAAATACAAGCCCAAAAATTAAAATAAATGCCAACGGTCTTTTATCTCAAGTCGACGGAGAATTAGACCAAACTTTTAAAGAAAAAGCATTAAAAAGAATAACCAAAAATTACAAGGAAATTAAAGTTGCTTTCCAAACAAGAAATAACGAATAATAGCAATTACAATTTCAAAAATCAATTTCAATCACAATTTTTAAAACCAAAAAAATGAGAAATTTTACAATTTACTTAGCGCTAGCACTGTGTTTATTAGCTAGCAAATTAGTTGCCCAAGAAACTTTTGAAAGTAAGGCTAAAGCTATTGCCGAAAAAATAACTTTCATTACAAATGAAGAAAAAGCCAATTTAAAAAACGAAGTGGAAGAAGTGAATTTGCAACTTGAAAAAGGCACCATAACCAAAGAGCAAGCGCAAACTAGAAAGAAACAACTAGCAGAAGCTAGAGCAACAATTATTGAAAACAGAATTGCAGTTGCTCAACTGGAATTAAAAGATCTAGTGCAAAAACAAGTAGATGGGAAAATAGTTGAAAATGACACATTAATTCACGGAAGATACTCTCTTGCTTTTCCATCTTTAAAAGTCAAGGACAAAACTAAAGACCAAAATCAATTGGGTGAAAATAGAACAACCACTCAACTGGTCTATGCTGCAGGACATAATAATCTTGTAACTAATGGCGCAGTAGCCAATTCCGATTTTAAATACAATGCATCTGGTTTTTTTGAATGGGGATTATCTTTCAACACCCGAATTTTTAAAACCAACAATATTTACCACTTTAAATATGGCTTAACAGGGGTTTATAATACGTTGAAAGCATCGGAAAATCGTTATTTTGTAGATACTAATGGGCAAACAAATTTAGCAACTTACCCAACAGATTTGTGCCAAAAGTATACTTATTTTAAAAATGTTTTTGTAACTATTCCGTTGTACTTAGAATTTGATTTTTCTAAAAAACAATTCGATAAAAACAATAATAGAATTTTTAAAATTGAAAAAGGGTTTAGATTTGGTGTTGGAGGTTTTGTTGGGTATAATACTAATTCAAAACAATTTCTTTCTTATGAGGTAAACGGATACAGAATAGATGAAAGGCAAAAAGGAAATTGGAATGTGCCAGATTGGAATTATGGTTTGAGTACTTATGTTGGATATAAACAAGCCAGTTTGTATTTGAAATACGATTTAAATCCAATGTTCAAAAATAATACTGTAAAGCAAAATAATATTTCTTTGGGAATACGTTTCGATTGGAATTAAAAAGAATTTGTTAAGTTAGTTGTATTTCAACCTACAAGGTTTTTAAAACCTTGTAGGTTTTTTTATTTAAAAACGTGTAACTTTGGACTTTAAAACCTATAATCATAGAACCTAAAATTGATTACCAAAGAAACCATAGATAAAGTTTACGAAGCTGCTCGAGTAGAGGAAGTTATTGGCGATTTTGTGTTGTTAAAGCGCGCCGGTAGTAACTACAAAGGGTTAAGTCCGTTTTCAGATGAGCGATCTCCTTCGTTCATGGTTTCTCCTGTGAAACAAATTTGGAAAGATTTCAGTTCCGGAAAAGGAGGAAATTCTGTAGCTTTCATCATGGAGCACGAACACTTTACTTACCCAGAAGCCATTCGTTATTTGGCAAGAAAATACAACATCGAAATTGAAGAAACCGAACTTTCGAACGAAGAAAAAGAAGTTGCCAACGAGAAAGAAAGTTTGTATTTGGTTTCGGAATTTGCAAGCAATTATTTTCAAGACGTTTTGCTCAACACCGAAGAAGGAAAAGCAATTGCCTATACTTATTTCAAGGAAAGGGGTTTTACTAACGATACCATCAAAAAATTTAATTTAGGATATTCTCCCAACACTTGGGATGCTTTAACTAAAGAAGCTCTAGGAAAAGGATATAAATTAGAATTTCTAGAAAAAACAGGCCTTACCATTGTTGGCGAAGACAAACAGTTTGACCGATTTAAAGGTCGTGTGATGTTTCCAATTCAATCTATGTCGGGACGGGTTTTAGGTTTTGGAGGAAGAATTTTAACCAACGATAAGAAAGCGGCCAAATATTTAAACTCCCCCGAAAGTGATTTGTACCACAAGAGCAAAGTCTTGTATGGAATTTTTCATGCCAAACAAGCCATTGCAAAATTAGATAATTGCTTTTTGGTTGAAGGGTACACGGATGTTATTCAGATGCACCAAGCCGGAATTGAGAATGTAGTTTCCTCTTCGGGAACTGCTTTAACTCCCGATCAAATTCGTTTAATTAACAGACTTACTAAAAATATTACCGTTCTTTTTGATGGTGATGCTGCCGGATTAAGAGCTTCTATCAGAGGAATTGATTTGATTCTAGAAGAGGGAATGAATGTTAAAGTATGTACTTTTCCTGATGGAGAGGATCCCGATAGTTTTGCTAAAAAAACACCACTGCAGGACTTAACGAAGTATCTTGAAGATAATGCTATGGATTTTATTCAGTTTAAAGCATCGCTATTAATGAAAGATGCCAAGAACGATCCAATTAAAAAAGCCGATTTAATTCGGGATATGGTTGCCAGCATTTCTAAAATTCCAGACAGAATAAAACGTGAAGTTTATATTCAAGAAGTATCTCGGATCATGGATATTTCTGAGGAAGTTCTTTTTAATACTTTGGCGCAACTTGTAAAAAAGGATATAAACGAATTAGGTAAAAAAAACAAAGAGGAACAAAAAGCATTTGAAGTTGTAAAAAACGAGAATGTTGTTGCTGCCGCTAATGTGGATATCCAATTTGAGTTGGAACATAAAATCATCGAAATTCTATTAATTTATGGCAATGTAGAAGATGACTTTGAGGAAGTGTTGCTAAAAACTAATGAAAATGGAGAATTAGTAGAAGTCAAAGAAGTAAATCGGTACAAAGTGCACCAACGCATTTTCTTAAGTCTTCAGGAAGATGAAATAGAACTCGCAAATCCTTTATTTAAAAACATCTATAACGATTTGATTCATTATTTTAATCAAAATGAATCGTTTGTTTTAGACCAATATTTATCCCAACTACCAAGTGAATTTTCGCAGGAAGTTACCAGCATCTTGATGAACGATGAACGCGAAACTTTGCATAATTGGGAGACAAAAAATATTTTCGTTAAAGGCAAAGACAAAACTATTAGCCAATACGTATCTGAAACGATAGTGACTCTTCGTTGGTATTTGGTAAATAAAATAATAGATGAATTAAAATCCTCTATCACTAAAGATTCAGAAACAGATAATACCGAAACACTTTCCATGGTGATGGATTATTTGGGCTTGACCAATATATTTTCTAAAAAACTAGGGAGAGTAATCTCAAGGCACAATTAAAAAAAATCTTGAAATCAATTGGTTTTGGGGCTTCCCAATTGAAATTCTTTAAACTATCGCTAAATTTTTGGCTTTATTAACCAAATCAACTAGGTTGGATACGTTTAATTTTTGCAACAGACGAAGTTTGTAGGTACTTATCGTCTTTTCGTTTAATCCTAAAATCTTAGATATTTCATTATTCTTCTTGCCGTCACTAAGAAAACGCAACACTTCAACTTCTCTGTTGGATAACTTCCTGTGGAGTTGGCCGGTTTTATTTTGCTTAGCAATAAGTGCTAAATTTCTTAAAACCGTTTCACTCATTGTTACTATTCCTTGGGATACTTTAAGTATCATTAATTCTAAAGCTTCTAGTTTTGATGATTTGTGAATGTAGCCACATGCACCAGCTTTTATTGCATTAGAAGAATATATTTGTTCGTTTAAGTTGGTAAAAACTAAAACCTTTGTATTTGGAAAGCTCTTAATTATCGCTTTCAATTCATAAATGCTGTTCAATCCATATAATTCGAGATCGATTATCAAAACATCTACTATTTTGTTTTTTAAAGCATCCTGAACCATTAAAAAACTTCCAATTTGAGAAGTTATATTAATTCCGGGATGGTCTTTAAAATAAGATTTAACGCCATAATGTACCACGGGTAGACTATCAGCTAGACAAACACTTATCATAACTTTACTTTTATTTCTTAATAATTAAAAACTCCTAATCATACTAAAGTTACGAAAAGAATTCTACAAGACCTAAGGTTTTTTTAATTATTCTTTGAATTCCTTTGGTATTATACAAACCGGAATGGGTTCCATCTTATGTTTGTTAACCGAATTAAGTTTTTTATATATTTTAAGAACCTCTATTTCTCTTTCAGAATGACTAGGTTGATTAATTTCAGACTCCTTTTCCAACATCGCCCATTCTAACTCTTCGTAGCTTGCACCCAATTGATCTTCATCGGTTCGGTTGTCACCAAATAGTCCGTCGGTAGGCTGTGCTTCTTGAATTGAATTTGGAATTTGTAAATATTCGCCAAGTGCAAAAACATCACTTTTCATCAAATCGGCAATCGGACTTAAATCTACTCCACCATCCCCATATTTAGTATAAAATCCAACTCCAAAATCTTCAACTTTGTTTCCGGTACCAGCAACTAAGTAGCTATGAATTCCAGCAAAATAATACAAAGTGGTCATTCGTAATCTTGCACGGGTATTTGCTAAAGCCAAATAGTATTTAGTTTCGTCGTTATTAGAGGGCATTTCTGCTTTAAATGTATCGTAGATAGAAGTCAAATTAGCCTCTGCGTTTCTAACATTTGAAAATCTTTTTTGCAATTGGCCAATGTGTTCTTTTCCCCGGCTTACCTGATTTTCGGCTTGGTGAATAGGCATTTCTACACACAAAGTTGGCAAGCCAGTTTGGGCGCATAAGGTGGAGGTAACTGCAGAATCAATTCCGCCTGAAATTCCAACTACAAACCCACTAACTTTTGCAGTTGTAGCATAGTTTTTTAACCAGTCAACAATATGTTCATTAACTTTTTCTACTGCAATTGTGCTTTTTTCCCCCATTGTTTAAGAATTAATTTAGATTTGGTAATGTATATTTGCAAAAATATTAAATTTAAGTATGCAAAAATATATTTATCTCTTCGCATTTGCACTATTATTTTTTTCTTGTAATAAACAAAGTAAAATTGAAAGTGCCGTTGAAAAAATCCCTATTAAAATGAAGGTGCATCGTTTTGAACAGGCATTTTTTGACGCCAAAGCGGAAGACTTGGCCAAAGTAAAAATGGCTTATCCTGATTTTTTTCCGAAAGAAACACCAGACAACCTTTGGATTTCCAAACTGCAAAATCCCCTTTGGAGAGAGTTGTATGCTGAAGTGGAGAAAAAGTATAAAAATTTTGATAGCGAACAAGCCGATATTGAAGATTTATTTAAACACATTAAATACTATTTTCCAACCGTTATTACTCCACAAATTTATACTGCAATTGGAGAAATGGATTATCTTAACAAAGCTATTTATGCTAACGATAAATTAGTTATTGCTTTGGAATTATATTTAGGTAAAGAGCATAAATTTTATTCGGAATTTCCGGCTTATTTAAGACAGAATTTTGAACAAAGACAAATGCTTCCGGATGTTGTTTCTAGTTTTTCCTATGGAATTTTACCTCCTTTAAAAGATAAAGAATTACTTTCTTTAATGATTGATTCAGGTAAAGAGTTGTATTTGAAAGATATTTTATTGCCCAAATATACCGATGCCGAGCGTATAGGTTATTCTGAAGAACAAATTAAATGGTGTGCTGAAAATGAAGATTATATGTGGCAGTTTTTTGTGAGTAACAAATTACTTTACAACACCGATTCTAAATTGCCTAATCGGTTTATAAATTTGGCGCCATTTTCTAAATTTTATTTAGAAATAGATAACGATACTCCGGGTAGAGTAGGGCAATGGTTGGGTTGGCAAATAGTTCGATCTTACATGCAAAATAATGAAGTTCCAGTTACTCAATTGCTTAAGATGGATGCCAAAGAAATATTCGAACAATCTAAATACAAACCAAAGAAATAATGGGTAAAAGTGAAACTTCCGAAATAAAATTTACAATTGAATTAGACGAAAATAAAGTTCCAGAAAAACTATCTTGGACTGCTCAAGATGGCGGAATTCAAGATGAAGCAGCCAAAGCCATTATGCTTTCTATTTGGAACAGCGAAAAGAAAGAATCATTGCGAATAGATTTATGGACGAAAGACATGCCTGTGGATGAGATGAAAATCTTTATACACCAATCGCTTGTTGCTATGGCAGAAACGTATGAGCGTGCTACCAATGACGAAAAAATGACCGCCACTATGCGAGATTTCAGCGATTATTTTGCAGAGAAATTAGAGTTAAAATAGTTCAATTTTCTTCTATTAAAACGAATTCAAATCTTTAAAGACGTCTTCATTAATACCGTCAATATAATTCAAAAGAGCCTCTTTGCCAGTTCCTTCTGTTGCTGAGGTTACAAAATAAGGAGGAATTTCTTCCCAATTGTTTGCGTGAAGTTGTTTTTTGTAAGCCGCAATATGGGAGTCGATTTTGGTTTTACTAATTTTATCTGCTTTGGTAAAAATAATACTAAACGGAATTTCAGTTTCGCCAAGGTATTCAATAAATTCTAAATCTATTTTTTGGGCTTCCAATCGAATGTCAATTAATACAAAAGCGCATACTAGTTGTTCTCGACTTTCAAAATAATCGGTAATAAATTCCTGAAAAACTTGTTTTGTCTTTTTAGATACACGAGCATAACCATATCCTGGTAAATCGACCAAAAACCAATTAGCATTAATTTTGAAGTGATTAATCAATTGCGTTTTCCCTGGTTTTCCCGAAGTTTTCGCCAAGTTTTTATGATTGGTAATCATGTTTATTAGTGATGATTTACCAACATTAGATCGTCCAATAAAAGCATATTCAGGCAAACGTTCTAAAGGACATTTGGAAACGTCAGAGTTGCTAATAATAAATTCGGCGGTGTTAATTTTCATATATTTTTACTTCACTGAAGTAGTGTTTTTTAAAGTTTCACTTTTTTCGTGCAACCATACTTCTAGTAATCTGTTAAATTCTTCAGGTTGCTCCATCATTGCAGCATGTCCACATTTATCTATCCAATAAAGAGTAGAATTAGGTAATAATTTATCAAATTCTATTGCAACTTCTGGAGGTGTAACGGTATCGTTTTCACCCCAAATAATGCAGGTAGGAACGTGCATTTTTGGTAAATCTTTAGCCATATTATGACGAATAGCACTCTTAGCAATTGTAAGAGTTTTTATTAGTTTTATTCGGTCGTTTGCCATAGCATAAACTTCATCGACTATTTCTTTTGTGGCAATTTTTGGATCATAAAAAACCGCTTCTGCCTTTTTCTGAATATATTCATAATCACCTCTTCTAGGATAACTATCTCCCATGGCGCTTTCATAAAGCCCTGAACTTCCGGTAATTACTAGTCCAAGCATTTTCTCTGGATACATCTTTGTGTGGTACAATGCAATGTGGCCACCGAGAGAATTACCTAATAATATTACTCTTTCAAATCCTTTAAAAGTGATAAAGTCTTTTACGTATTTTGCAAATGCTTTTACATTAGTTTTTAAAATGTTTTGGGTATAAATAGGTAGTTCTGGAATAACAATTTTATAGCCTCGTTGCGAAAAATAATTAGTTACACCATCAAAATTACTAAGCCCTCCCATTAAGCCATGTAAAATTACAATTGGAGTTCCTTCTCCAATTTCTAAATATTTATAGCGACCCTCTTTTTTAATGATTTTATCCATTTTTAAAACCCCTTTTTTCAATTGTTACAAAGATAGACTTTTATCTTAATAATAATATGTTGGAATAATTATTTACTTGTAAACATTAGCAAATGCAGATAGTTTAATGTTTTATTTACTTTTTCTTAATAATCGTATTTCCACTCTTTTGTTAAATGTTTTTAAAAACTCCCACTTTATTTTTATTAAATAATTAGCAATAAAATATTTATTTAAGGTAATTTTTTTTAGAATAGTTTATCATTTTAAGGTTTTATCTAATTATTTTCATGATTATTAGGAATACTAAAACTTTAAAAACTATTAAGATTACAAAACTTATTAACAATGTGGTATAAAGTGGTAAAAGGTGGTAAAATATTTTATATTTTTGCTCAAATCATTTAATAATTACATTTTTTTGAATTCAATAATTGGAACATATGAGTGCAAGGTAGATGCTAAAGGAAGGTTGCTTTTGCCAGCTCCTTTCAAGAAGCAATTAGCTAATTGTCTTCAAGACGGATTTGTCTTGAAGCGTTCCGTTTTTCAACCTTGTTTGGAGTTGTATCCAATGAAGGAGTGGGAAGTTATGATGCAAAAAATCAATAAGTTAAATCGATTTGTAAAAAAGAATAATGATTTTATTCGACGTTTTACCGCAGGAGTAAAAGTGGTTGAGATTGATGCTCTAGGCCGCTTACTGGTTCCTAAAGATTTAACCAGTTTTGCTCAAATAAATAAAGATTTGGTATTGTCATCAGCAGTGAATATAATAGAGATCTGGGATAAGGATTTGTATGAAAAAGCAATCGACGATTCGATAATTGATTTTGCAGACTTAGCAGAGGAAGTAATGGGAGATGTAAATGATGCTGACAATGGAATATCATAATCCTGTTTTATTAAAAGAAACCGTTGATGGGTTAAATATAAATCCTAATGGAATTTATGTTGATGTCACTTTTGGAGGTGGAGGACATTCGAAAGAAATCTTGAGTCGACTTGGACCTAATGGAAAATTGTTTGGTTTTGATCAAGATGAAGATGCTTGGGAAAACACTTTGGCAGATGATCGATTTACTTTAATTCAGGAGAATTTTAGATACATAAAACGTTTTTTGAGATTTCATGGAATAAAACAAGTAGATGGTATTCTTGCCGATTTGGGAGTTTCTTCACATCAATTTGACGTTCCTGAAAGAGGTTTTTCTACTCGTTTTGATGCCGATCTTGATATGCGAATGAGCAAGAGAAACCAACTGGATGCTAGCAAAGTTATCAATGAATACGATGAAGCTAGTTTGAAAAGGGTGTTTTTAGATTATGGCGAATTAAAAATTGCGCCTGCATTGGCAAGAACAATTATAGAAGCAAGAGAAATTAAAGCAATTGCAACTACCGACGAATTAAAAATTGTTTTGAATAGGTACTTGCCAGAGCAATTTAAAAATAAAGTTTTAGCTCAGATTTACCAGGCAGTTCGAATTGAAGTGAACCAAGAAATGGAAGTACTGAAAGAGTTTTTAGAACAATCGCTAGAGATTCTGAAGCCTGAAGGAAGATTAAGTGTGATTTCCTATCATTCACTCGAAGACCGGTTGGTAAAACGTTTTATGAAAAATGGCTTATTTGAAGGAGAGCCAGAGCGCGATTTCTTCGGAAATTTTTCCGTTCCGTTTAAAAGCATTGGAAAACTAATTGTTCCAAACGAATCAGAAATAAAAAGTAACAACCGAGCACGAAGTGCTAAATTAAGGATAGCAGAAAAGAAAGGGTAAAAAGTGTTCAATGTTCGGCATTCACTTTTTTTCTTAAAGAACAATGATCACCGAATACTGATCACCGAATACGGATCACTGAACACTTATAAAAAATGAAAGGCGGAGTAATTAACATATTAAAAGCAAGATTTCTAGTAAATGAAGATGCCACTAAAACCTGGCGCTTTCTTCTTTTTTTGGTTGTATTGGCTATAATGATGATTGCTAATTCACACCAATACGATCAAAAAATATTTAAAATTGCAGATTTGACTAACGAAGTAAAAGAATTGCGATCCGAGTTTGTAGACCGACGTTCGGAGTTAATGAAATTACGTATGGAGTCTACGGTTTCTGAAAAAATGAAAAAAAGAGGAGTGCTTTCATCGCAAGTGCCACCACAAAAAATAAAAGTTAAAAAAACAGAAGAAAAAAGTTTCTTTAAAAAATTATGGCAGTAGAAGATAAATATATTTCTTACCGAATTTATTTGGTTGCATCCGTTGTCTTTTTGATGGCGGTTGCAATTACTATTAAATTAACTAATATCCAATGGGTTCATGGTGATCAATATAGAAAATTAGCGAAAGAAAGAACAGTTAAAACTTTTGTAATTCAGGCTAATAAAGGAAATATTTATTCTTCTGACGGTAGTCTTTTGGCAACTTCTATACCAAATTACACTATTCGTTTTGATGCTGTTGCTCCTAAGGAAGAAGATTTTGAAAAAAATGTAAAACCACTTTCGGATGATTTAGCAAAATTATTAGGTAAACCAAGTTCGTATTTTCAGGCATTATTGCGTAAAGCAAGAAACAATAAAAACCGTTACACCTTAATTGCAGAAAAATTAAGTTATACAGAATATGCTAAATTAAAAACGTTTCCATTGTTTGAAAAAGGTGCTAACAGAGGTGGAATTATTGTCGATGCACAAACAGTAAGAGTGCATCCAATTGGACAAATTGCCGAAAGAACTATTGGATACGATAAATTAAACGAAGAAGGAATTCGCAAACAAGTTGGAATTGAAGGTGCTTTTGGAAAATATTTGAACGGTAAAGATGGCAAAATTTTAAAACAAAAAATTGCTAAAGGACAATGGAAACCGATTAGAGATGTGAATGAAGTGGATCCTCAAGATGGCTATGATGTAATTTCTAGCATTGATGTTTTTATTCAAGATATTGCCCACCACGCATTACTAAAACAGTTGGAAGAATTTAAAGCAGAACACGGTTGTGTGGTAGTTATGGAAACCAAAACGGGTCAAATAAAAGCCATTTCCAATTTAGGAAAAGATGCTACAAGCGGTAATTATTACGAGACCGAAAATTATGCAATAAAGGAAGCTCACGAGCCAGGTTCTACTTTTAAATTGGTAGATTTAATAGCATTATTAGACGATAAAAAAGTAGATACAAGTAGAGTTTATGATAGTAATGGGGGAGTAATAATAATTAAAGGAGATAAAGTTCGAGATTCGCATGAAGGAGGTTATGGAAAAATATCTTTAGCAAAAGGGTTTGAAGTTTCTTCTAATACAGTTATGGTGCAGGCGGTTTATCAAAATTACAGAAACAACCCAAAACAATTTTTAGATCGTATAGATCGAATGGGATTGAATAAACCTTTAGGACTTCCAATTCAAGGTGAAGGAATTCCAATAATTCCGCATCCTTCTGATAAAAGATGGAGCGCATTAGCATTGCCTTGGATGGCATTTGGATATGGAGTTGCGGTAACGCCATTACAAACTTTGACCTTGTATAATGCTGTTGCAAATAATGGAGAAATGGTGAAGCCACAATTTGTTTCGGAAATTAAAGAATGGAATAAAACAATAAAAAAATACGACAAACAAGTAATTAATCCGAAAATATGTTCGGAAGAAACTATCAAAAAAGTCAAAGCCGTAATGTTAAACGTTGTTAAACGAGGAACTGCTGCAAAATTATTTTCTAAAGATTTTTCTATGGCAGGAAAAACAGGAACAGCTCAGGCAAATTATGCGACAAATGGAGGTTCGGAGAAACATTATATATCTTCTTTTGTTGGGTATTTTCCAGCAGAAAATCCTAAGTATTCTTGTATTGTAGTGGTGCATAAACCAGATATTTCAAAAAATAATTACTATGGTGCCGATGTTGCAGGACCTGTATTTAAAAGAATAGCACAAAAAATATTTACAGATGCGCCTTCAACAAATGAAATAAAAAATATAGATCGGAAGATTGCAATACAAGAAAACAATTACAAAGAAAACGATCCTAAAGCTAGGGAAATCAATTCGACTATCCCCAATGTAAAAGGTATGTCAGGTATGGATGCTGTTGCAATTTTGGGAAATCTAGGGATTAAAGTTAAGGTTAAAGGAATAGGAAAAGTAAAAAGGCAATCGGTTCCAGCAGGGGAGGCAATAAATAAAAACACCACAATAATATTAGAATTATCGTAGCATTCAACCTGAAAAAGGAAAGAAGCAAAAAGAGAAAAAATGAATCTATTGTTAAAAGACATATTATATAAAGTTAGTATCGAAGCGGTAAAAGGTTCGACAGATATATCTGTAAACAAAATCGAATTTGATTCTAGAAAAGTTCAAGAGAACGATGTTTTTGTTGCAATAAGAGGGACTATTTCTAACGGTCATGATTTTATCGATAAATCAATAACTCTAGGTGCCGTTGTAGTTGTTTGTGATACTTTTCCGGATGTAATATCACCAGGAATTACTTACATTCAGGTGAAAGACACCAATTCGGCTTTGGCTCTTATGGCCTCTAATTATTTTGAAAATCCTTCATCCAAACTACGATTGGTAGGGGTTACAGGAACTAATGGTAAAACAACGATTGCTTCGTTATTGTATCAATTATATAAAAAAGCGGGCTACAAAGTGGGTTTGCTTTCTACCGTAAAAATTATGGTGGATACTTTAGAATATCCTGCAACACATACCACTCCGGATTCTTTGACCATCAATTATTATTTAAATGAAATGATTGAAGTGGGTTGCGAGTATTGTTTTATGGAAGTCAGTTCCCATGGAATTCATCAAAAACGCACTGAAGGATTACATTTTGAAGGTGGCGTTTTTACTAATTTATCGCACGATCATTTAGACTACCACCCAACTTTTGCAGAATATAGAGATGTTAAAAAATCGTTTTTTGATCATTTGCCAAAAACAGCTTTTGCATTAACCAATGTTGATGATAAAAATGGTTCTGTGATGTTCCAAAATACTGCTGCAAGAAAGCTAACCTATGCATTAAAATCGTATGCCGATTATAAAGCACAGATATTAGAAAATCAATTGTCCGGCTTGTTATTGAAGGTTAATGATAATGAAGTTTGGGTAAAATTAATAGGAACATTCAATGCCTATAATTTATTAGCAATCTATGGTACTGCTGTCGAATTAGGAATGGATAGTTTGGAAGCTTTGCGTTTATTATCAGAATTAGAAAGTGTTTCGGGACGTTTTCAATTCATAGTTTCCAAGGATAAAATAACCGCAATTGTTGATTACGCGCATACTCCGGATGCCTTGCAAAACGTATTGAATACCATCAGTGATATTCGGACTAAAAATGAACAATTAATAGCAGTAGTTGGGTGTGGCGGGGATAGAGATAAAACTAAAAGACCAATCATGGCTAACATTGCTTCGCAAATGAGTGATAAAGTAATTTTCACTTCGGATAATCCTAGAACCGAAAATCCGGCTATAATTATTACCGAAATGGAAGCAGGAGTAGAGCCACAAAATTATAAAAAAACGCTTTCTATTGAAGATAGAAAACAAGCAATAAAAACCGCTTGTCAATTAGCAAATGCTAATGATATAATACTGATTGCAGGCAAAGGGCATGAAACCTATCAGGAAGTAAATGGCATAAAACACCATTTTGACGATATGGAAACCGTAAAAGAATTATTAGAACAATTAAATAAATAAAATAGTTGGTTTATGAATGTGGATTTATTTTTTGAATCCTAAATTCTGAATCGTATAATCCTAAATCAATAAATATGTTATACTACTTATTTGAATATTTAGATAAAACTTTAGATGTGCCAGGAGCTGGTGTTTTTCAATACATAACGTTTCGGTCGGCCTTAGCATTAATGTTGTCTTTATTAATTTCTACAGTATATGGAAAAAAAATAATTACGATTTTAAAAAACAAGCAAGTTGGTGAAACTGTTCGTGAACTTGGTTTAACGGGTCAAAATCAGAAAGCAGGAACTCCAACTATGGGTGGTTTGATTATTATTATTGCTACCCTAATTCCGGTTTTGTTGTTAACCAAATTGAATAATATTTATATTGTTTTATTAATTATCACAACTCTTTGGATGGGGACTATTGGGTTTATTGATGATTATATCAAAATATTCAAAAAAGATAAAGAAGGTTTAAAAGGAATTTTCAAAGTTATAGGTCAAGTAGGACTAGGACTAATTGTAGGATCGGTACTGTATTTCCATTCTGGAGTAATGGTGCGTGAAAAATCTGGTATACCTATCACTTTTAATCAAACGGAGAGTTCTATTAGTTCTCAACCAAAAGAGGTTAAATCTACTATTACAACCATTCCGTTTATGAAAAATAACGAATTGGAATATGCTAAAATACTAGAACCATTTACAGATGATTATCAAAAATGGGCCTGGTTAATATTCATTCCGATTGTTATTTTCATAATAACTGCCGTTTCTAATGGCGCAAATTTAACGGATGGTATTGATGGTTTAGCAGCTGGAACTTCCGCAATATCGGTGCTTGCTTTGGGTATATTCACCTTTATTTCTGGAAACATTATTTTATCGGGTTATCTCAATGTGATGTACATTCCAAATTCTGGGGAAATGACCGTTTTTGTTTCGGCATTTGCAGGTGCGTTGGTTGGGTTCCTCTGGTACAATTCGTATCCAGCCTCTGTTTTTATGGGAGACACCGGAAGTTTAACTATTGGCGGAATCATTGCTGTATTAGCAATATCCGTAAGAAAAGAAATGTTGTTACCTATTTTATGTGCCATTTTCTTTGTCGAAAGTGCATCCGTAATTATTCAAGTATTTTATTTTAAATATACTAAAAAACGATTTGGAGAAGGGAAAAGAATTTTTCTGATGGCACCACTTCACCACCATTACCAGAAAAAAGGCTACCACGAAAGTAAAATTGTAACCCGATTTTGGATCATAACCATATTACTAGCAATAGTTGCTATAGTAACTTTAAAACTGAGATAATATTCAATTAAAAATTAGTAATTAAAAATTAAGAATATATAGAATGAAGGAAAATATTATTCAACAAAAATCATTTCGGTTTGCAGTTAGAATAATTAATTTATACAAATTATTAACTAACGACAAAAAAGAGTTCGTGTTAAGTAAACAGATATTAAGAAGTGGGACTTCAATTGGAGCAAATATTGAAGAATCTATTGGAGGCCAATCTGAAAAGGACTTCTTATCAAAGTTGAGCATATCCTACAAAGAAGCAAGAGAAACAATTTATTGGCTTAAGCTTCTTAAAGAAACAGAATATATTTCTAAAATAGAATTTGAAAGTATTCATAATGAAGCAGAAGAAATTTGTAAAATATTGGCAAAAATTATAATAACCCTCAAAGGGAAAATAGTAATCGATTAAGAACTTTAATATCACAATGATTATTAATTTTTAATTCTCAATTTTTAATTCATATGAGGTTAGTAATTCTGGGTGGAGGAGAAAGTGGTGTTGGAACAGCCATCTTGGGAAAGAAAAAAGGATACGATGTTTTTGTGTCCGATTTCGGAAAAATAAAAGATAATTATAAAGAAGTTCTTACAAATAACGATATTAAATGGGAAGAAGAACAGCATACAGAAATGTTAATTCTGAATGCGGATGTAGCAATGAAAAGCCCCGGAATTCCTGATAAAGTTCCGATTGTTAAAAAATTAACTGAAAAAGGAATTCCAGTAATTTCTGAAATTGAATTTGCTGCGCCATTTACTAATGCAATAACTATTGGAATTACTGGTAGCAACGGAAAAACAACCACAACAATGCTTACCTATCATTTGCTAAAGGAAGCTGGATTGAACGTTGGGCTAGGAGGGAACATCGGAAAGAGTTTTGCGTGGCAAGTAGCAGATGAAAATTTCGATTATTATGTATTGGAATTAAGCAGTTTTCAATTAGATGGCATAATCAATTACAAGCCACATATTGCAATTATTACCAACATAAGTCCAGACCATCTAGACAGATACGATTATAAATATGAAAATTACATTGAATCAAAATTTAGAATAACCAAAAACCAAACCAACGACGATTACCTTATATACGATGCGGAGGATGAGGCAATAAATAACTGGTTTCAGAACAATAAAGTAAAAGCCCAATTAATACCATTTTCAATTACCAAAAACCTTGAAAAAGGTGTATTTTTAAAAAACAACACTATGGAAATCAACATCAACGAAGAAGAGTTCTTAATGGAAACCTCTCAAATTGCTTTGGAAGGAAAACATAATATGAAAAATGCAATGGCAGCTACATCGGTTGCTACTATTTTGCGGATTCGAAAACAAACCATTCGCGAAAGTTTATCCAATTTTCAAGGGGTAGAACACCGTTTGGAAAAAGTGCTTAAAATTCAAAATGTACATTACATAAACGATAGTAAAGCCACCAATGTAAATGCTACTTTTTTCGCTCTAGACAGCATGACTTCGCCAACCGTTTGGATAGTAGGTGGTGTGGATAAAGGAAACGATTATAGTGAATTGATGGCATTGGTAAATGAAAAAGTAAAAGCTATTATTTGCCTAGGTATGGATAATAAAAAAATAATAGATGCCTTTGGTAATGTTGTGGATATGATGGTAGAAGTAGATAATATGCACGATGCAGTAAATACTGCGCGGCACATAGCCGAAAAAGGAGATGCAGTATTGCTATCGCCAGCATGTGCTAGTTTTGATTTGTTTGAAAACTACGAAGACCGTGGCAATCAATTTAAAAGAGAAGTAAGAAATTTGTAAATAAGGTCTTGGATTTTTGGTTTGAGGTATAAGTGAATACCCAAAACCCAGGACCCAAAACCCAAACCCAAAACCCAGAAATGAAAGAACTAATTAACAGTTTAAAAGGAGATAAAATCATTTGGGCATTTGTAGCCCTTTTGGCGCTATTTTCTTTTATGCCAGTTTTTAGTGCGAGTAGTAACTTGGCTTACATGCGCCATGGGTCTGGAAATGCGTTAACCTATTTGTTAAAACATGCCGTACAAATATTTTTAGGATTTATTATAATTTACCAAATACATAAAATTCCGTATCATTATTTTAGAGGAATTTCTATGTTTGTCTTGCCAATTATTTGGGTGCTTTTATTTTATACTTTATTAAAGGGTACCGTAATTGATGGAGCAAATGCAAGCCGTTGGATGGTAATCCCATTGATAGGAGTCTCGTTTCAAACCTCTACTCTGGCAGCAATTGTTTTGTATGTATATGTTGCTCGCTATTTATCCAAAAAACGAGAAACCCCAATAACTTTTAAATCTTCATTATTGGATTTGTGGCTTCCAGTATTTGTTACCTTAGCTTTTATACTTCCTGCAAACTTTTCTACAGCAGCATTAATTTTTGCAATGGTAATTATGTTGGCGTTCATTGGTAAATATCCAATTAAATATATTGCCATTATTATTGGTACCGGAATAGCAGCATTTTTTCTTTTTGTAATAGTGGTTATTACTTTTCCAGATGCTTTTAAAAATAGAGTTGATACTTGGAAAAACCGAATTGAAAATTTCACTAGCGATAAACCTGGTGAAGATGATTATCAAATAGAGAAAGCCAAAATAGCAATTGCAACGGGTGGAATATACGGACTTGGCCCCGGAAAAAGTGTACAGAAAAATTTCCTTCCGCAATCTTCATCCGATTTTATTTATGCAATAATAGTAGAAGAATATGGTCTTTTTGGTGCTTTAGCAATTCTAGGATTGTATTTGCTCTTAATGTTACGATTTGTAATAGCTGCTCATAAAGCCAATTCCCTTTTCGGAAAATTAGTCGTCGTCGGGCTCGGATTTCCAATAGTTTTTCAGGCATTAATTAACATGGCGGTTGCAGTAGAATTATTGCCTGTAACTGGGCAAACCCTACCTTTAATTAGTTCTGGTGGAAGTTCCATCTGGATGACTTGCATAGCAATTGGAATTATTTTAAGTGTAACCAAAAAAGACGATGAAATTGCCCAAGAGCTAGATGAGAAACAAAAACGAGAAGAGGCACTTCAAAAACTAATCGATAAACAAATGCAAGAAGATGAAGCACAAGACGAGGATGAATATCAAGAAAAAGTAAACCAAATGAAAGTCTCAATAAAAGATAATTTAACGGAAGAGGATTCGGATGATTATTCAATTACTGAAAATCCGATGCGAGCAGTTAGAAATAAAAAATAATAGAAACTAAAGAAAACGAAGTTTTAAAACTAGTGAAATAATAGGAGGCATTGAATTAGTGTAAATCTGTGCTATTCGTTTAAAAAAGTCAATTAAGGAACAATGAAAAAATATAAATTCATATTAAGTGGCGGTGGAACAGGAGGACATATATATCCTGCGATTGCCATTGCAAATGAATTAAAATTACGGTTAACGGATGCAGAAATTTTATTTGTTGGCGCGCAAGATAAAATGGAAATGCAAAAAGTGCCACAAGCAGGTTATAAAATAGAAGGCCTTCGGATAGCTGGATTACAACGAAAGCTAACCTTTCAAAATTTATTGTTTCCATTTAAATTACTAAGTAGTTTATGGAAGTCAAGAAAAATAATAAAAAATTTCCAGCCAGACGCAGTAATAGGTACTGGTGGTTTTGCAAGCGGACCTTTATTGCAAGTTGCCAATAGTTGTAATATCCCAACTGTTATTCAGGAACAAAATTCCTACCCTGGAATTACCAATAAACTGTTGAGTAAAAAGGCCAATGCAATTTGCGTGGCATATGAAAATTTAGAACGCTTTTTTCCAAAAGAAAAGATTGTTTATACAGGGAATCCGGTCAGGCAAGATTTGTTAGATATTGATTCTAAAAGAGAAGAGGGCGTTACTTATTTTAAATTGGATGCTGATAAAAAAACACTTTTAGTTCTTGGAGGAAGTCTTGGTGCCAAGAGAGTAAATCAGCTAATTGAAAAAGAGTTGGATTTTCTTTTAGCAAATGGCATACAAGTTATTTGGCAATGCGGAAAGTTGTATTTTGAGGAGTATCAAATTTACAACAAAAGAATAAACGTTCAAGTAGTTGCTTTTATTGATAGAATGGATTTAATTTATGCTGTTGCTGATTTTGTGATTTCACGCGCTGGAGCTTCATCGGTATCCGAATTGTGTTTAGTGGGAAAACCAACTATTTTCATTCCGTCTCCCAATGTTGCCGAAGACCACCAAACCAAAAATGCAAAGGCAATTGTAGATAAAAATGGAGCAATTCTCTTAAAAGAAATTGATTTAGAAGAAAAGTTTGAAACTACATTTTCTAATTTAATTTCAAATGAAAATTTGCAAAATGAATTAAGTCTAAACATTAAGAAATTGGCCAAGCCAAATGCCACAAAAGATATAGTTGAAGAAATAATAAAACTAATACAATGACAATTACAATAGCAATAGCAAAAATCAAATTAAATTGAATTTTGAAATTGACATTGTAATTGAATTTTGAAATTGAATTTTAAAATGAATTTAAACCAAATACATAACGTCTATTTCATAGGAATTGGAGGCATCGGAATGAGTGCCTTGGCTCGCTATTTCCAAAACATAGGTAAAAATGTTTCTGGTTACGACAAAACGCCAACCATGCTAACGGATGAATTAGTTTCTGGCGGAATGGATATTCATTTTGAGGATTCCATTAGCGCAATTCCAAAGGAATTTTATGTTGAAAATACGCTTGTAATTGTTACCCCTGCAGTACCGGTTTCACATTCTGAATGGAACTATTTCGTGGAACGAGATTATGTAATAAAAAAACGTGCAGAAGTTCTTGGTTTAATCACTAAAGACACATTTTGTTTTGCTGTGGCAGGTACCCACGGAAAAACCACAACGTCTAGTATTCTTGGACATATATTATATGAGAGTGGTGCGGATGTAACTGCTTTCCTTGGCGGAATTGTAGAAAACTATAATTCTAATTTAATTGGAAGTGGCAAAACCGTTACCGTGGTTGAAGCCGATGAATTTGATCGTTCCTTCTTGCATTTATATCCAAACATTGCCTGTGTAACTTCAATGGATGCCGATCATTTAGACATCTACGGAGATAAAGATGCCTTGGAAAATTCGTTTAGAGAATTTGCTGACAAAGTAACGGATAAAACCAAGATGTTCGTCCCGAAAGGATTGGATTTAGAGGGATTGACTATTGCAATAAACGAGGACGCAATTTATAAAGCTTTTAATATTAGAATTGAAAACAGCAGTTATGTTTTTGATGTACATACACCTAAAGAAACGATTACAAATATAGCTTTTGGTTTACCAGGGCACCACAATTTAATGAATGCTTTAATGGCTTTTGCAATGGCAAAGACTTATGGTACTTCTTCGGAATCTATCGTAAAAGCTTTGGCTTCGTTTAAAGGAGTGCAACGTCGATTTTCGTATCAAATAAAATCAGAAAATTTAGTTTATATAGATGATTATGCGCACCATCCTACCGAAATAAATGCAGTAAACCAGGCAGTTCGAGAATTGTATCCCAACCAAATTGTAGTTGCAATTTTTCAACCTCATTTATTTAGTAGAACCAAAGATTTTGCTGACGATTTTGCCAAAAGTTTATCTCAATTTGATGAAGTAGTATTATTGGATATATATCCAGCACGGGAACTACCAATAGAAGGAATTACCTCTTCTTGGTTGCTAGAAAAAATGACTAACGAGAATAAAAAATTAGTTTCTAAAGTTGATTTAATTCCGACCATTTTAGAATCTGATGCAACAGTGATTGTTACTATAGGAGCAGGAGACATAGGCGAATTAGTTCCATCCATTAAAACAGCGTTATCATGAAATTTATAAATTGGATAAACATACGGCTGGTGCTTATGATGGCCATATTGGTGATCTTATATTCCTTTACATCTAATAGGAATGCGCATCGAAAAATAACTAAATCGGAAGTAATTTTTGTTGGAAAAAACGAGAATTTTATAGATGCAAAAACGGTTAATAAATTGTTAATAGAAAATAAACAAGGTTTGCAAAGTATATCAAAATCGGACTTAAATTTGAACAAATTGGAAAAATCCATCAACAAAAATCCTATGGTTGAAAAAGCACAGGTTTTTGTGAGTGTTAATGGTGTGGTAAAAGCATTGGTAAAAGAGAAGAAACCAATAGCAAGAGTGTTTAACGATGAAAGCACTTATTATATAGATTATCAAGGTAATACAATGCCGTTATCGGATATTAATACGGCAAGAGTTCCATTGGTTATAGGTACTATTAGCACCAAAAACAGGAAGCAATTAACCGAGGTTTTGAAGTTAATTTATGATGATCCTTTTTTGAAAAAGAACATTATCGGATTAGAGTTGGACGCCAATGAAGACTTGCAAATGACGAACAGGAATTATAATTTTCAAATTGAATTCGGAAAGATGGTTCATATTGATAAGAAATTTAAAAATTACAAAGCATTTTTTCAGAAAGCAGTTTTAGATAGTACATTAAATAAATACAAGAAAATAAATTTGAGATTCAACCACCAAGTTGTTTGTTCAAAATAAAAAAAAACAAAACTCAGTAAATTAGGCTTTAATAAGGCAAATTAGGTCACGATATGGAGAATAGAGATAACATTGCGGTAGGTTTAGATATTGGAACTACGAAAATCGTAGCAATGATTGGTAAGAAAAACGAGTACGGCAAACTTGAAATTTTAGGCATAGGAAAAGCTAAAAGTTTGGGAGTGGCTAGGGGAGTGGTAAATAACATCACACAAACTATTCAATCCATACAACAAGCGGTTACAGAAGCACAAGAAAATTCAGGTTACAAAATTAACGATGTGGTGGTAGGAATTGCAGGACAACACATTAGAAGTATTCAACATACTGATTACATCAGCAGAAGCAATTCGGATGAAGTAATTACAGAACAAGACATTCAATTTTTAATTGATCAAGTAAATAAATTGGCCATGTTGCCGGGAGAAGAGATTATTCATGTTTTGCCGCAAGAATATAAAATCGACGGTCAATCGGAAATTAAGGAACCTATTGGGATGTATGGTTCTAGACTGGAAGCTACTTTTCATGTAGTAGTTGGGCAGGCTTCTTCTATAAGAAATATTGTGAAATGTGTTCAGAGTACCGGTATTGAATTATCTGGGTTAACTCTTGAGCCACTAGCTTCAGCAGATGCAGTATTGAGTCAAGAAGAAAAAGAAGCAGGGGTTGCATTAATAGATATAGGTGGAGGTACTACCGATTTGGCAATTTTTAAAGATGGAATAATTAGACACACTGCTGTAGTTCCTTTTGGTGGAAATGTAATTACAGAGGATATCAAACAAGGTTGTTCTATAATTGAGAAGCAAGCAGAATTACTTAAAATGAAATTTGGTTCGGCTTGGCCAGGAGAAAATAAAGATAACGAAATAGTTTCTATTCCAGGGTTAAGAGGTAGAGAGCCTAAGGAGATATCTTTAAAAAACCTATCTAAAATAATTCATGCTCGTGTAGTGGAAATTATTGAACAAGTATTTGCAGAAATAAAAGCATACGGTCATGACGAGCCCAAAAAGAAATTAATTGCTGGAATTGTTTTAACGGGAGGTGGCGCTCAATTACAACACATCAAGCAACTGGTAGAATATATCACTGGGATGGATACAAGAATTGGATATCCGAATGAACACTTAGCAGGAAACTCTAATGTAGATATATCTAGTCCACTATTTGCAACTGCAGTTGGATTAGTAATGAAAAGTATTACTAACAATACCCAAAGTGCAACTATAGAAGAAGCAATAGTTGAAGAAGCGCCTATTAGAACAAATGTTGTTAGAACCTCACAGCCTATTTCAATACAAGAGAAGGAAGAAATTGAAATACCAGTAGCAGAAATAGAAAAGGAAGTTGTTAAGGAAAAAGTTAAAAAACCAAAAGATCCTGAAATTAATGAAACTTTTATGGACAAGATTTTAGGAAAAGTAAAAGAATTTTTAGACAACGCAGAGTAGAACATATATAGAATAAAATAAGAAAAGATAAATTAACCCCCAAAATAGTATGATGAGCAACTCAGAATTTGGAAGTATATCATTTGATTTACCAAGAAATCAATCAAATGTGATTAAAGTAATAGGTGTTGGAGGCGGCGGAAGTAACGCAATCAACCACATGTTCAGACAAGGAATTAATGGTGTAGATTTTATTGTTTGCAACACCGATTCGCAAGCATTACAAAATAGCCCAGTGCCTAATAAAATTCAGTTAGGGGTTCACCTTACGGAAGGATTAGGTGCAGGAGCAAATCCAGATGTTGGACAACAATCTGCAATAGAAAGTGTTGGCGACATTGAAAAAATGCTTGACACTAACACCAAGATGGTTTTTATTACCGCAGGAATGGGTGGTGGAACAGGAACCGGTGCTGCGCCAGTAATTGCTCAATTGGCCAAAGAAAGAGATATTCTTACCGTTGGAATTGTAACTTTACCTTTCTCTTTTGAAGGAAAAGTGCGTCAAGATCAAGCAAGAATAGGAATTGAAAAATTGCGCAAGCATGTAGATTCTTTAATTGTGATCAATAATAATAAATTGAGAGAAGTTTATGGAAATCTAGGCTTCAAGGCTGGATTCTCTAAAGCAGATGAAGTGTTAGCAACTGCCTCAAGAGGAATTGCTGAAGTAATTACACACCACTATACTCAAAATATCGACTTAAGAGATGTGAAAACGGTTCTGTTTAATAGCGGAACTGCAATTATGGGATCTTCAAACTCATCAGGAGATAACCGTGCTAAAGAAGGTATTGTTGCAGCTTTAGATTCGCCATTATTAGATGATAATAAAATCACAGGTGCCAAAAACGTATTGTTGCTTATCGTTTCTGGAACCAACGAGATTACTATGGATGAAATTGCTGAGATTAACGAGCACATTCAAGCAGAAGCTGGAAACAATGCTAATATAATTATGGGTGTTGGTGAAGACGAAAGTTTGGGAGATTCTATTGCAGTTACTATAATCGCTACTGGATTTAATGTAGAACAACAAGAAGGAATAATCAATAACGAACCTAAAAAAATCATCCTTCAATTAGAGGAAGATCAAAAAATGGTTCACGACTTAACTCAAAAACAAGTTGCAACTTTTCAATCAATAATTGAAACTCCAGCGGAAAACAAAGAAGAGAAAATTATTTTCGAATTAATAGAAGATGAAGTTAAAGAGGAACCTGTTGTTGCAAAAGTAGAAAGTGACCTAGTTGCTATGAACGAGTTCATTCGCAATTTGGATGTTACTTTTGAAATAGTATCTCCTATTAAAGATATCGAATACCAATTTACGAATCCAATAATTAATGAAATTGAGGTAATTGAGCCAAAAGCTGTTTTTAAAGAAGACGAGCAAATTACTTTTTCTTTTGATTTGCCAATTGCTAAACCAGTTGAAACGAATCAAGAAGAAAAAATATTTTTCAATTTATCTTCCGAAACAAATAGTATTGTAGTTAATGAACCAATAGAATTTGTGCCGGTAACTGAGTTGAATGAAAATGGTATCATTAAGTATTCTCTTGAAGAATATATGGAAATTGAGAACGATTTATTAGACACTAAATCTGCTGAAAAGACTCAAGAAACTATAGAAGAGTCATTAAATTTCACCATGAAAGTTGCAGAGGTAAACAAACCAACTTATGCTACCCATTCAGTTGAAGATATTTCTCCTATGGAAATGACAATCGAAGAAACTTTAAAGCTTCGAGCAGATGAAAGAAGAAGAAAGTTAAAAGATTTTAATTACAAATTTCACAACAATCCATCTCGTGTAGATGAGTTAGAAAAAGAACCAGCTTACAAAAGAATTGGTCTTGATTTAAATGAAAACACCAATTACAATGCCAATTCTAGAATGTCTTTAGGAACCGATAGCAACGATGATATTCAATTGCGATCTAATAATTCCTTTTTACATGATAACGTAGATTAAAACCAAATAAAAAAACAAAGACTATGAGTTTATCTGTAATGATAATGGAGGAGATTAAAAATGCTATGAGGTCTAAAGATACAATTGCGCTTGAAGCACTGCGTGCTATTAAGTCAGAATTGTTACTAGCTCAAACAGCAACGGGAACAAAAGCAGATATAACAGAAGACGAAGAAATTAAAATATTACAGCGATTAGTAAAAATGAGAAAAGACAGTGCCTCTATCTTTACTACTCAAAATCGACCGGATTTAGCGGAGCCAGAATTAGCGCAAATTGCAGTAATAGAAAAATTTCTCCCCATTCAATTATCGGAAGAAGAAGTAGAAGCAATTGTTGCTAAAATAATAGCTGACACTGGGGCGAATGGAATTGCGTCTATGGGAAAAGTTATGGGATTAGCAGCTGCACAAATTGGAGGTCAAGCGGAAGGCAAAACAATTTCAGCCATTGTGAAAAAGTTGTTGGTTTAAGTCTTGGATTTTTGGTCATAGTGAAAATGTTTAAGTAAAGAGGTTTCGGGTTCAGTTCAGGTGAATAGGTTTTTCAAATTATCATACCTTACACCTCAGACCATAAACCTCAAACCCTACACCTCAAACCTTACACCTCATTCATAACTAATAATTCATAATTCATAATTAATTTCGGGCTGCGTAGTTCAACTGGATAGAATATCAGATTTCGGCTCTGAGGGTTGGGGGTTCGAATCCCTTCGCGGTCACTATAGGAAATTTAAATCTTTATTTTTTAAATAGAAATAAATATCTTTTTTAGAATTTTGACACGATTTTCTTAAATTTTAAACATTTTATAATTATTATTAAATTAACTTTAAATTTACCTACGATTATTATTGATTAATGCGGAATTCCTTAGTATTTAACATTAAAATTTTACTATTTAACTGTTTTTATGCTATTTTTTAACAGATGCACTTTTATTATTGAAAATAACTCCCTTTTTCCTAGCATCAACTTCAATTTTTCCGACTAAATGCGTTTTATTGCAGTTTAAAGATTTCATTACATTATTTTAACAAAATTTTAACATAATTAAATGTTAGAATTTGCCGTTACTCTTCTATTTTTGAAATCTAAACTCTATTGTAAAACCTACAATTTAATGATAATTTCACTAAAAAAATTGTTGTTTAGGTCTGTTAAAAAAACACCTAAAGTCAATGATACGGCTTCGACAGCTATTGTCAAAAATTCTATCACTACTGTTAAAACAGCTAGTGAAAATTCCTTTTTATTGGTTTTAAAACCAACTTTTTCAGAATCTTTTTTTGGAATTTTCCAAAAAAAGAACAATTCTCTTTTTAAGCTTATTGAGCTTGGCCATTACCAACGTTTTAAAACTACAACACTTGGTGTTTTAGCTTTAGGACTTTTCTTTGTCGTCGTCCAGGTACGAGACAGGGGTGGGCATGGAAGCTCTATTATAAGGAAGAATGGAGATTATGATTCTTTTCAGGCGAAACGCCTTCTAGATATAAATAGTAATGATTAAAATTAAAATTAAATTATGAAACAAATTTATTTAACTAAAAAAATTAATGAAATAGTATCTACAATACTAATTTTATTAGGATTAAAGAAAGAAAGTATTGGTCTTACAACCTCAAGTACAAGTAAGTCATTGATCAATTTTGACTCCCGAAATTCCTTCGGGCTTTATTCGTTTAAAGCTGCGTTGGTTTTCTTGTTCTTTATGTCAATTGGCGCCAATGCGCAGATAAATTATTATTCTAAAGCAAGTGCAACTTCCTTTTCTAGTACCTCAAGTTGGGGAACAAGTTTAGACGGTTCGGGCGCTGCTCCAACATCAATCAGTAATACTAGTAACTTTATAGTTGCTAATGGTGCTGCATTGACTTTAGATGCAGATGCCAGCGTCAGAATGTTATCAATTACTAGTGGTACCTTAACAGTTAGTGGCAATACGCTTACCGTTGGTTTGTCTTCTGGTAACGCTTCTAACTTAACTATTAATAATGGTGGTTATTTAACCGTTAATACTGGAGGTACTATTAATGTTAATGGATACTTCTTACAAAACTCTGGTGGTGTATTTACCCAAAACGGAGGAAATATTAATGTAGATGGTAACAGTGGGGCAGTTGGTATTACTATGTCCGGTGGTTCTAGCAGTGGTAAAACAATTACTGTTGCAAGTACTGCAGGATTATTAGTTAATAGCGTTGTGACTGTCTCTTCAGGAACAGGTGTTCTTCCTGTTAATACTTTTGTAACCAGTATTCTTAGTGCTACTCAGTTTACTGTCAACAATACACCAACAACATCTTTAGCTACTGCAACTTTATATGCAACCAACAGTGTTACTTCTGCTAACAACTTGGTTGGTTTTGTAGCTTCCCCAAGTACATTGTTTTTAAATGGTGGTACTTTTACTATTGTTGACCCTCATGCAAATTCGAGTACTGCTTATGCATTATCTGGTAATGCAAATCCAGCTATCAATGCAAGTATAAACCATACTTTTAAATTTGGTAATGGTATTTCTACGGATGCTGGTTTTAGTACAAATGGTTTTTATGTTTATTTATTTCCAGGTACAAGTTATTTAATTTTAGGAAATGTTTTAGTGGATAACAATGTTAACCTTACTAATAATAGACAAGTAACTACTTTATCAAATATTGGTATATTAGGAAATCTTACTGTAAATCCAGGAGGAGAATACCGAGTTTCTTCTGCTACTTATTTAGCAGGAAATCTTACTAACAATGGTACAGTAACTACTACAAGTATTTTAACTTTTGGCAGTTATTTAAGTGCTCTTCTACAACCTGCTACTGCTACGCAAACTATTTCAGGTAGTGGTTTTTTTAGAAATTCAGTTACTATTCCAACAGCAAACTATACAAGTTTAACTTTCAATAACACATCTGCAAACGGTGTTGTATTTAATGGTACTAATACTTTATTGACTCCAGGGTATACTGGAACAGTATCAGGTACAGTAACTTTTACGAATTGTCCTGGTGGAGTTGATTTAAGTGGTGGTACATTTATACAGGGTATTAATGCTGCTACTCCGGGTTCCACTTCATGGACTGCTGGTGGTTTCAAAAACGGAACTTTCAAAAAGTGGTTTGGAACAACAACTTTACCTACAACATTGCCTAGTACAACTACAGGTAATTTTCCTTTTGTAGTAAATGGTGCTAACAGAAACTTCCAATTAGGTAGTTCTATAGCAACTTTAACTTCTGGAGGAACTATTTCGGTTACTTACAATTCTTCTCCTGGTTTGGCTACCGTTACCGGTAACGATCCAAGTGGAACTTTTTCTTATGATAGATTATCTAATGCCTATTGGGCTGTAAGTTCTGGTGATGGTTTAACTACTACTGGAACCTATTTAGTTAATGGTGGTATGGAAGGTATTACTAACCTTACTGCTATAACTAGTGAGCCCCGCATGGTACAGTCGGATATAGCTGCTGCAGGAACACATGTTCTTCCATCAGGTACCGTAACTGCTGCCGTTGGTAACAGAAGTGAATTATCCCTATCTTCAACAGCTACCAATTTTTATATGGGTTTTAATAGTGCAAACATAGCAGCTGCTGCTGCTACAGTTTACTCGGTTAAAAACGGTAACTGGAATGATGCTACAACCTGGAATACAGGAGTAGTACCAGCTAGTACAGATACGGTTACTATTACTGTTGGAACTACAGTAACTGTAGATAACAGTGTTAGTGCTTCTGCATGTAACTCATTAGCCATTGTAATTAATGGTATTTTGAATGTAACGGACAATACCTTAAATACCAACTCAACAATTGCATTATCAGGGATTACCATGGGTAATTTTGGTATATTAAACCAATCTGGTGGAGCAATTGTAGTAGGTGCTACGGGAACAAATCGTAACTATACATTAGCTACCGGTGCTGCTGCTACATCACAATTGAATGTTTCAGGAGGTACTTTAACGGTTAATGGAAACATAAACATACAAACCCCAGCTGTATTTTCACAATCAGGTGGAACTATCAAAGTAGATGGTAATAGTGGTGTTGCAAGTGTTTCTATGACAGCTGGTTCAGGTAGTACTACAACAATTACTGTTGCTAGCACTGCAGGACTGGTGTTAAATAGTCCTGTTTCGGTTTCTGCAGGTACAGGAGTTTTTGCTGCTGGTACTTATGTAACTAGTATAGTAAGCGCTACTCAGTTTACAGTGAATGTTGCTCCAACTACAGCTTTAGCTGCAGCAACTGTTTTTTCAACTAGTAATGTTGCTTCTGGAACTGCGTTGATAAATATTGCTTCAGCAAATACTTATTTAACTGGGGGTACAATGATAATTGTAGATCCACATGCGAATACTACTTCTGCTTCTAAGGCTAACAACAGAGCTTATGCTTATAATGTAACTACAACTGCTAACAATGTTGGTTCTGGTCATACCCTTCAATTAGGAGATGGTACTTCAACTGATGCAGGAGGTTCTATATTAGGATTTGTTATTGATTCTGCTGTTACTACTGGTAAACAAGGACTTGGAAATGTAGTAATTAATGGTGGTAGTTCCGCTATTAATAGATTATCAAGTTTGGCCAGCGCAACTTCTGTATTGGGTAATGTTACTATTAATGCTAATTCTGAATTAAATCAAAATACTTATCAAATTAACATTAATGGAAATTTAACTAATAACGGTAGCCTTACAGCTACCTCTGCGGGAGCTTTGTCTTTTCAAAACACTTTCAACAATGTAACTTCTCCAAGTTCAAATGCACAAACCTTAAGCGGTACCGGTATTTTCAGAAATGGAGCTATTAGTGTAACTACTATTGTTGCTAATAGTACTGCAAATATTACTGTTGCAAATACATTTGTTGCAGGTATGGTGATAGCAGTGCAAAATGGCGCTGGAGCTTTCCCAGCTGGAACAACAGTAGTTTCTGCTACTGCTACAGCATTTGTTGCATCTGCAGCACCAACAACAGCACTTCCAATAGGATCTGTTATCGTAGGGTCAAATGCAAATTTCACTAGTATTATAGTTAACAACAATAATCCTTCAGGAGTTACTTTTTCTGGTTCAACTTGGAATAGTTTCACAAATGCTACTGCAAGTGGTACTTTAACTTTTACTAACGGTTTCTTAGACGTATCTAGTTCTTCTAACGGATTAACTTTAGGAGTGTCTGGAACTGCAGCTGGAACATTAGCATATACTGCTGGTGGATTCAAATCTGGAAGTATTTTCAGAAGATGGGTTGCTACTACAGTTATTGCAATACCTGCTGTTGCTGGTCAATTCCCATTCTTAAATAATAACTTCCAAGCGCGTCACGCGTACTTTGGTAGTGCTACTGCTTTAGCAACCGCTGGTTGGGTAGCAGTTAAATTAAATGAAGTTGCAGGAACAACAACTCAAACTATTTCTGAATTATATAACGTTAATTCTAGAAGTAATAGTAACTGGGTGGTAACTACAGGAGGTAGCTTAGCTGTTGCTGCTGCAAATGATGCTCAAGTTCGTTTTAGAGGAGACGGTATCTTTACCTTATTTACTCCAGCTAACTTCCTTGCAGTAGGTGCAAGTGCAGTTGCTCTTGGTACTTCTGTAATTGGTTCAGGATCAGTTTCTGCTCCTGAAGCAAATAAAACTCTTTTATCTACAGCTAACGTTGCTCAAACGTATTATGTAGGAACTCAAAATACAATTCAAAGTACGGTTACAGGTGGAGCTTGGAGTGATGCTGCAACTTGGATGGGTGGTGTTGTGCCAACTTGTTCGGATGTAGTAATGATAAGCAACGGTGCGACTGTAACTGTAACTAGTGAAACTGCAAACAGTGCAGGTGTAACCGTTAACTTTGGTGGTGCACTTACTGTAAGTGGAGGTACTTTAAACATAGGTTGTTCAACCGGAATTTATAATGCAACATTACTAAACAATGGTACTTTAACCGTTAGTGGTGGTGCTGTAAATGTTAATGGTAACATGCAAATTTCGGATAATTCCAACTTTACGCACAGTGCCGGTACCATTACTATAGATGGTAATAATGGTGGTGCTTTAGGAAATACTAATTCAGTAGCTTCAGGAACACCTTTATTCGCTATTGGTACTACTGCTACTTCTTATGGAACTACAGGTGGAACTTCAGTTGTTTTATCTGGAGGTACAATAGTAATTAAAGATCCACATGTTGGTTCAGCTACTGCTACTAGTGCTTATGCCGTTTATGCTAAATCAGCTGTAAATATTATTGCTGCAACAGCACATACGTTCCAATTTGGTGACGGATCTTCTACAGATGCAGGTGCAACTGGAGGTACTGGATTCGTTTTTGACGGTGGTGTTGGTACAGGTAAATTGAACTTTGGTTCTGTAACTGTTAATTCAGGTACAGCTGCAACTAGAGTAGTTACTCAAACAACTAATACCAATGCAATTAATGGTAACTTAACCATTACTTCTGGTACTTTCACACAAGGAACATTAACAACTAACATAGGTGGTAATATTGCTGTAAATGGTAGCACAAGTATTTTCTTAGCTACAGGAACAACAGTATTTACTAAAACTACAGGAACTACTACCGCAGCACAAACTACTGCACAGTCTGTTTCGGTTAGTGCTTCTGGACAAGTAAACAATTTAGCTGCTGCACCAACGGCTAACTTTACAAGTATTAATATAAATAATAGTTCCAGTACAGGGGTTACCTTCGGTGCTTTAAATAATTTATCTGGAGCAGCTGGTTTTACCGGTACTTCAGTTTCTGGTCCAATTACTTTTAACGGATATGCTTCTACAACTGGTTCTAATGCCTTATTATACGGAACATCTCTTGCTAGAGGTACAGGTGCTATAACTGTTACTTCTGGAGGTATGACTACTGGTTCTACCTACGCAATTGGAACTAGTGCTACACAAACTGGAACTAATCCAACTACTCTTACTGCAGCTGCTCCAACTGCTGCTGGTGCTTACCCTTTTGTAGATGCGTTTGGTAATCCACGTTATTTCTTTATAGGAAGAACAACTCCTACAGGTGCAGGTATTGTTGGTGTTAAATACACTGATGTTGCTGGTGTAACTTCAGGTCTTTCTTATGCTGATGGTGCTTATACAGTTACTGATCAATACAATAGTAATTGGTCTGTTAATTTATTTGGTACTTCTCCTGCCGCGGCTACTTTCGCTATTTCTGCTTCTGCTACTAATGCTTTCGGAAGTGCTTCATTGCTTGCTAATGCAAGATTAATGAACAGTAATGCGTTCGTTGGAACGTACCAAGCAGGTACCACTTTGCCTAATGCGCAACGTACTGCTTTAACTTTAGCGCAATTAACAGCTAGTCCATTTTATATGGGTCTTGCAGCTGCTGACGTTCCTTTTGTTTCTGTTACTAACGGAAACTGGGAAACGCCTGGTACATGGAATAAAAATGCTGTTCCAACAGCTACAGATAACATAATCATATCTTCTGGAACAACGGTAACGGTAAACGCTACTGCTTCTTCAGCTAATTCTATTACAGTAAATGCAGCAGGTAACTTAACAGTTTCTGGTAGCACATTAACTGCTGCTGCTGCAGTAACTAACTCTGGAACAATTAACGTATCAGGTGGAACATTCACTTCTACAACTGCATTAACTAATAATGCAGCTTCAACCATAACAGTTTCTGATTATGGTACTTTGGCTGCACTTACTACAGTTGCAAATAGTGGTACAATTAATGCAACTGGAGGTAACTTTAACGTTACTGGAGGTTCTGCAACTGGAATCACTAACAACGCTGGTGCATCATTTATAATTGCTGGAGGATCTGTAAGACAAGGGCCAGTAGGTGGAGGTAATACTTTATTTACTAACTCTGGTATCTTAACTGTTAGCTCTGGTGTACTTAATGTAAACGGAAGTTTAACACATTCAGGTACTGCTTTCAACCACAGTGGTGGTGCTATTAATCTTGACCCTAATGCTGGTGGTATTGCTACTAACAGTACAGCTGTTACTAATCATACTTTAAATCTTACTTCAACCTCTACAGGAGCATTGAACTGGACAGGTGGTACGTTAACTATTATTGACCCTCCTGCTACTGCTTCAGCTGTTCATTATAGTGTTTATTACGCTATGAACGCTCTTTCAGATATTGCTCCAGGTCATACTTTACAGTTTGGAGATGGAATATCTTCAGATGCAGGTGGAGTTGGAAACGGTTTCCTTGTTTATAATAAAGTAGGAACTTATTATGCGAATTGGAATGACATTGTTGTAAATGGCGCTGGTAATGGAACAACAGCAAATTCTTCCAATAGAATTGTAAAACAAGCAACAAACTTAAATTTGATGTATGGAAATTTAACCATTAATTATGGTGGTGAATTTGATACTACAAATGCTATTTATGTTGGTGGAAATATATTAGTTAACAATGGCGGTGTATTAACTGCTGCTGGTACTATAAATTTAGCAAAACCAGCTGGTAATGGTTTGTTTGCTCCTGCAACTAATGCACAAACAATTGGTGGTGTAGGTACATTTAGAAATTTACCTACTTCGCAAACAGCGAACTTAACTTCATTAATGGTTAATAACTTTAACCCATCTGGAGTTACTTTAAATATTCCTTTAACTGTGAGTGGTACTTTAACCATGACAAATGGTATAATTAATACTTCAGCAACCAACTTGTTAACACTTGGAACTACAACTGCTGCGGGTACTTTATCAATTACCACTTCAGCTACTGCTCCATCCGCTACTACTATGATTGTAGGGCCATTTGCGAGAACGTTTGCTGCTAGTAGAACTACTTTAGGTACTTATGATACTACTACTTTATATCCAGTGGGTAAAGGAAGTGCTTATACTCCGGTATATGTAGATCCTACTACTGCTGCAACAGGAGCTGCTATTATTAGTGGAGAAGCTTTTGCTACGAACAGTGGTACCGGTTCTTCTGATGTGACTAATTTATCAGCAGCTCGTTGGGAAGTGCTTACAACTAGTGGATTTGCTAATATTACAAATTCTAATGTTAGAGTTTCTCAATCTGGTATAGCATCGAACCAAGCTTTGGTTCAAGCTCCAACCGCTTCAGGTGTTTACGATCGTTTAATTGGTACGTCTGCTTTTGCTCCTATTCCTGCACTTACAGGTTCAGGTATTACGGCGTCTACATTAACTGCAAATGGTTATTTTGCTTATGGTAATGTTACGCCACCTACGGCTCCAGTAATTACAAGTTTTAGTACAGCGTACAGCCCATTTGCTCCAATCTACCTTTGTTCTAATGGTGGATCGGTTCTTACAATTACAGGAACTAGTCTTGGATCGGTTACCTCTGTAGTATTTAATAGTTCTACAGGTATGAATCTTTTAGGTACAATAACTAATAGAACTAGTACTTCAGTAACGGTTACTGTCCCGGCAGGAGTTGTTGATGGTGTTATTAGAGTTACTAATCCTACTGGTACGACAGATTCTTCTGCTACTTATACCACTGCTCTTCCTCCAACTGTTGGAGTGAGTTCTGCAGCTACTATTTGTTCAGGAACCAGTACTTCTTTAGTTGCAACTGGAGGTAATACATATACTTGGTCCCCAAGTACAGGATTAGCTACTACAACAGGAGATACAGTAACTGCGAGTCCAACTTCTACTACTACGTATACTGTAACAGGTATTTCAACTATAGGTTGTAAGGCTATTAATACGGTTGCTGTAACTGTTAACCCAACACCTTCAGCTGTTACAGTTACTAAAAACCCTACACTTATTTGTGCAGGCGGAGTTAGTACTTTAACTGCAACAGGTGGAATAGTTGGCGGTTTAACATCTGCAATCCTTGGAGCTGGATCTGCAACATCATCATCAGCTGGAGGAAGTATGTTTTCTGGAGCTTGGGGTGGTCATAAGAGTCAGTATATCATTAGAGCTTCGGAATTAACTGCGCTAGGAATTGTTGCGGGTAATCCAATTTCTTCTGTAGCATTCGAGGCGACTACTGCCTTCAATGGTTATGAGGGATTTGCTTTAAATGTTGGACAAACTTCTGCCAATGTTGCAGCAATTCCAATGATTACTACAGGTTTAACTCAAGTTTATACAGGTACTGGTACCAATGGAGCTTATGCTACAACAGTTGGTGTTAATACGTTAAATTTTAGTACACCACTTATTTGGGATGGTACTTCTAATATTGTATTGTCATTTTGCTGGGCTAAAAATCCTACTGCAACATCTACAACTGGTACAACTGTAAAAGTTGATACAGCTACATTTGTATGTACATCTTCTGGACAAAAAGACAGTACTTTAGCATCGTCATTCTGCCCACTATCAACGTCAACTGATTTTGGTACCTCTACAACTTCAAGTACTAGACCTATATTTACATTTGGTTACAATAATGCAATTACAACTGCGTTTTCTTGGTCTCCAACAACAGGTTTATATACTAATGTTGGTGCTACGACGGCTTACACAGGTCAAAATGTAGGTACGGTATATTCTAAATTATTAACATCACAAACCTATACAGTTGCTGCAACTTTAGGTTCTTGTTCTAGTACTGCTAACGTAACTGTATCTCCAGCTGCTTTGCCAACTATTGTAACTACAGGGACTACTAATTGTGGTACTACTGGTTCTGCAATTACTGCAACTGGTGCTTCTACTTATGTTTGGACTCCAGCTTTAGGTTTAAATGGTACTTCAGGAACAAGCGTAACTGCTTCTCCAGCTGCTACTACTACTTATACGGTTACTGGTACCGATGCAAATGGTTGTGTAAATACAGCTACTGCTTTAGTAACTGTTAATAATCCAGTAACTATTGCTGCAGCAGGTCAACCTGCAAATGCAGTAATTTTAGTAGGAAATACAGCTACTTTTTCAGTTACTGCTTCTGGTACAGGATTAACTTACCAATGGCAATTAAACGACTCTACTGGTTGGGCTAATATTTTAGGAGCAACTGCTGCTACTTATACTACCCCTGCAACAACTCTTGCTGAAAATAACTTCCAATACCGTTGTATTGTTTCTGGTACTGCTCCTTGTACACCAGTAACTTCTAACGCTGCTAACTTAGCTGTAGGTACTGTAAGTATTGCTTCGCAACCAGCGGCGCAAACTATTTGCAGCAACAATTCTGCTACATTTACTATCACCACAGAAGGTGAAGTGTTATCTTACCAATGGCAATACAGTACTAACGGTACTACTTGGACTAATTTAACATCTGCTGATGCAACAACTTCTTCAATTACATTAAGCGGTTTAACATCATTAAATACTGGTACAACATACCACTGTGTTTTGAATGCTGGTGAAGTAACGTCTAACCCTGCTTTGTTGACTGTTGGAGATGCTATATCAATTTCTACTCAGCCACAAAGTCAAACAGTTTGTTCTAATGCAGCTTCAGTTGTATTTACTACAGCTGCCTCTGGAACTGGTTTAACTTACCAATGGCAAGTAAGCACTAATGGTACTACTTGGAACAATGTTTCAGCCGCTACAGCTAGTACCTATACTATCAACACTCCTGGTATTGCATTAAATAATAACCAATACCGAGTTATTGTTTCAGGTATTTCAGCTTGTACCCCGGTACCATCTGATGTTGCAACATTAACGGTTAACCAAGTAGTTGCAATTACTTCGCAACCAACTGCTGTTAATCAATGTTCTACATTAACATCTGCTTCATTTAATGTTGTAGCTATTGGAACAGGAGTGACTTACCAATGGCAATATTCTACTAATGGAACAACTTGGAATGATTATGCTGGAGCTACTGCTAGTACTTTGTTTGTTGATGCTCCATCTAATTACAATGGAAATTCTTTCCGTTGTGTATTGAATGGTACTGCACCTTGTACTTCATTAACTTCTAGTGTTGTTACATTGTCAATTTATCAAATTTTAGGTGGGACTTATACTGTTGGTACAGGAGGAAATTTTGCAACTCTACCTGCAGCTGTTACCGCTTTTAATAATGCGTTATGTTTCTCAGATAATGTAGTTTTCAGTTTAACTGATTCATCTTACGATATTGGAACAACTGCTTTAACTATTAATCAAAATGCTTATTTTGGATCTTATAATTTAACAATTAAACCAGCAGCTGGTGTTACTTCAACCGTTACAGGTGCAGTTGCATCCGGTGCTTTAATTAATATTAGATCTAATAATGTTATTATTGATGGTTCCAATATTACTGGAGGTACTTCTAGAAATTTAACAATCACAAATACAAGTGCTACTGCTCCAAAGGTTGTTGTAGTTGGTTCTACTGGAACTACTCCTATAACAAATGTTACTTTAAAAAACAGTACTGTTATAAATGGTTCAAATGGTAGTTCAGCAATTTTTGCTTCTAGTACAAGCGCAACAGCTGGTTATTTTAATAACATCACCATCCAAAACAACAGCATTCAAAAAGCTTATATTGGTATCTATGCCAATGCTACTGTAGCTGCTGGGAATGGAAGTGGATTAGTAATTACTGGAAACAGCTTAGATGCAACAGCAGCGAATTCTATTCGTCTAATTGGTATCTACGTGCAAGGTGTTGATGGTGCAACAGTATCTAACAATACTATTGCAAATATCGTTAATGCTAATGCAGAAAGTCCTAGAGGAATTTGGTTAGCTACAGCAACAACAAATACTACTGTTTCTGGAAATACAGTTTCTAACTGTTCCTTAACAAATACAGGTGCTTTCGGTCTTACAGGTATTTATGTAAATACAGGTGCAACTACATTAAATATTTCGGTTACTAATAACACAGTTTCTAATTTATCTAATTCAGGATCTGCACTTACATTTGCAGGAATTTTAACTTTTAGTCCTAACACTAGTGTTACAAATAACACAGTATCAGGTCTTGTACAAAATGTTCCATATACTTTTTGGGGTATTGTTCAAAGTGACGCTGTAAATTCAAGCTTATCTAATAACACTGTTACTGGTTTAAGTACTTCGTCCACAGCATATAGTACATTCCCAAGTGGTATAAACCTTCAAGGTGCAAGTACTGGAGTAACTATTGAAAATAATAAAGTAAGCAATATTAAAAATAATTACACCACTTATGCTTATGGAGCTTATGGAATTAATTTAGCATCTTCATCAGTTACAGCTAATGTACTTGTGAAAAATAATATGGTTTGGGATATTGCAACTTACCCTGGTACATCTTCATTAAGTTATAATGCTTTAGGGATTTATGTTGCTGCAGGAGCTGGATATAAAATTTACAATAATACTGTAAATTTAGGAACTTCTCTTGGATCAAGTGGAACTATAAACTCTGCTGCATTTGCAGTAAGTTCATCGGTTAGTGCTACTGGTGCTATAGATCTTCGTAATAATATTTTCTCAAATACACAAACAAATTCTACAACTGGAAATTATGCTATTTATTCTGCTTCTGCAAATACTATATTTTCAAGTATAAACTATAATGATTATTGGACATCAGGAACAAACCTAGGTTATTTAACATCTGCAAGAGCTACTTTATCAGATATTGTAACAGGTTTTGGTGGTAATACAAACTCATTAAATGTTATTCCTAACTTTATGTCGGCTTCCAACATGCATTTAAATGTTGGTACAAATTCAAGTTTAGATAATTTAGGAACTCCTATTGCAACTGTAACTACAGATATTGATGGCGACGCTCGTTCTGCTTCAACACCTGATATGGGAGCAGATGAGTTTACAACATTAACTTGTGCTAGCCAAACCTTAACTGCTGGAACGGTTAGTTCCCCAGTTCCAGGTTTCTGTGATACTACAACTGGTATTACCGTTGTTTCGTCAGGTTATACAATTGGAGTTGGAACTACTTACCAATGGGAAAAATCTACTGATGGTATAGCATTTACAGGTATAGGTACAGCATCTGCAATTTACGCTAACTTATCTACAGGTGCTCTTACTGCAACTGCTTACTATAGATTGGCTGCTTTTTGTAATGCTGGAATAGCAACCTATTCTAATGTTATTACAATTACTAAATATACTTCTGCTATAACTACGGTTTCTCCTGCAGTTACTATTTGTACAGGCGGTTCAACTAATCTTACTGCTGCTGGTTCTACTTCTTATGTATGGACACCATCTACAGGATTAAATGGTACAACAGGTACATCGGTTACAGCTACACCAACTGCTTCTACTATCTATACGGTAACAGGTACAGACACTAACGGATGTCCAACTACTGCTTCAGTTGCAGTTACAGTTAACGCATACCCAAGTGCTTTAACTATTACCCAAGGTGCTGCTTCGGTATGTACTAACGCTGTTATGTCATTAACTGCTAATGGAGGTACTATTATTAATTCAGCTGCTCCTGTTTCTCAATATCTTATGACTCCGTCATCAGGTTCTTATACATCTTTAACTAATGGTACTTCGGTAGCTATTAATTCTGATGATACAATTTCTTCTGCTATTCCTTTAGGATTTACATTTAATTATGGTGGAGTTGATTATTCAAATGTTTATGCTAGTTCAAATGGATTTATAAGTTTTAATAGTTCTGCATTGAATTCAGCATCTAATAATATGACAACTCCAGCAACAACAGTTTTACCATTAATTGCTCCATTATGGGATGATTTAGATGGTGCATCTGCTGGATCAGCATCTTATTCAACATCTGGTAATGCTGGATCTCGAGTATTCACTTTTGAATGGAATAATTGGGAATGGTACTATACTGCTAATGTTGCAATTATATCATTCCAAGTTAAATTGTATGAGGCTAATGGCAAAATAGAATTTGTTTACAGTCCAATAGCAGCAGCTATAAACTCACCATCTGCTTCAGTAGGTCTTGTTGGTAATTCTGTTGGTAATTTCTTGTCTTTAAGTAATTTAGGGACAGCTCCAACTGTAAGTAATGTTTCTGAAACATCAAATATTTCAGTGAACCCAGTTAATGGTCAAACATATACATTTACTAAGCCAACTATTCCTACAACTTTAACTTGGTCACCAAGTACTAATTTGTATACAAATGAAGATGCTAGTACTGCGTATAGTGGTTCGAATGCAAGTGTGGTTTATACTAAACCTTCGGGTCCAATAACCTATACTGCTACTGCTGCCAACGGTGCTTGTACTACAAGTGCTACAACTACAGTAACACCTATAGCTAAACCAGCTTTTACTCTTACAGATGCTACTATCTGTAAAGGTCAGTCAACTACATTAACTGCTACTGGTTCTGGTATTACTTACAGCTGGTCTCCAGCTACTGGATTAAGTGCTACTACAGGTAATTCTGTAAGCGCTAATCCTTTAGTTACTACAACGTATTCAGTTTTAGCGATAGATTCAGCTACTGGATGTACCGATACTAAAAATGTAACGGTTACAGTACTAAGCCCTGGAGCAATTCTATCAGCTGGTACTACAACTACACAAACTGTAGTTCCTGGTCAGTCTACTACATTTACAGTTGCTACAGCTTCTGGAACTACTTATAGTTACCAATGGCAATTAAATACTGGTTCTGGATGGGTTAACTTATCTAATGCTGGAAATTACAATGGTGTTACTACTGCAACTCTTGCAGTATCTAACATTGATGTTACATTTGATAATTACAACTACCAATGTTTAGTTACAGGACCTTCTCCTTGTGCTACATTAACTCCAGTTGTTGCTAATTTACATATTAGTAATACCGGTTTTGCTACGCAACCATCGGATGTTACAATTTGTAACTCTGGATCTGCTGCATTTAGTATTTCTACTAGTGGTGATGCTCCATTCTCTGTTCAATGGCAAATGAGTACCGATAACGGTCTTAACTTTGCAGATATTGCAAATGGATTAAACGCTACTACTGGTCTTACTTTCGCTAACACAGATCAATTAACATTAAACGTTTCAGGAATTACACTTGCAAATAGTGGTGTTAAATTCGCTTGTATTGTAAATTCATACATTATAAGTAATCCTGCTACAATATCAGTTAAATCTCCAGTTGTAATTACTACGCAACCAACCAATCAAACAGTTTGTGTTGATAGTGGTGTAGCTACTTTTACTTCTACTGCAACAGGTTCTGATTTAGCTTACCAATGGCAATACAGTACTAATGGAACTACATGGTCTAACTATACTGGAACAGATGCAACAACAGCTTCTATTTCTATAGTTAATCCAGCACTTGCTGCTAATGGAACACAATATAAAGTTGTTGTTTCTGGTAATGCAGCTTGTTCTAGTGTAACTTCTGCTAGTGCTACTTTAAACATTAATAATCCAACTATTACTACTGCGCCAGTAGCAACTACAGCATTTAGAGGTAACACTGCTACATTTACGGTGGTTGCAAGTGCTGCAACAATTTACCAATGGCAGCGTTCTGCAACATTAACTGGAACTTACGAAGATGTTGTGGATGGAACACCTACAGGTAATACCTATACAGGAGCTTCTTTAGCCACTTTATCAATAGGTACTTCTGGAACTACTGCAACAGGAGGAGGGAACTTCTACCGTTGTATTGTAAACAATAATGGATGTTTGGTTACTTCAACAGGTGCTTTGTTAACGGTTGTTGATTATTGTGCTTCAAATGCGACTTCTGACGCGGATGAAGAAATTACTAATGTAACTTTTGGTACATTGAATAATTCTTCTACTTGTGGCTTTGTTGCTCCTGGATTAGGATCTGTTGCTTTCAGATATTCAAACTACACCAATGGAGCTGGTGCTCCTCAGGCTCCGAATTTAATAAGAACTGCAGTTGTTCCTTTCTCATTAACACAAACAACTTGTGGAGGAAATTACAGCAACAAATTTGCTGTCTTTATTGACTGGAACCAAGATGGGGACTTCGCGGATGCTGATGAATCAGCATTCCAACAAGCTTCTTCTTTGTCAGGAAGTAATACACAAACAGGAACTATAACTATTCCTGCTACTGCAACATTAGGAAACACTCGTATGCGTGTAATTAGTGTTGAAACAACAGGTACAATTTCTGCATGTGGAACTTATACTTGGGGTGAAACAGAAGATTATTTAATTAATGTATTACCAACTCCTCCTTGTGATGGAGCTCCAACTGCAGGAACTGCTTCCGTTGCTTCTGCATCAATGTGTGCAGGTAATGCAACTACTGTTACTTTAAATGGTTCTAGTTCAGGAGTACTAGGTATTACGTACCAATGGTATTATTCTGCTAACGGAACTACTTTTGCTCCAATAGCTAATGCTACTACAACTTCTTTAGCTACAGGAAATTTATCTGCAGATGCTTACTATTATTGTACTGTAACTTGTGCTAATAGTGCTTTAAGTGCAAACTCTAATACTATTGCAATTACTGTTGCAAATCCTCTTGTAACTGCAACAACACCGGGTGCTAGATGTGGTACAGGAACTGTTGTCTTAGGTGCAGAAGCAAATGCTGGATCAACAATTAATTGGTATTCTGCATTAAATGGTGGTGTTGCTTTAGGTACTGGAGCTAGTTTTACTACTCCAAGTATTGCAGCTAATACTACTTATTATGCTGAGGCTGTTTCAGGTGGTAGTTCAGGCTTTGCTGGAGGTCTATATTCAGGAACTTCTAATAATGGTACATCTGTTGGATCACATGGTATTTCTATAACTACTACTGTTCCAAACGTTAAAATAAATAGTATAGATATTCCATTTACTGGAACGGGTACTATTACGGTTGCTTTAAGAGATGCATCTAATGCAACTACTTATTCAACTACTACTTCTTCATCTGTAACAGGTGCAGGAACAACTGCGGTAACAGTACCTTTTAACATTACTATTCCAACTGCTGGAAGCTATACTCTAATAGTTACAGCTGTTTCAGGAGTTAGTGCTTTAGGTTATGCTACGGGTACGTATCCTTCAACTGCTTTGGGTGGTTTATTTAGTGTTACTTCTGGTTACTGGTATGGAACTAGTACTTCAAGTTTATACCTATTTAACTTAAATGTTTCTTCAGGTTGTGCTTCTACAAGAACTGCAGTAGTTGCTACAGTTGAGCCTACGCCAACAGCTTCTATCAGTTATGCTGGTGCACCTTTCTGTAACAATGCAGCAGTAGGTTCAGTTACTTTAACTGGAACTGGTGCTTACACAGGTGGTACATATACTTCTACTACTGGTTTAGGTCTTAACGGTACAACAGGTGCTATTGACCCAACTGCTAGTGTTCCTGGTTCGTATGTGGTTACTTATACTACTAATGCTACAGCTAATTGTACACCACAAACTGCTACAAGAACTGTAGTAATTAGTGAATCTGTATTGTACTCTGGCTTTACGTATGCTTCTGCTACGTATTGTAACAATAGTGGTACAGTTCTTCCTACAATAACAGGTACTCCAGGTGCATTTACAGTTTCTCCTGCTACAGGATTAACAGTTAATGCAACTACAGGAGCAATTAACTTTGCAACTGCAACTCCAGGAACTTATACAGTAACTAATACAGTAACTGCTTGTGGTAATAACAGTGTAACGGATGCTTCTATTACGGTTTATCCTGCAGTTGTTATTACAGCGCAACCTACTTCAGTAACAGTTTGTGCTGGTACTTCTGCAACAGCAACCGTTGCTGTTACAGGGACTAACGTAGTTTACCAATGGCAAATGAGTACTAATGGTACTACATGGTCTAATATTAATGATGGTGGTCCATATTCTATAACAGGATCTACTACTGCTACATTAACAGCCGCTAATGCTACTTATGATCTTAATGGTTACAAAATTCGTGCTTTAGTATCAGATGCAAATCCTTGTGTGGGTCTTACTTCTAGTGTTGCTACTTTGACTATTAGTCAAACTGCTACGCCAGTATTTACTCCAGCTACTCCTTTGGCTTGTCTTGGTAGTGTTACTGCATTATCTGTATCTTCAGCATCGGTTGCTCAAAATGGAGTGATCGGAACGGGCACAGTTGTAAATACTACATCTACACCATTTAAAGGATTCTGGGGCGGAAGTAAAGCGCAATATATTTATACCGCTGCTGAATTATCAGCTTTAGGATATGTTAATGGTACTGTTATTACTTCTTTAGGTTTAGATATTTCGGCTTTTTCTAGTCCATACACATTTAATGGTTTTAACATTGCAATGAAGAATTCTTCTTCAGCTGTTTCAACTACTACTTTTGAAACAGGTATGACAACTGTTAAAGCACCAACTAATTATGTATTGAACGGTACAGCGCCATTTACTGCTACTTTACCATTAGATACAAACTTTACTTGGAATGGTACTTCTAACTTAGTGATACAATTCTGTTTTGATAATAATAATGGTGGTGGGTCAAGTACAAATTCTGCAGACGTTAAATCAACTACGACTGCTACTAACCTTACTACTTATTACACAGCAGATAATAGTGGTTCAGTTTGTTCTACTGCTACTGGAACTGTTACTACAACAAGACCAAACATGCGTTTCGGTGTAATTAGTGGTTCTTTAGTTTGGAGTCCTACAACAGATTTGTACACTAACGCTGCTGCTACAACAGCTTACACAAGTGGATTTGCTAATAAAGTTTATACTAAGCCATCGGCTAATATAACATATACTGTTACCGCAACCAATTCATTTGGATGTACAAGTGCAGCTAATGTTAATGTTACTATTTTAGCACCTGCTACTTTAGCTTCTGTAGTGCAACCATTAATTACTTGTTCTGGATTGCAATCAACATTCCAATTAACAGGTATGTTAGCTAATAGTACTTCTACTGTTACATACACAATTAATGGAATAGCTCAACCAGCTATTACTGGTGTGGTTGCAAATGCTTCTGGAACGGCTTCGTTTACAGTTAACTTACCTGCTGTTAACAATGGTAAAACTCTTGTAGTTACTTCTATTACAAGAACAGATTTGTCGCCAAGTTGTGCAACAACTATTACTGCTAACAACTCTTTAGTTATTGCAGTAAGACCTACAGTTAACTATTATGCGGATGCAGATGGTGACGGTTTTGGTAATAACGCTGTAATACAAGTTGATTGTCAAAATACACCACCTACAGGTTTTGTATTAAACAATGGAGATTGTAATGACTCAGATGCTTCTATTCACTCAACAGTAACTTATTATGTAGACGCTGACGGTGATGGATATGGATCTGTTGCTACTGCAAGTTTCTGTTCTGCAACAGCCCCTGCTGGTTATTCTGTAAACAATACAGATTGTAACGATACAGTATTCAGTGCTAATAACATTTGTCCAACAGTAGTTAACGTGAAATTTAATATTGAAGGTTACTATAATTTTGCATCACACGCTATGGTTCCTGTAAAAGCGAATCAATTAGTTGCTGGTGCTACTAATACAGATGTGGATGATGTTACATTGGAATTAAGAGCTGTTGCTGATGGTTCTTTAGTAGACACAACAACTGCTGCATTAAAAACTGACGGTACAGCTGTTGCTAGTTTCCCAACTGGAGCTGCAGGATCTTACTACCTAGTAGTTAAATATAAAAATGCTATTGAAACTTGGAGTGCTACACCAAGATTAGTTGGTCTTACTCCTTCGTCTTATGATTTTACTACTGCTGCAAATAAAGCTTTTGGTAATAACATGAAACAGGTTTCACCAGGTGTATTTGCTATTTATTCTGGAGATATTAATCAAGATTTTAACGTAGATAACTTAGATTATTCTACTTGGGAAGAAGATGCAAAT
>CANGWK010000025.1 GCA_947457615.1 Flavobacteriaceae bacterium
CCAGTTGTAAAGGAGGGCACGTTACCAGGGTCTGTTACTCCTAAAGGCACACTCCAAACATAAGAATAAACTGATGAAGTTGTTGCTGTAGCGGTAACCGTTGCCAATCGTCCTTGGCAAACCGTTGGATTGTTAACTGTTATTGATGGATTAGAATTAAAAGTTACAGTTGCCGGAGCACTATTGCTTACACATCCGGTAACGGCATCAGTAATAATAACACTATAAACACCTGTAATACTAGTAGAAAACGAAGGAACATCGCCAGGATTAGTCCCTGATGGAAATGTCCATGAATAAAAATAATTTCCTGTGTTTGCGGGAGTTGCTGTAATAGTTGCGGATAGTCCTTGACAAGAAGATGGACTGTTCACTGATACTGTTGGATTAAAATTTATGGTTACTGTACCTGTAGCGCTATTACTTGAACATCCTGTAACGATATCGGTAATAATAACACTATATAGGCCTGCTACTGTAGTATTTAATGAAGACACATTTCCAGGATTTGTTACACCTATTGGAACTGTCCATGAATAGGAATAGTTCCCTGTACTTGAAGGTATTGCAGTAAGAGTTGCATTATTACCTTGACAAACGGTAGGATTATTAACTGATACCGTTGGATTGGAATTAATAGTTGCCGTGCCAGAAGCACTGGAACTAATACATCCCGAAACAGTATTAGTAATAACAACAGAATATACTCCGGATATACTAGTTGCAAATGATGGAACATCACCAGGATTGGTTCCCGATGGAACTGCCCAAAGGTAGGAATAGGAATCAGTGTTTCCAGGTAATGCTGTCAGGGTAGCTATTGTTCCCTGGCACACAGTTGGACTAGTAACTGTAACGGTTGGATTCGGATTGATGGTAACACTTAACGTTTGCGGACTAGCGCATGGAAATAGAATAGGATTTGGAGTAAACACATAAGGAAAAGTTCCACTAATAGTATTGTTTATTATAGATGGAGACCAAGTACCAGATATTCCATTTGGAGAAATTAATGCTAAAATAGGTGCAGTTGTATTAATACATATGGGAGAAATGGCTGCAAAATTTGGTGCTATTATTGTTGTACAAGCAGTATTACAAGTTGTACTTTCAGATCCTACACAAGTAATTCCGTTAGGGGATAAATTAAAAGTAACCGATTGACCTAAAGTTAATCCCGAAACAATAAAATAATTTGGTGAGGTCCAAATTCCTGAAACTACAGTACCACCATTTATAGAGTACGAATAGGAATAACTAGTTTGACCAACATTATCAAATTGAAAATACAAGGAAGTTTGAGTTGAATTAGACGCATTACAACTCAAGTTTAATACTGGACCAGTGTTGGCAATAGTCACTATTATTGGAACTCTAGCACTTTCGCAACTAGCAATAGTTTGACTTACATAATAAGTTGTAGTTCCTAAAATTGCTGTTGAAGGAGTAGGAATTACAGTTGAAGCGGAACCTCCAGTAGAATTTGTACCGTACCAATTTAAAACTCCTCCACTTGAAGCTATTGCTGACAAAGGTAAAGCAACAACATTTTGACAATAACTAACTGGATTAGTAACAGTTGGCACAGTAATTGAAGTCAGATTTATAGTCACTGTTGATGATTTTACAGTGTTACAATTATTTGTAATAGATAACGTAAGTGTAATAGAATTACCTACGGTATTTGGATCAATAGTGAAATTAGTATTTAAATTAGATGAATTAGAAAACGTTCCGCTAGGTGCAGACCATGAAATAGTTTGCTGGCCCTGAGCCGTTCCGACAAGACTAATTGTACTTCCTTTACATGCTGTTTGCGAATTTCCAGCACTAACCAAAAATGGAGGAATTGGAGCTATACATCCATTGTTTATATATGTTGGAGCTCCTGCAGAAGTATAATTAACAGTTGCACCGTCATTATCTGTTGGCAAACCTCCATATAAACCAAAAATATTAATTAATAAATTTCTATCATAGGATACCGACTCTGTACACAATCCAAATGAAATCTTTAATGTTCTTATTCCAGATACAACGTTCCAATTAGCAAAATTACCACCAGTGTTTGATAGATTGTTTTGAAATATCATATATATTGTTCCCGTTAATGAACTAAAGGAATTATATGAAGTACTTAAATTTTGACTGGAAACTAAAATAACTTCTGCATTTGCTGGTAAAATTCCACCTGTTGGCTCTAAAATCACACCACAACTTCCTGCCGAAATAATATCTGCATTTAATGTTGCAACTTTAGCAGCAGTTGTGGCATTCTGCACTAGTCCAAGCCACGGATTAAAAGTATTTGGCCAATTAACATTTAATGGATCGGTATTCATGTTTATTGCAACAGATCCAACCCTAAATCGTACCATTTCATTATATCCCTCCTCATTAACTGGAAGATTTGGAGAACAAGCATCTACCAAAATACTTTCAATTGAAAAACATTGAGAAAATGTTTTTTGAGAAAATAAAACAGTAAATAATATTAAAAGAAATAAATATTTAGGACTGCGCATTACCATTATTTTTTTATAAATATACTTTTACAAAAATAGTCGATTTAATTTAGAGTTTGCTTAATTGTAAATTAATTTAAAAATTTAGTATTTGAAATAAATTGTGTCTTTATGGGGATTGATCCAACATTTACTGATTAATAGTTTAAAAGTTAAAATAACGAAAAAACCGCTTCGAAAAATCGAAACGGTTTTAAAATTAAGAGCCGGCGGAGGGACTCGAACCCACGACCTGCTGATTACAAATCAGCTGCTCTAGCCAACTGAGCTACGCTGGCAACTCTTGAGTGGTGCAAATATAATATTGAAAACTAATTTTCCAAAATTAATTTACACTTTTTTGAATATTTTTTTATTATAAAGCGTTGATTTTGGCAATCAATTGATTAGCAGTTTGTTCTAATTCTGCATTGATTTGTTTAAAATGTGATTTCTTATTTTCTACTTTTTTAGCATTAACTTTTACGATTAAAGCATCAAAAGAAGTAATTGCCTCATCTATAACTGCATTGGTAGCATCTGTTGGCTTTCCTTCGCTTGTCATTTCATGAATATAAACTGCTTCAATAATATCTCCTAATACAAAATTAATATCTTTCTTTAAATTTTTTACACTTGGCATTTTTCTTTTATTTAATAATTCGGATGCAAAATTACATATAATCTTTCTAATATTGGCTAAGAAATGTAAATTTCTAACACAGAAGATATTCCTTTTATTTCAAATTCTAAAAGTTCAGCAGGAAGTAAAATAGTATCACCTATTTTATAGTTGTAAACTTCTCCTTGATAATTCAATGTAAAACTTCCTTCTACACACATATATACAGTGAAAGAATGTCCGTTTTTAGAAACCAAAACGGAACCATTTAACGGAATAAAATTAGTAGTAAAGTAGTTACAATCTACAACTGTATTGGAAGTATTCTCAATTTTAGAATATTTTTTTTCGGCAGCTACAACATTATAATTTATCGCCTCTAAGGCTAAGTCTACATGCAACTCTCGGTTATTACCTTGGGAATCTACCCTATCAAAATCATACAATCTGTAAGTAATGTCTGATGTCTGTTGGATTTCTGCTATCACAGTTCCAGCTCCAATGGCATGAACGGTTCCAGTTTCAAGAAAAAAAACATCTCCTTTTTTTACTTTTTTTGTATCTAATATAGAAATTAATGTCTTGCTTTCTAGGCTTTTTAAATATTCCTCTGGCGAAGATTTTTCTTTAAATCCAACTATTAATCTAGCGTCGGCATCGGCTTGCATAACAAACCACATTTCGGTTTTACCAAAAGAATTATGACGCTTGGCTGCTAATGCATCGTTAGGATGAACCTGAATGGATAAATCTTCGCGCGCATCAAGATATTTAAATAACAAAGGGAATTGTTTTCCAAATTGTTGGAAAACTTTTGTTCCTATTACTTTCTCTGGAAATTCATTTATAATTTCGTTTAACGATTTACCTTTTAAACTTCCGTTGGCAATTATACTCACATCATTTTCTACGGTAGAAATTTCCCAACTTTCTCCTGTTATTTCAGATGTGATGGGCTTGTTTAAATAGGTATTAATTTTGGTTCCTCCCCAAATTCTATCTTTCAGAATAGGCTGGAATTGTAGTGGGTATAGTTTCATAATATACAAATAAGCAAAATGTTTATCCTCTAGCCACGATTGAAGTAAATATCCTTTTTTGTTTTTTCTTTAAAAAACAAAAAAGATATTACGGAAAGCGGGAAAATGGTTTACAAAAATAACCAAATGCTTCGCTTCTGAAAATAAAAATTATACTTTTTTAAGAATTTGAAGTGCTTTTTCAATATGAATTTTACTAGACATACTATTGAAAATCATAATAATTACTCCATTTTTGTTTGCCACAAAAGTTTCTCGCCCTGGAAGAAAAATAAGGGAGTTTTCTACGCCAAATAATTTTCTTAATTTTTTATCAGCATCAGAAAGCAAAATAAATGGCAAGTTAAATTTGCTTTTAAATTTTAAATGGGAAGTAACCGAATCGGCACTAATACCTATAACTTCAGCACCTAAGTCTTTGAAATCTTGGTAATTATCTCGGAAGCCACATGCTTGTACAGTACAACCAGGGGTATTATCTTTAGGATAAAAGTAAATTACAACCGGTTGTTTGCCAATGTAATCTTTGCTGTCAAAAACAGTTCCTTCGGTATTGATTGCTGTAAAATCAGGAAGCCTATCACCTACTTTTAGTGCCATTTTAATTTCCTTTGTAGGTTACAAAATTACGAGGTGTTTCATACAAAACTACTTCCAATTCATTGGTTGCAGTAATATGATTTCGAAGTTTATTCCAAATAATAACTGCAATATTTTCGGCAGTTGGATTCAAATTGACAAAATCTGGAACGTCTAAATTCAAATTTTTGTGATCGAAAGCGTTTTCAATATGCTCTTTTATTAAGTCGGAAAGTATTTTAACATCTACAACAAAACCAGTTTCGGGGTCAATTGGCCCTGTAACCGATACAATTAACTCGTAATTATGTCCATGGAAATTGGGATTATTACATTTTCCGAAAATAAGATTGTTTTGCGCATCGGTCCAATCTTTTCTATATAATCTGTGTGCTGAGTTAAAGTGGGCTTTTCTGGAAACAGTTACTAACATTGGTTTTGGGATTTTGATTTTGGGTTTGGGTATTGGGTATTTAGTTTAAAATAAAAATTCTATATTCTATATTCTATTTTCTATTTTCTTTATTCTACAACTTATGCTCTTCGAGATAATGATAACATTTATCAAAAATTATTTTAAACCAAACTGTATAAAGGTCTGGGTTTTCTTTCATATCTGTTCTAACTCCTTCAATGCACATCCATTTCCAACTTTCAACCTCTTCGGTATTTATTTTTGGTTCTTCGTTAAAATAACCAATCATTACGTGGTCTAGTTCGTGCTCGGTCAATCCGTTATCAAATGGTGCCTTATAAATAAAATGAAAAAGTTCTTTCAAGTTGGTTACAAATCCCATTTCTTCAAATAATCTTCGCGAGCCGGCTTCAATATTTGTTTCTCCATCACGCTGGTGACTGCAACATGTGTTAGTCCACAACAACGGAGAATGGTATTTTTGATGAGCTCGTTGTTGCAGCATTAATTCGTTTTTATCGTTTAATATAAAAACCGAAAAAGCGCGATGTAAAACTGCTTTTTCATGTGCTTCGAGTTTGTTCATTAGCCCAATAGGCTCATCTTTTTCGTTAACTAATATTACTTGCTCTTCCTTCATAGAATTTTAATACTTGTCAAAAATACAAAAAAAGAAATGGCGCGCTGCTTTAAATATTTCAACAACCGTTAAACTTTCCTTAAAGACATTCTTTTAATATTAAAATAACATTTTGTATTGCTTTCCTGTTGTAGATTTGTGATAAATTCAAATTTGAAGTGCTATGAAAAAAATGTTTAACTTTTGGATATTGCTTCCGTTATTTGTTTTAAACGCTTGTGGGCAATCGAATAAAAAAACTGAATTAAACCCAAAAAAATCTATTATGGAAAATGTAATTAATAAACCTGAAAATCCCTATTATTCTAATACGGACACCACAAAGTTAAATGTTTCAGATGCCGATTGGAAAAAAGTACTTTCGCCTGACTTATATGCTGTTGCAAGGGAGGCGGATACCGAAAGAGCTTTTACAGGAACAATGTGGAATTCAGAAGCTAAAGGAACCTACTATTGCGCTACATGTGGTTATAAATTATTTAAATCCAATCAAAAGTTTACCAGCAGTTGTGGCTGGCCAAGCTTTTTTGAGCAAGACAATAAAGAAAGCATCACTTTTAAATCGGATAATTCCTACGGAATGCAGCGCACCGAAGCCAATTGCGGCAGATGTAATAGCCATTTAGGACATTTATTTGACGATGGCCCTGCACCAACTAAAAAACGATATTGTATGAATGCCATCTCTCTAGATTTTGTTCCTGATAGTGTATCACTTAATAAATCCGAAGGAAATTTGGAAACCATAACACTTGGTGGTGGATGCTACTGGTGCGTAGAAGCAGTTTATGAAAATTTAAAAGGAGTAAAATCGGTAGTATCAGGATTTTCAGGAGGAGCAGTTGTTGATCCTAGTTACGAAGAAGTTTGTACAGGAAGTACAGGTCATGCAGAAGTGGTACAAATCACTTACGATAAAACAGTTACTAATTTGAATGAAATCTTTCAAGTATTTTTCACGGTACACGATCCAACAACTTTAAATAGACAAGGTGCAGATGTAGGAACGCAATATCGTTCGGTTATTTTCTATTCGAATGAAGAACAGAAAAAAGCTGCAGAAAGCATTATCCAGGAATTGAATGCGAAAAATGTTTATCCTAGCAAAATTGTTACCGTTGTAGAAGCATTTAAAAAGTTTTATCCTGCTGAAGATTACCACCAAAATTATTACAACGACAATAAAGAACAACCGTATTGCAAAATGGTAATCCAACCGAAAATAGAAAAATTTGAAAAGGTTTTTAAAGACCGATTGAAAAAATAAATTAAATATGGACTTTCATTTCCTATTTGATTTTCAGAATAAAAGTCTGTGGGCTTGAAAATTTTGAACCGCAAATTCGCAAATTTTGTAAACTTATAAAAAGCAAAAATAATTTGCGAATTTACGGCAATAGTTATAGAAACTAAAAAGTCTCCGTTAAACGGAGACTTTTTTTATAAGATATAATCGGTAGTTATAAAATTAGATTCTTTGCTATTTAATAACGCCTGTAAAATTTCATTATTGTAAGCATTATCTTTAGAAGCTACGAATGTCCTTATTGAAAACGAACGCAAGGCGTCATGAATACTTAAGGTTCCTACCGCCGAATCATTTCTTCCTGTAAACGGATACACATCGGGACCTCGCTGGCAAGAACTATTTAAATTAACGCGGCATACTAAATTAACCAAAGTGTCTATTAGTGGTGCAAGTTTTCTAATATCCTTACCAAATAAACTAACTTGCTGACCATAGTTAGATTCGGCCATATCATTTAATGGTTCTTGAATGTCTTTGAAGGTTAATATTGGAACTACTGGACCAAATTGTTCTTCATGATACACACGCATTTGCTTATTTATTGGAAATAAAACAGCTGGAAAAATATAATTATCCGAGTGTTCTCCTCCTTTTTTGTTTATAATTTTCGCCCCTTTATCTTTCGCATCATCAATCAATTCCTGAATATAGGCTGGCTTTTCCTTTTCTGGCAATGGAGTCAATAACACTCCATTATCCCACGGATTTCCAAATGGCAACCCATCAACTTTTTCGGAGAATCGTTTATTAAATTCCTCCGCAATGGATTCATGTACATATAAAATTTTCAATGCAGTACAACGTTGTCCGTTAAAAGATAAGGAGCCTGTTACACATTCTTGAATAGCCAAATCTAAATCGGCATCGGGTAAAATAATAGCTGGATTTTTTGCTTCTAAACCTAGAATAAGTCGTAATCTATTTTTATTTGGATGCTGGTCTTGTAAAGCAATTGCCGATTTACTATTTCCAATTAATGCCAATACCGCAATTTTTCCGGACTTCATAATTGGAGAAGCAACATCTCTACCCCTACCATAAACAATATTAATTACCCCTTTGGGGAAACTACTTCTAAAAGCCTCAAGTAATGGCGAAATTAGTAAAACACCGTGTTTTGCTGGTTTAAAAATAACTGTATTCCCCATAATAATAGCAGGAATCAGTAAAGAAAAAGTTTCGTTTAATGGATAATTATAAGGTCCTAGACACAAGACTACTCCAAGTGGTCCACGACGAACCATTGCGTTAACGCCTTGATTTTTAGAGAATTTAGAATTAGAACGATCCAATTCTTTATAATCTTCGATGGTATCGTTAATATAATCTATAGTTCTATCGAACTCTTTTTCCGAATCGGATAATGATTTTCCAATTTCCCACATCAACAATTTCACTACTTCACTTCTAGTAGTTTTCATTTGTGTGACAAAATTTTGCATGCATTTAATACGGTCAATAACTTTCATTGTTGGCCATAAACCTTGTCCGTTATCGTAAGCATCAAAAGCGGCATTTGTAACTTCCGCGCCTTCTTTTTCTCCCATTGCCGGGATACTTCCTAAAAGAGTTGGTGCATATTCTTCAGTCGAAGATATGGTTGAGTAAACAGATGTGAATTCGCCAGTCCATTTTTTTAATTCTCCATTTACCAAATAAGTATCTTGCAGTAATGGTTGGTTAATTTGAAATTCTAGGGGAATTAATTTCATAAATCATAATTTTTTATAAAGTTAAACTTATTTAAAACATGACAGTACTTTTTTAAAAAAAAGTAATTAACTACATCGATATTTAGTACTAATTTATAATAAAAAACACTCCCATTAAGCGAGTGTTTACTTAAAGTAGTAACTTTGAATTTTAGGTTTATTCTTTAATTTTAATTATCAATGGATTATTTATTTTAGATGCAAATTGGCTTAAATAATTTTCCCATGCTTCTTTAGTGGTGAATTCACCTTGTTTTTTCCATCCGAAACCTGTGTAATAAACCACTTTATTATTTTTAACTTTTAGCAAAGCATATAAGTTACATAAATCCTTTTTAGGGTTAATATATTTTTCAAAACTAATCAAAGTTTTATTAGGAAAAACAATTCCAGTACCTAATTCTGAATCATCAATTGGTTGCCAATAATCTATCCAGCCTGCTTTCAAATTGCCTTCTGTTTTTCCGTCATTATTATGTAACGTAATTCCTGTAGAAAGTTTATTTGTACCGGTAATATCAATCTCAAATTTAGATAAAAAACTTCCATAATCTAAACAGATGTGCTTTACTTCCGTAATTTTATTTCCTGCCGCATCCCAATCGGCATAGGTTAGAACAAAACTGGTTCTTATTGGTCCTGTAGTTACGGTTTTCCAGGTTGTGAAATTTTTAGAAAAGTAATAGGTTGAATCTACTTTAACTGCTACTCCTCCAATTCCGCGACTATCACCTACGTGAAAATTATCTAAACCTTCGCCAGTGTCTTTATGGTAAGTCCCAGTTCCTGTAGTATATTTTTCATACCATTTATTGATAACTGGATATTCTACTCTCTTTAACCAAGCATCAATTCCGCTGGTTAATGTACCTCCTTTTATTTTGTCTTCAACCATTTTTTGGGCTATTGGCCCATAAGTTCTAAAGGCAACTTTATTGTTTTCCCAAGCATAATCATCTGTTCTTTCAGGAACAAATCTCGAATAACAATAAATAATAGGATCTGTAGTTTTAGCATCCGAATTTTCTACTAATTCGTATTTATTGGTAGCTAATGCTTTTATTTTTGGCTGAAAAAGAAGCACATCACTAATTCCATCTCCATTTTCATCTACACATTGGGATACCAAAAATTCAGTAGTTCCAAGTTCTCTAATTCTGAAATTTTCTAATATATCTGAAGGTTCTAAATCTAATTTATTTTTAAATAATTCTACGGTTTCAAATTCTCTATCCACATTTAATGGATTTTTAATTACAATAATAGTTCTCTCTTGAGAATAAGAAAGCCATCCACAGCAAAATAGAAGAAATACTACTATATATTTACTATTCACTTTAAATTTCATTAGATGGTTTTCCAATAGTTGCCAAAATTCCGCCATCAACATACAAAATATGTCCGTTAACAAAATCGCTCGCTTTAGAGGATAAAAATATTGCGGCACCTGATAAATCGTCTGGATTCCCCCATTTTGCAGCAGGAGTTCTGTTGATAATAAAATCGTTAAACGGATGGCCATCAATTCTAATTGGAGTCGTTTGTTCGGTAGCAAAATATCCAGGGCCTATTCCGTTTACTTGAACATTGTGTTTGCCCCATTCGGTAGCCATATTTTTAGTTAACATTTTAAGACCACCTTTTGCAGCAGCATAAGCGCCAACGCTATTTCTTCCTAATTCACTCATCATAGAGCAAATGTTGATTATTTTTCCGTGTTGTCTAGCAATCATTCCTTTTGCAACATGCTTAGAAACTATAAACGGACTCACTAAATCAATATCAATAACTTCCTTAAATTCAGAAACTTCCATTTCAATTAATGGAATTCTTTTTATTATTCCTGCATTATTGATTAGGATGTCTATGGCACCAACTTCATTTTCAATTTTAGAAATTGCAGCAACCACATCGCTTTCATCGGCTACATTAAATTTATAGCCAAAAGTCTTAATTCCTTCTTTTTTAAATTCAAGAACGGCTTCGTCAATTTTTGCTTGTGAAGAATTTCCATTTACAATAATAGTTGCTCCTGCACGACCAAGACCTTTTGCCATTGCCATTCCTAAACCATGAGTGCTACCTGTAACGAGAGCGATTTTACCTTTTAAATCAAATAATGAAATTCCCATATTATCTTAAATCGGTTATATTACAAACATCCATATCAGCATAATCAAGATTCTCTCCGGCCATTCCCCAAATAAAAGTATAATTGGATGTTCCTGCACCAGAATGTATCGACCATGGTGGCGATATAACTGCTTGGTGGTTGTTCATCCATATATGTCTTGTTTCTTGAGGCTCACCCATAAAATGACATACCGCTTGATTTTCTGGAATATCTAAATAAAAATAAACCTCCATTCTGCGGTCATGAACGTGAGCGGGCATGGTATTCCAAACGCTACCTGTTTTTAATTCGGTCATTCCCATTTGCAATTGACAAGTAGTAACAATACCACCAATAATCATTTGGCTAACGGTTCTATGATTAGCAGTCTCCATAGAACCTAATTGTAATTTATTGGCCTCAGCAAGGCTAACTTTTTTATTAGGGTGATTGGTATGTGCTGGAGCAGAATTCAAATAAAATAATGCTGGATTATATGGGTCTTCACTATGAAAAATAACTTCTTTATTACCAGAACCTATGTATAGAGAATCTTTAAAACCTAACACATAAGAAATTCCGTCAGCAACGACAGTACCAGTTCCACCAACATTGATAATACCTAATTCTCTTCTTTCTAAAAAATAAGAAGATTTTAAAGGGTCTATTGTTTCTAGAGAAAGTGGTTCTAAAGGAGCTGCAGATCCAGCAATATAACGATCGTAATGGGAATAGGTAAGATTTATTTTACCTAATTCCATTAAATTATCTATTAAAAATTCGGCGCGTAATTGATGCGTGTCATAATGCTTTACTGCTTGGGGACTAGAAGCATATCGTGTTTGGTAGAATGAGAACATTTTAGTATTTTTTATTTTATCAAAATTAAAAAAACAGTGTATTTAATACACTGTTTTTTGTTTATTTATTAATAACTAGGGTTTTGCGGTATAGTTATAAAAGAATTAGTGTCTATTTCATATTGCGGAATTGGCAGTAAGAATCGATCTGAATTTGCATTTGCTTGAAGTTGAGCCAATGAAATAGGTAAAACACTAAATCCTTGATAAACAGAATAGGTATTTGCAAAATGGGCATCCATTATAGCTTCTGCTTTATTTGCATTGTTTTGAAAAGTTACATTATATCGTAACAAATCAAACCATCGTTGGTTTTCAAAAGCAAATTCTAATCTTCGTTCTAGTGATAAAACTTTTTCAAATTTATCAGATGTATCAATTGATGAATTAATCAAAGCCGGCAATCCCGCTCTTTGATGAACTAAATTAATATTTGATAATGATGTTGGATTATCTTTTCCATCTGCTTCTGCTTTCATAAGTAATACATCTGAATAACGCAATACTGGCCAATCATTTTCTGCATCATAAGCTATTAATGTAGGTGACATATATTTATTTGGATAAACAGAATTATAAAAACTAAGAACAGTATTAGCTGCAACATTTACAGCAGATGATAAAGTAACTTTTTTAGCTACAGCATCAATCGTTTTAACTTTATTTGTACTTCCAGTTACACCTAATCCGCTTACAAACTGTCCAATTTTAATATTGGTTACACTTTCCAAGTAAACATCTTTCGTAGTAGAGGACAAAATTGTTTTCCCTGGAAACGCTGCATATTCGCCAATATTAGCAACTCTTCGTTTATCGGTAACAATTGCTGAGCTAACAAAAAGGTTTAGCAACTCGGTTGTTGGAGAATTATATCCATCTCCATCTCCGTTAATGACAGCATTACCACTGTTAGTGGGTGCAAAATTATTTGGTAAAGGATTGCCCATTCCCAAACCTCCTCCTTTAAAACGAATTGCAAAAATTATCTCTGAATTCATTTCATTGTTTACCGAAAACACATTAGCATAAGTGGATTGTAATGCGTATTGGTTGCTATTAATTACATCTTGTAATAGTATTGAAGCTTCTGATTTCCTGTTAAGAGTTAAATAAACTTTTGCTAATAAAGCTTTGGCAGCGTATACATTTGCATGACCAAGACTGATAGAATTTGCGGAATAAATAGGGCTATTTCCATTATCAATAGCATTTTTTAAATCGGCTTCAATTAATTTATAAATAGCATCAACAGTTGTTCTATTCACAGTTTTGGCTTCTTCAGGAGTAATAGGTTCGTGAATTAAAAATACACCACCATAAAGACGCACTAAATTAAAATAATGATAGGCTCTAATAAAAGATGCTTCTGCAGCAATACTTTTACATTGACTTAACGTGACAGGTATAGTAACTGGTTCATATTCTATAGTTCCATTTGACTCATTGTAATTAGCGCCCGAAGCATTCAAAACAATATTTGTATTTCTAATGTTATTATAGGTTTTAAGCCAATAATTATATACACCTTGGTGTGTAGTTGGAGGATAAAACTGATCTAAAAAACTTAAATCATGTTTAACCGTTGAGGTACTTGTACCTGAATCCATTATTGTATTGTCACTTCGAAGTTCAGACAAAGCCCATTCATCTGATAATGGTGCTTGCATTCCTCTATAACAACTAGTCAATCCTATTTGAAGATCCGAATAATTGGTATAAAAATTTTCTACACTAATGTTTGATTCTGATTTTAAATCAATAATATCCGTACATCCGAATGTTATTAATACAATACTAAGACTTAAATATTTTACTAAATTTTTCATAATTTATAGATTAAAAATTAATATCAACTCCAAATGCAAATGTTTTACTCATAGGGAAACTTCCTCTTTGGTACCCTCCAATAAGCGCAGAAGAATAGGATCCTGAGGTTGAACGACCTTCCGGATTTACACCTCGGTACCCATTAGCAAAATGAAAATATACATTTTGTGCTGTTGTATATAATCGTAAAGAAGATAAGCCAATTTGCTTCGCAAATTTTTCGGGTAATTTATAGCCTAAACTCACGTCTCTAAGAGAAAAATACGAAGCATCTTCAACAACATAATCGGTAAGCATCCAATTGAATCCGATGTCTTCATAAGGAGTCCTTCCATCACCAGGGTTTTGCGGACTTAACCAACGATTAGACATATAACTCAAGTTTCTAGATCTTGTTTCACTGTAGTTAGCATCTCCGTTAATTAATTCACCTCCTTGTACCCCTTGCCAAGTAAAGCTAAAATCAAATGCTTTATATGTAAAAGTATTTGTTAATCCCCAAGTAAAGTCTGGATATGGATTACCAATTACTGTTCTATCGCTAGTATCTAAAAGACCATCTCCATTAACATCAACCAATTTTAAACCACCAGGACGAAGTGCCGAAGGAAGATTAGAAATTAATCCTGAAGCATTAATTTCTGCTTGAGAAATCCATACTCCATCGGTTTTATAACCAAAAAATTGAATTAGTGGACCTCCTACAATACTTTTGTAAATTTCATTTCTTTCTCCATAATTTTGTAAATAGGCTTCGTTTCCTAACTCTCTAATTTTATTTTCAGTATGAGATAAATTACCAGATGTAGTCCATTTAAATGAATTAGTTTTAATATTTGTAGAAGATACTTCAATTTCAAAACCTTTATTGTCTAAGCTTCCAATATTATTCCATGCTTGTGGCACTCCAGTAAATGCCATTTGAGCTTGCTGTAATAATAATTTATCCGTTACAGATTGATATGCATCAACTGTTAAGTTTATACGATTTTTAAGAATTGATAAATCTACACCAAAATTAGTTTGGTACGTACTTTCCCATGTAATTTTGCTGTTAGAGGTGATGGTAGAAGTTTGGGCTTGACCAGATGTCTGTGTTCCATTAGAAGGACCAAATGAATAATCTGCATTGTGAAGTAAATTTTGAAAACCATAATTTAGAATTCGGTTATTTCCCGAAATCCCATAACTGGTTCTAAAAGTTAATTTACTTAACCAATCCACTTTACTTAAAAAAGACTCTTTTTTAGCTGCCCATCCAATAGAAGCTGCTGGGAAATCTCCCCATTTTCTATATTGTCCAAAATAGGAACTCCCATCAGTTCGATAGCTAAAAGATAACATATATTTATTATCTACTGCATAATTTGCCCTTAACAAAAATGATACCAACCCAACTTGATTTTTATATCCGTAAGTAGACGATTTGTCAATATATAAAGCGTTATTTAAGGTATTTATATCATTGTTTGGATACCCAAGTCCGGTAGTTTGACTCGATTCACTAATTGTTTTTTGGGCAGTAAATCCAGCAACTACATCTATTGTATTATTATTAAACTCATTTTTATAATTCAACGTATTTTCTGACAATAAATCTAAATAAGAATTATAGGAATAGACACCTCTACTTAACATACCGTCAGCATCAGCATTTTTATCTGTCCAATCCTTTTTAGTGTCATATTTAAAATATAATGTTCCCATAGTTTTAAAATCCAAACCAGGCGCTAAATTTATATTTAATGTAGCACCACTTTGCAAACCATACGATTTTGCATTAATGTCGTGCATCATTAGAGAGGACATTGGGTTGTTTTGAGAAGAATTAAACGGGTTACCACCTAATACTGAAGTAGTCTGAGTGGCACCGCCTATTAGCCAATATGGATTACCGTCAGGCATTAATAACTGGGATCCATCTGGATAGGTTGGATAATAATTTAAATTTAAAAAATGTCTAGGCTGAGCGTAATCCCCTGGTTGAATTCCCGCCCACTGAGGATTTTGATTAACAAATGCTGCAGTTAGACCATTATGATTTGCAGGTAACCAACTCGGATATCTCCAAAAATTTGTTAAATTCTCGGATGGAGTTTCTTTGCTTTGAAAAGAGGGATTTAAGTTAACAGTCAATTTTACTCTTTTACTTAACTCTAAATCCAGTTTAGTTCGGAAATTCAATTTATCGAAATTACTTTTTAACATAATTCCTTGTTCGCCTTGGTAACCACCTGAAATAAAATATTTCATACTTTTAGTTCCACCAGTTGCGCTTAATTGAATATTCTTAAAGTTAGCTTTTCGTAACACTTCATCTTGATAATTATACCCCTTTCCACCAAGCATAGTTTGCTCCACAATGTAAGCAGCAATTAGGTTGTTAACTTTAGCAGCACTACCTTGATAGTACATATTTAAAGCATTTGGATTTGTAATTCCTTCCGCTATAATAGCTGGGTCATTGTTTCGTATAGCTTGTTCTTTAAACAAAAGTTGAATATATTCTGAAGTATTAAGAAGATCGTATCTTTTATAATCACTTTTAACTCCGGAAGTAACTTTAAAAGAATATTTTACTTTATCGGTTTTACCACTTTTAGTAGTAATCAATATTACCCCACTTGCGCCTCTAGAACCATAAATTGCAGCAGAAGCAGCATCTTTTAGCACCTCAACTGAAGCTACATCAGCCATGTTAATAGAAGCAAGACCATCTGGAATTGGCTGACCATCTACAACTACTAACGGATCAGCTCCTGCATTGATGGAGCTAATTCCTCGGATGGTAATTTTAGTGTCGGCTCCAGCTTCCGAGGATATATTTTGAATTTGAACTCCAGCAATTTTACCTTGTAATGCTTGATCTAATCTAGAAACAGGCACTTCATCCAATTTATCATTGGTGTATTTAGAAATAGATCCTGTTACATTGGATTTTTTTTGAGTACCGTAACCAATTACGACCACATCCTCTAATTCGGTTTTAGATTCTGCCAAAGTAATATCAATTACTTTATTTTTTCCCACCACTACAATTTGTGGTGCATAGCCTATGAAGGTAAATCGCAAAATAGATTTAGAATTTTTTACTCCAATAGAATAGGTTCCATCTAGATCGGTCGTGACATTCGTAGCTTCAAAAGTTACTGTTACACCCGGAATTGCTTTTCCTTGAGGATCAGTTACTTTTCCTGTAACTTTTAATTTATCGGTTTGTGCATTAATAATTGAAGTAAAAATTAATAGAAACAACAAAAATGTTTTTTTCATAATTTAAAATTGATTTGGTTTTTTTGGGGTTAATAGTACTTCGATACTTAATGTTATTTTAAAGTGAAGAAATAATTAATAAGGGGTAAAAATAATAGAAATTTAACACGGCTAAATCCGTTATTGGGGTAAAAATCGTACAATTACTTATAACTAGGTGAAGAACGATAATGGAATTTTATCAAAAAAATTATTTAAGCAACTATAAATAAGACATTTATGCTTAATTACTATTAAAAATATTATCTTCAGTTAACAAGAAAAAAATTAACAAAACAGTAATAAAATTCTAGGTAAAATTTATATTATTCCTCTTCTTTTGCCTTATCTTTTTTTCTATTTACATTGCTAGCATGCCTCCCACTACCCCCTGCATTGTCTAAAATACCTTTTTCAGGACTTAATTCTTGTAGCACTTTTTGTAATCTATTGTGTGCTTCAGTGGCTTCTTTATTAGAAGCAAAATCGGAAACTAATTTTTCTTCAAATGGAGCGTTGCTCATGTCAAATAATTCTCCTTCACGGTTTAATTTCCATTTTGCTTCACGAACGTACCATTTATTTCCAAGTTCGGTAAAGATCCATTCTCTAGGATTCCCTTTTTTACCTATTAATTGAGGTAAAAAACTTCGCCCATCTAAAATTTTATTAGCTGCCAATTTTGCACCTGCTACTTCGGCAAATGTTGGTAAAAGATCGCTAGAATCTAATAATGTATTACTTACTTTATTTGCCTCTATGACACCCGGCCAATTGGCAATTGTTGGAACTAAGCTACCACACTCTAGCATGGTTCCCTTTTTTCCAGATAGTTCTTTACCATCAATAGTACTTCTAAATGCATACTGACTTGCGGTTCCATTATCACCCATGAAAATAATTAAGGTATTCTCTCTTAATTTCAAATCATCTAGTGTTTTCAATAATTTTCCCACTAGTTTATCCATGTAAGCCGTATTGTCTTCATACAAATCACTTCCGGGCTTGCTATCTGGTGTTCTTTGTATTAAAGCATGAACATGCACCATTGAGTAATATAGAAAAAATGGTTTGTCTTTATTTGTAGTAATAAAATTAACTAAGTGATTGTGCATCAAATCAGGCATGTAGGTTAGAGTGTCTAACTTTTTATTTACCCCATTTTCAATATAATTTTCTGATTTCTTTTTTTGAGTAGCCCAATAATCACCACTACCTTGAAAGGTAATATAATCATCAAAACCAAAATCTCCAGGAGTTAAAGAAAATTGACTCCATTTACCTGTTAAGGAAGTAACATAACCTTCCGTTTTTAAAACTGATGGAATTAGCACCTCATCTTGCGGCTTAATATCTGCAACCATATCTTGATTTACAGCACCAGTTCTAAAAGCATAACGCCCAGTTAGAATCATTGCTCTTGAAGGCCCACATAAAGGTGCCGTATAGCTGTGGTTAAAACGCATCCCTCCTTTTGCAAGTAAATCAATATTGGGTGTTTTATTTTTATCTGATCCATAACAACTTACATCGCCAATTCCCAAATCGTCGGCAAGAATGTAAATGATATTTGGTTTTTTGGAAACTTTAGTTTGTTTTTTTTCTTGAGCGGATATAGATCCGAAGCATAAAAACGCAATTAAAAAAAGTAGGTTGGTTAGGTTTTTCATAGTTGGGGAGAAAAGAATTAATTAGTTAATTGGATAATATCCGAGTTATATGTTTTCAAATCTATCATCTTTGCTAAATTTTCATACTCTGGATTGGAATATTTATTGGCGGCCAATTTTAGAATTTTTATCGTTTCTTCATAGCCAATTTTTTGAATTTGTTCGTATTCCCATTTCTTTTCATTTTTCAAATAAGGAACAATCCAATCCAAAGCGTTTTTCATGTTCTTACCTTCACTTTTTTGCTGGTTCCAAAGGGATATATTGTTATTTTCTGCTAATTTCGATATTAAAAAATAGCCATATAAATTCATATTAACGTAGCTCCACGACTTTGTTCTTAAAAGTTCAAATGGCTGACTTCCATCGCGATTTAATTGATTTTCCATTCTATTTTTAAAAACTTCAATTTCACTAGTTACAACATCTAATCTATTTGAAAATAGTGCAAATGCGATTACTTGTTCACTATAAAATGTGCCATGGTTATTATTGGAATCTGCTTCATCTTTTCCAATTGGACTTTCAAGCATCCATGTTAGATAATCAGAAAACCATTTTTTTAATTCTTCATGGTCGTTAGTATTCCAATTGGGTGTGCCTTGAATTAATAACGCAGCATCACCAACTCTAAACAAATCTCGAGTTTCTATTATTCCAGTTCCACGTCCAGTATTCAAACCAGGTATTCCTTGGCCAAAATTCAAATTTGGATTTTGTCGTGTCTCAGCATCTAAAAACCAAGTTTTCATTAATTTAGCTGCAAAATCAGCATATTTATTATCTTTAGTAAAGAAATAAGCTAGAGCTAAAGTCATGGTGCAATCCTCTACTTTATCAATCTCTACAGAATCGGAAATATCATAATAAGTTGGATTTCTTTGTCCGTCTTTTTTAATATAAGGCAACCCGTCTGGTTTAGAAGGATCCGGCCACCAATAGGGTCCTGTGCTCATATAATCGTGTTTGTCTCCACTTGGCGGCACTTGTTTTTTATCCATTACAGAAAAAGTTTTGGCTTCTAAAACTAATTTATCTGCTTTTTTTAGCAAGGAAGTTAGGGCTTTAACTTTATCCGGGTCATTGGCTGTTATCAACTCTAAATTTTTTTGTAAAACCTTACCATCAATTGCTAGTGTTTTTGGAAAACTACTATGTTTTGAAGAATTTTGTTGGGCTTGTAAACTACTTACACTCGAAAAAATAAATAGAAACGAAATAACTATTTTTGGATTTACCATTTTTAATTTGTTAATTATTGCAGCAAAAGAAAGTTAAATATACTAATCTCCTGATGTCTTCCAATTTAATGTATCTCCTTTTAAATGTCTTAATGCTTCGGCTTCTGTTTTAATTCCTTTATCTCCTTGATCGGCCATCCATTTTTTTAATTCTTCCAACAATTTACCTTTAACGGATGCTAATGATTTTTCGCTATCTAAATTATCTAATTCATAAACATCTTTTTTGATGTTATACAATTCAAATTCTGGTCGGTTTCTATATAACTTAGCATGTGCTGCTTGTTTTGGAGTTGTATTTGTTGAATTCAACCAACTATTATACAACTTGTTTTTTGGTTGTGAACCAGAAGATAAAAAGGGTTCGTTAAAACTTAAATTCCAAATTAATTTATAATTATGATCTTGAATGGAGCGAACTGGGTAATTATCCGACCCATTTTTAATTCCTCTTGTGGTATGAACGCCATAAACATATTGACGAACTTCTTTTGGCTTTCCATTTAAAGTAGCATAAAAACTTTTGCCATCTAGTTTCATTTTACCTTCCTTATCTCCTCTCAACGATTCAGGATCGCCACCCGCAGCCTCATATATTGAAGGAACAACATCTATGTATTGCGCTAATATATCAGTTCTAGTATCTGGTTTTATAACTTTTGGCCAACGAGCAATAAATGCCGATTTTAAACCCATATTATAACAAGTCCATTTACCAAATGGCATAGAACTTCCGTGTTCACTAGCAAAAAGAAATAAAGTATTGTCTTTGTTTTTTTGATTTTCTACCATTTTAGTACACGTACCTACTAGACTATCCATATAGGTTATTTCCGCATAATATTTTACCAAATTATCTCTAGTTTCTTTAGTGTCCACCATATAAGGAGCAACAGAAATTTTACTCGCATCGTATTGTTTTACATCTCCTCTATTCCAAGGTGAATGTGGCTGGTTGGAAGCAACAATTAATAAATAAGGTTTAGAATTATCTTTGTTTATCCATTTTTCGGCATCGGCGAGTTCTACGTCTTTTCCTTCGCCATTATCACTATTTCTGCCTCCTAAATATTCAAAAGGAAAGTTTGCCATTGGTGCATAATGTTGTTTTCCGATAAGTGCAACACGGTAACCAATTTTTTTGAAATGCTGCGCTACAGATACGATGTTGTCATAAACCTGAGCATGGTTTGGATAACTACCATTTTTTACTGGAAATAATCCAGTGTACAAACTTTGGCGCGTTGGACCACACATTGCAGTAGCGTTATTCATGTTATCAAAAGTCAAACCTTCTTTGGCTAATTTTGCTAAATTGGGAGTATGAACGTCTTTATTTCCGTAAGGTTCACTATCAATTGAAGTCATATCATCGGCAATAAAAAGCAAAATATCTGGTTTAGCATTGGCTATTTTAACCTTTGGAGAATTTTTTAAAACCATTCCAACATTTGTTAAAGAAGCAACAACTGGTTTATTAATTTCTTCTTTATTCGATAAAAAAGTTTCTAATTCAGATATATTAAATTTTGAATTTTGAGTTAGGTTTTTTTCAATTTGGTGCTTCTTGAAAGAGGAATCCAAAAGTTGAAAAGAAGAAGCTGTAATAATAACTAAACTAGCGAAACCTAGTAGTAATAAAGATTTGTTTTTCATGATGTACTTTTAATCTTATTTATTTTTTCCGGTTGTATTTATATTTTCCCAAACTTTAAAATTTCTGTAAGCAAAATGAGTCCATTGCATTTGTCGAAATCCAATTTTTCCATCTTCAAGAATTTTACCGTATTTTATTCCATCATCGGTCCAATCGATTACTTTTCTATCATCTGCAAACAAAAGAATTTTACCTTCTTGTTTTATTAATTTCATTTTATGAATTGCTGACGATTGCACCGGAATTCCGAATTCGCCTGTTTGTACCAAATTGAAACCTTTGTTCTTTCTTAAATTGGCGGTTTCTCTATTGGGGTTATCTCTGCCATTTGCATAATACGAAATATGGTAATCGTTCATGGCGCCTTTGGTATAATCAGTAAATATTCCTGTGGTTCTTTTTGGCATTGAAGCATCAAATATGCTTTCGCCTTTCAGACCTTTAGCACAGAAAAAAACAATACACAAACCGGCATCAATTTCCTGATTTTGGGCTTCCCATTCGGCTATGAAATTTCCCGGAAAATCTACAGGACACCAATAAACGTGATGGCCTTCTTCATTTGGCGAATACAAATGCATCCAATTGTCCTTAAATTCCACTTTTGCGGGGCCTTCCAAAATCCAATCTTTTACTAATTCTGGATTAGATAAAGCATTACTATATAGTAATTTTCCTTTAGAAAATTCTTGAGCGTAACAAGTGCTTGTAATAACTACAATTAGTAACAAAAAAATATTTTTTACGGTATTTTTCATCTATTAATTATGCTCGATTTTATATTCTATAACAATATTAAACAACGGAATTGTACTAAGGTTTTTGGTTACATGCACCACTGGCTCGGCAAATTTTACCGTGTTTGCAACTTGAATTCCGGTTCCGGGTTTACCGTTTGGAGAATTTCGAGGGTCCGTTAATTGCACTTGATTTAACCTCACCACAACTCTTTGCGCGTGGCTGTGTAATTCTCTTGTATCACCTGAATCTAGCCGTTCTTCAAAAACTCGAAATTCGGTATTCTCATATATTATCTTATTCTTTAACGGCTCCACCCATTCGGATGGCTTGGTCAAAGGCGGATGCTCTTTTTTTAAAGCAATTTCAAAATAGGATCCTTTCGGCATATCGTAAAATTCGTCTTCTAGAAAAACTGCAATTTGACCTCGGTTAATAGTTATTGAACCTCTATTACTTTTGAATTTTATTTTATCTAAAGCAACAATTATTCTTGTGCCGAAATTTGGAGTATTTGCTAAAGTGCAAGAGGCTCCATCCCGAAGAACTCGCATATAAGCATTGTCCAAAGCAACAGAATCTTTAGTATTTGCTAAGGATACTTCACCCTTAAAAGCTATCAAAAGAAAAAAGAAAAAGAAAATTCTCATACAATTTATTTAATTTGAAACACATCTAAATCCTAAATGCTCCATAGAAGAATCGGACGAACTTTTCATTCTAGCCGAAACTCTGTAGCCACTGCAATACGATTCATTACATAAAAAGGAACCGCCACGCATTACTCTTTTAGCAACTAAAGGCTCATCCGGATCATAACTTTTCAAAGGCCCTTTTGGGTTTAATGCTACTTTAACTTTTTTAAAAGAATCGTAATATAAATTATTGTATTTATCGGCACACCATTCCCAAACATTTCCAGCCATATCATACAATCCATAGCCATTGGGTGCAAAGGACTTTACAGGAGCAGATCCTGCAAAACCATCCGTTACTTCGTTTTTATAAGGAAAATTCCCTTGAAAAATATTACAATGAGCTTGACCTTCCTCTACTTTTTCATTACCCCAAGAATAAACACTCTTAGTCAAACCCCCTCTTGCAGCATATTCCCATTCGGCTTCTGTTGGCAATCTTTTTCCTGCCCATTTGCAATAGGCATTTGCATCCTCCCAACTAATGTGAACCACAGGATAATTCTCTTTCCCGACAATATCACTGTCTTTTCCTTTTGGATGTTTCCAATCGGCACCGTGCGACCAACTCCACCACTGACTGTAATCTTGCAAACTAACTTCGCCCTCAGTTGGAACAAATACTAAAGAGGCAGCTTTTAAAGTTTCAGAATCTGGCTTTTCGGTTTCAGGAGGCAATTGTTTTTTTAGTTCCTCCCAATTGATGTCTTTTTCGGCAGTTGTTTTATATCCAGTTGCTGCTACAAATTTTGCAAATTGCGCATTCGTAACTTCGGTAATATCGATAAAAAAGCCATTCAATTTTACTATATGTTTTGGAAACTCATCTTGACGTGCTTGGTCGTTATCTCCTCCCATAGAATAGGTTCCGCCAGGAATCCACACCATGCCTACTGGGCTAGTCGTGGTAGTGTTAGTGACTGATTTGTCTTTAGAATTATTTTTCGAATTAACAATATATCTAGTTGGAATACCTGCAATACAGCAGGATTTTTTGGTGTTATTTTTTTTAAATTCTGTTGATTTTATCACAGGATTTTGTTGTGCTACTAGGGCGTAAGGAGCATTATTAAATAAACTAAACAATAGAAAAATTACAGAAATACTTTTCATTTAATTTTATTCTTTAAGTTATAAAGAAACTTAAAATTTACTTATGATAATTATTTATTTTACTTGTGCCGCAAAATAGGCAAGCATTTTAGTTTTCAAATCTTTGGCAACCGCTTTGTATTCTTTTTCATCCACCACATTATTAGTTTCATTTGGATCTTTTTTATAATCATACAATTCAGTTCCTACGATAAATTCAGGATTGAAGGCTTGTGTACTTCTAAAATTGTTATTCATCCAAATGGTATATCGGTATCTTTTATCTCTTAAAGAATATCCCATGACTTTTGAAGAGGCATATCCTTGGCGCTCGGTTTCTGATCCATTTCCGCTTCTTGGATATTGGCTAATTGAATATTCTTTTACTGATTTAGCGGTCTTATTCATTAAAGGCATTAAGCTTTTTCCGTCTAGTGTTTCTGGAATTTTAACTCCTGCTAAATCGCATAAAGTTGGAAAAATATCTACAAATTCAGTTGGAGCATTTGTTGATGAAGGAGCAATTCCTGGAGCAGCTATTAGCATGGGAGTCCGAGTTGCTTGTTCAAAATTAGTATGCTTGCACCAAAGATTGTGGTCTCCCAAATGCCATCCGTGGTCTCCCCAAAGGATAATTATTGTGTTTTTAGTCAATCCTAAAGCATCCAATTTATCTAATAATTTTCCTACTTGAGCATCTGTATAGGAAACTGCAGCGTAATAACCATGAATTAATTCTTGTTGTTTTGCTATTGGCAAGGTTAACCCAAAATCTTTTTGATCGGTAAAAGATAATAAAGGAGGAATATCTGTATAAGCTCTAATTTCACCAGCATTATGATAGGCTACTTCTACACTGTTTTTAGATTTTTCTTGAAAAGTAGCAACTGGCATATCTTCTCTTTTGTATAAATCCCAATATTTTTTCGGAGCAACAAATGGCAAGTGAGGTTTTGAAAATCCGACAGCAAAAAAGAAAGGCTTTGTATCTGATTTTAATTTCTCTAAAATTTCTAAAGCACGTAAAGCATTTGCGCCATCGTTGTATGCGTTATCTGGTACATCCACACATTCAACAGCTGGCTTTATAGATTTGGAAACAAAATCATCTAATTCTTTATCTTTTAAACCATTTTCTTGCCCTTCTTTATTGAATTTTATTGCTAATTCTTTGGTTTCTGGCGATTGGTAAGCGCCTAAAATTGGCATTCCCGTTTCTTTAGCGTAATACTTTTCTTCGGTTTTAAAGTAGTTGTAATAGGGAACACTCCACGAAGGTTCGTCCATTTTCTTATCTACACAACGGTTGTCGTAAACTTTTCCAATACCTTGAGTTGAGTATCCTTGTGTAATAAAATATTGTGGCAAACTTAAAATATCGGGATTGACATCTCTCATTTTAGTTTTTAAGTCCCAAACTTTAGTATAGTCTGGTCTTTTTCCTGTCATGATACTCGCTCTTGTTGGTCCACATACTGCTTGCTGGCAATAATTACTCATAAATACGGTACCCATTTTTGCAAGTCGATCAATATTTGGAGTTTTAATAATTGTATTACCATAACATCCTAAGATAGGCTTTAAGTCATCAATAGCAATAAAAAGAATATTTGGTTTCTTATTTTCTTGAGAAAAAGCGGCCTGATTGCAAAGTAATGCAAGCGCGATTATAGTTATGTATTGTAAAAATATTGTTTTTTTCATGAGTAAATTTGGAGGTTTCTCCTTAATTTTTAATTATCAATTTATAGCTTTTAGTATGGCTTTCCGTTTGTAATTGAACAAAATAAATGCCATCATTATATTTAGAAACATCAAATGAAATATTATTTTCAGCATCTAACATACTTAAATCTATTTCCTTTTTTTGGATAAGTTGTCCGTTGATTTGGTATACCATAATACTTCCTTGATTATAGTTAGCTGGTAACTTTAATTGGAAACTATTTTTTGTAGGATTTGGATAAAGAATAGAGTTGCTATCGTTTAATTCAAAAGAGGTATTTGCAAGTACTAAATAAGAAGGACCAACTTCGGATAATGTTAGTGGATGATTGGTAGTTGTACCTGTGGTATATTCATCACAACCCACATCTTTTAATATTACAATTGCAGGACGTGCTTGTCCGCTAATATCAAACAATAAATTTGGATCATCATCAAGAACTGGAATGTCTAAAATTGTGGGATAACTTGCATTAGCATTATCAACGGGGCTATTGGACGATAAACCGCGATATCCCTCTGAATTTAAGGAAAGAAATGGATTAGCACTTGTCATACCAGAAGGTATCGTAATACCTATATTGCCTTGATAAATATTTCCTAACCAAGTGGAGCCTTCATTTGGATTTTTGTATATATTCCCTGAATTTTTTTGAAAAATATTATTTGCCCAAGTAGTATTTGTTGCACCTATTCCGCCTAAATCTATATAACCACAATTAAAAAAAGTATTATGAACAAAATTAATATTACTAAGATTCAAAGTTCTAGGACTTGCTGAAGTTGGTGGTACTAGAGGCGCAACATATACATAAGTGACTGCATCTGCAGAGCTTCCTATTCCAGAATTTTCGAAATAATTATTGTAGCAAAAAATATTATTTGCTTCTTTTACTCTAATTCCTCCTGCATTAATAAAGAAATTGCTGTAAGCTACATTATTATCGCCATTTCTAAAACAAAGCATGGCATTTTGTTGGTTAGTAAAAGTGCAAAAACGGATTATATTTTCTTGGCATTTTACCGATACGCTTTCACTGTCGCCCAAACCAGTATTATTAAAATAACAATGCTCCACAATGGTTCTTGATTTGTTTAAATATTCTGAGCCTAGACCAATTCTAACTGGTTCATTTCCATTATCGCCCCCCAGTCCGTAATAGTTTTGAAAAGAACAATAACTTATTTTATGATATCCTATAACAGTTGGCGAAGTTGATATTTGTATGGTACAGCCCAATTCCGCTGCAGCTGGTTTTTTTTCAATGTTGCAGTAAGTAATTTCGTTATATTTTGAACCCCCTGATATAACGATGTATTTCTTTGCAAAATATCCGCTAAAGTTCAAATGTGTTAGTTTATTGTAATTTCCAAAAACCTCAAGTAAATAATTCGTACCAATATCCCCACTAGTAAATTGAAATCCACTAAAAGTCACATAATTTCCATTTATGTTTATATCATCTGCTCCATTTAAAAAGACACCCCCAGGAGTTTGTGCTTTGACGGTAATATTGCTTTTATTTATATTTAATGAAACATCTAAATAGGTTCCATTTTCAAGAATTATTATATCCCCTGAACTCGAATTATTACAGGCAGTTTGTAATGCTGCAATTGAACTAACATTAATTGTAGCTCCTTTAAATAAAATTGGAATTAGCAGAAATAACAAGATGGGAATTTTATATATATTTTTCATGACTTTGTATTATTTTAAATCTACTTTTTAACAATAAATTTAATAGTTTTGGAATTTGTATCGTTTATAATTTCAGCAAAATAAACACCGTCATTTAAATCAGAAACATCAAAATTGAACGATGACTTGTCGTCTGAATAATCAACTATTTCAAATTGTTTTTTTACAAATTGTCCATTTACGTTAAATATAGAAATCTTGCTTTTTGATTTGAATATTTGATTTGAGTGAAATGTAATTTGAGATTTAGCTGGATTTGGAACTATAAAAATTGAATTTTCGGAACTTATATAATCATATTGATTGTTAGCTAAAGCGCCAAGTCTATCGTTTAATTGCGCTATAAATAAACTTGGTATTGCTGCAATGTGTGTTCCTTGCGATTGAACTACTCCAATTGGCTCAGTAGTTGCGTCACCAATACCAGTTATTAGAGGGCTAATACATCCAATTGACCAGTTAATTTCATCCCCTGGAGGATCTTGAATTACCATTCTTTCTGCGTTGCAATTCCAAAACATCGTTTGGCCGCCTGCCCATCCATGGCCGCTTCCCATATCCAATCGGTTTTGTACATCCATCCTACCGTCACCGGTAAGATTGTCAAATAATATCCCGGTAGACCAACGGTGGTGCGGTCCAATATCGCTATTTTGAAGAGTTGAAGTTGAATTATAAAAAACATTCGGACCACAGGTTCTGCTGCCGTTAACATAATCATGACGACCATCTTTAGTTACGCAATTTTGAACCAAACAACGTTGTCCATCTACATTAAAAGAATACCTCCTACCACCATCAATGGTTGATTTTGCATCTAACATTTTACAACTATCAACAGTAATAAAACTAGCATGAGAATTTATATGTACTGCAGAATATCCAAAATAATACACTTCTAAATTTTTCGCCCAACTGTTGTAAATATTCTCAAATGCTACTGCCTCCCAACCATGATTTTCATCAATAGAAGAAGTATAGGTAGAAGAAATTCGCATGTTTTCAATACCACAATTTTGAATTCTATTATCGGTGAATTTAACTAATTCACCAGTAGAATATACAGGGTCAATAATATCCATAATTGGCGCATCTAAAGTAATTACATTACCGCTTATTGCCATTATCTTTCTTTCTGAATTCATATCATAAGAACTTGGTATCCAATCTATAGCTGCAGGATCAATTGCAGATAATAAATCCATTCCCAACAAACTAATCCAAGATGCATTCGGAATTCGGTGAACAAAAACCTTATCTCCAACTGCAAATGTATGACCTGAGGCAACAGTAATTTGTTTTTTGCCAATAGGTACATAAGAATCAGTAATTGCTTTTCTAGTTGAAGATCCTGAAACATAAGCTGTTCCCGAAGCACCTAAAAAGTTAAATAGAATATGTTGCGAAGGTTTTGTTGCAATAAAATTTGTTCCACTTCCATTAAAACCTGCTCCGCGAAGTATTATTCCGCTTGCTGAAATAATAACCGTATCACTAATATTATAAGTTCCTGCAGTGAAAAGTATTGTACCTCTAAAGCCATTTGCGTCTAATGGCATTGCTGCAACTTGATTGATAGCATTTTGAACGTTGGCTAAATTATCTCCAGCAACAGGATTAACGGTAAGTGCAACACCAATTGTAGGAATCGGAGCCTCACTATTTTTATAACCTACAGCACTAAAATCGGGAACAATATTCCCTTTAATATCGGCAGTATAAACAAGATGACCATTAGTTCCAACAGAAACCAATGTTGATGTTTGCGCATAACTAGTTGCTTGTACTTCAAAAAGAAGTAATAATAAAGATACAAGGAAATAGTTATTTTTCATTTTTAAGAAATTATTTTTTGTCTTCTTGACTTTTAAAAAACGCTATCATTTTTAATTTCAATTCTTTAGAAGTTGCTGTATAATTTGCATCGTTAACTACATTTACTTTTTCCAATGGATCTTTAACATAGTCATACAATTCCGAAGCATAAACCTGAGCCTCATTAAAAGATTGTTTACTAGTAAAGTTATTCATCCAAATAGTATAACGGTAATTATCCGTTCTTAAACTGTACCCCATGATCTTAGGATCTGTATATCCTGCTTTAACCATTTCGGCTTTTTTTAATTTGCGAGGATACTGACTAATAGAATAGTTTTTAGCAATTTTTTTATTATTAATCATTAAAGGTTTTAAACTTTTTCCGTCTAGATTTTTCGGAATGGCAACACCTGCCAAATCACATATAGTTGGAAACACGTCTACAAATTCGGTAAGAGAACTTGTTTTCCCAGCTTTTATTCCAGGGCCAGCAACAATTAATGGTGCTCTTGTGGCTTCTTCAAAATTGGTATGCTTGTGCCATAAATCATGATCGCCTAAATGCCATCCGTGATCTCCCCAAAGAACAATAATAGTATTATCAAGGGTTCCTAAAGATTCTAAAGTATTTAATAAAACCCCTACTTGGGCATCCATATAGGATATCGCTGCATAATAACCATGAATTAGTTCTTTTTGTTTTTCTAATTTTAAACCTATTCTTAGAGAATCGGCTGGTAAGGTTGCAAATTCTGGAATATCAATATAATTTCTTAGTTCTCCCGATTGGTGGTAGGCAAGTAATGGTCCGTTTTTAGAATGCTCCTGAAAAGATGCAATTGGCATATCCTCTCTATTGTATAAATCCCAATATTTTTTTGGTGCAACAAATGGAAGGTGTGGTTTAGAAAATCCAACTGCCATAAAAAATGGTTTATCACTTTTAGAAAGTGCAATTATTTGATCTCTTGCCAATAATGCATTCACTCCGTCTTGGTATGCATTGTCTGGCAAATCCATGCATTCAGTTGAAGGTCCTTTAATGCTTTTAGGATTTTCATCGTTGGCTACCAAATCTTTATTCTGTTTTTTTCTTTCAGCAATAATATCCGGCGTCATTCTTTCTTTTGTTTCAGGCAACTGGTATTGACCGTTTGCTGGCAATCCCAATTCGGCAGGAAAATCAGATTCTTTAGATTTTAAATAAGGAATACTCCAAGATACAGGATCTACTCCATTAATCGCACTTGAAGGATGGTATATTTTTCCGATTCCAGAAGTGGTGTAACCTTGCGTAATTAAATATTGAGGTATCGTAACGAGATCCGGATTTACATCACGCATCTGAGTGGTTAAATTCCAAACCTGAGTAACATCTGGTCGAGTACCTGTCATTAAACTAGCACGTGTAGGACCACAGATCGCTTGTTGGCAATAATTTCTATTAAAAACGGTTGCCATTTTTGCTAATCTATCAATATTTGGACTTTTCACTAAAGTATTTCCATAGCAACCTAAAAGCGGCTTTAAATCATCTACAGCAATAAATAAAATATTGGGTTTATTTGTCGCTTTCTTTTGAGCAAAAACAGAAGTTGAAATTGCTAATAAGAATACAAAAGCAGAAAATTGGATACTTTTTTTAAACATTACTTAGTAATTTAATTATTGTTTTACTTCTTTAGATTTAAAATATTCTACCATTTTTTTATCTAATTTGGCAGCAATTGAAGCATAATTTTTATCCTCCGATACATTCACTTTTTCTAATGGATCTTTATCGTAATCATATAATTCTCTGGTATATACTTTGTCTACACTATACGGCTTGTCGCTGGTGAAATTTTTCAACCAAACAGTGTAACGGTATTGCTCTGTTCGCATAGAATAACCCATAAGTTTACCTTTTTTGTCTTCCTCTGTAACATCGGCTTTATCCATTTTTCTAGGATATTGACTCATTGCATATTCTTTTACAGATGCTTTGTTGTTTTTCATTACAGGAACTAAACTCTTACCATCTAAATATGCTGCTGGGGTACCACCAGATAATTCACAAAGTGTAGGAAATACATCCACAAATTCGGTCATCGATTTAGTTTGACCTGATTTCATTCCTGGTGCAGCAATAATTAATGGCGCTTTAGTAGCTTGCTCGTAATTGGTATGTTTTCCCCACATATCGTGATCGCCAAGATGCCATCCATGATCTCCCCATAAAACAATTATAGTATTATTAAGTGTTCCTAATTTTTCTAAAGTATTTAACAAAATTCCTACTTGGGCATCGGTGTAAGAAACTGCAGCATAATAAGCATGAACTAATTCTTTCTGTTTTTCGATAGCTAAATCAAATTTATTAACGCTTTTGTCATTATATTTAGCAAATTCCTTAACTCCACTATAACTAGTTAATTCACCTGGATATTGATAAGAGAAATTTTTGCTATTAGCAGCGTGTTCTTGAAATTCAGCTACTGGCATGTCTTCGCGTTGGTACAAATCCCAATATTTTTTTGGGGATACAAACGGTAAGTGTGGTTTATGAAAACCTACTGCCATAAAGAAAGGCTTTTTGGCTTTAGATAATTTAATTATTTGTTTTTCAGCAATAAGAGCAGTTACTCCGTCTTCATAAGCATTGTCTGGTAAATCTAGACATTCAAAAGCAGGACCTCTTGAACTTCCTCCATCTTCATCTGCATCTTCTTTTTTGTCTTTCTTTTTTTCTTTTCCCTTACCTTTTTCATCTACCGGAACGGCTTCCTCTTCTTTTGCTTGTTGCGCTTTTAATTCTGGAGATTGGTAGTGTTTTTGAACTGGAAAACCATTAGAATAATCCGATTCTTTTGGGAAAAAGAAAGGAATAGTCCAGGATTGAGGATCAACTTTTTTATCTACACAACTCGGATGAAATATTTTTCCAACACCAGAAGTTTCATATCCTTGGCTGATAAAATATTCTGGAAGACTGATTATATTAGGATTCATATCTCTCATTTTAGTCTTCAAATCACGAATTTTAGTAACGTCAGGTCGTAAACCAGTTAATAAACTAGCTCGTGTTGGTCCGCAAACTGCTTGTTGGCAATAATTATTTAAAAACACAGTTCCCATTTTTGCTAAACGGTCAATATTTGGGGTCTTTACAATAGTATTTCCATAACAACCCAATACAGGTTTTAAATCGTCAATTGCTATGAAAAGCACATTTGGTTTTGATTTTTCTTGGGCAAATAAAGTAGATAGTGATAGTATACCTAAAAGTGCTGATGCGAGTAATTTTTTCATTAAAATTGTTGTTAAATTATTTTTGGTTAGTATAATGATTAGGACTAATTATTATTGAGTTGGTTTAATTTTTTGAATTTATAATTTATTTTAAAACCCATAATAATGGATATCTAACTGGCATGTTTCGTATAATTTCGGGGGTTGTATAATTTGAATTCAAGGATTTCCATAATGCAAGATATTTATTATTGTTATAAGCCAACCCTCCAAAAAGCAAGCTCGATTGTCGAACTGGCCATTCGTCCCAATACATTACATCGTGCTGGTATGGCCAAAGAGATTTATTTTCAATATAAGGATACATAAATTGTAAGCCTAATTTTATATTTCTTCCATCTGTTTTAGTGTAGGTAAAAAGATTATCATTTTTAGTAGATAATATCTGGCAAATACTCGACATCGCATCTAAATTAAACAAAGAATAACCATAGGGTTTTGTTCTTTTTAACTCTAAAGGAAAGCTTCCGTCTTTATCCATTTGATTTTGTAAAAGTGTTGTTTTATAAAAATTTCTGCAAAAATCCATTGTTTTTTCATCCTTTATTAAAGATGCAAAAGCTGCTACTTGCATAGTCCAACATACACTGTGGTTGTTACCATTATCTCTTTCGGATATCCCGTATTCATGAGTTGTTATCCAAATAAGATAATTTGAAAACCATACTTTAATTGTTTCCAAATCGGTTTTAGATAGTGACTTGGAATTTTCAATTGCAGCAATTGCTTTAGTAACTTCAACTAAATGAACGGTATCAATAATTCCTATTCCACGACCTGTTGCAACTCCTTTTATTGCTTGTGCATAAAGCAAATTAGGATTCATTTTAGTTTCCTGATTTATAAACCAAGCTTGTAAATGAAGTACTAATTGTTTCGCATATTTCTCGTCTTTAGTTAAAACATAAGCCGATGCTAATGCTCCAGAAATTTGACTAAAGTGAATTAATGCTTCTCTGTGAGTAGTAAAATTTGCGGGATTAGTAAAGCCGTCTTTTCTTATATATGGACCATCAGGATTTTTTTCATCTGGCCACCAATAATCGCCTTCCGAATAAAAATCATGATTCGAGCCAGCGCTTCTTTTACATAAGGAATTGGTAACGGTAACGGGAGATTCATTTAAATATAAGTCGGCGTTTTCAAGCACCCTACTTCTTTCAATTTCATTTAAATTAAATGCCATTTTAGTATTAGAGCAACTAGTAAAAATGCTGCTTGCAAATAAAATAATACCTATAAGATTTAATTTTTTCATTTGAAATATGTTAAAAAATACCTTGATTATTACTTCTTAAATTTTAAATATTCTCCTTTAAAATTTTGATTTAAAATATTCATCTCAATAGAATCGCCAATGGCATTTGGAATAACTTCAATAGCTGCTTTTCCGTTGGCCATTTTAATAGACTCACTTCCGGTTGGTGTACCTTGGTTTTTTAGAGTTTGTCCACCAGATAAACATTGAAAATAAACTCTATCTTCATAATCTAAACAACGAAGGTTATTTTTATCTACAGCAATTGCAGTAACTAAAAAATTTCCGTTTTTTAATTTTTCTGCTGATAATTTCAAACCATCGGCAGCGCCATTTTTAGTAAATCTATAATTCACATCAATAGCATCGGAAACTTTAGTTCCATCCTTATTAATTCCAACGGCAACAAAGTTATTTTTACCTTCAGCAAATTTCACTTCCCATGTCAATCCGCAAGCAGGATAAGCAGTAATGTCTCTAGTTTTTATGCCTAATGAAACGCCGTTTTGAAAGAATTCCACTTTAGGACAATTACTAAATACATTCACTATTCTTGGGGTATCTTTAGGTCCTTGGCGCTCCTTCCAAGTGTGTGATTCTATGTAAGTAAAAGGTTTTTCGCTCCAATAACTTTTAAAAACATAATAGGCATCTTTAGGATTTCCGTTTCTATCAACCAATCCTTTTTGATTCATATACGGGATGTCATCTTCTGGTCTCAATGGCGTTGCAAAATCTTTAAATGACCACTGAAGATTACCAACAAAAGTTGGATCGTTTTCAGAAATATGCAAATGCCAATCAAATAAATCTACAATGTAATTTTCACTCCAATCACCAATTTGAGCAATATTCGCCACTTTAGTTTGAACAATTGCTTCTTCCCAACCTTCTGATTTTATTTGACCTTCCCCGTTAATTGGATTTTCGGAATGACGCCCTACATGACTATCTCCACCATATTCGGCATGAATAAAATGTTTGTAATCTAATTTATATTTGTCAATGGCTTTCTTATAACTTTTAAAACTGCCAGAATACCAACCCGACCAAATAGAAGGTGAAAAAACATCAACAATTTTTGATCCATCTTCATATTTACGAATTACAGTTTTTCTAGTCGGATCTAATTTATGTGCCATATCATTAAGTTCGGATAAAAACACATTCATTTTTTCGTTATTATCCCCGTCTTTAAAATCGGGTAACCAACTCATTTCATTTCCTAAAGACCATAGAATGATAGATGGGTGGTTATAATTTTGATGAATCATTTCACTAAGCATATTTTTAGCATTGGTTTTCCACACTTCATTTCCTAGACCACCACGACACCAAGGTAGTTCATCCCAAACCAATAAACCTAGTTCGTCACACGCTTTATAAACTTCGGGATCTTGAGGATAATGTGCCAATCTAACAAAGTTAGCGCCCATTTCTTTTATAGATTCCATGTCTTTTCGTTGTTGCTCGTTAGACATTGCTGCGCCTACACCTGCATGTTCTTCATGACGGTGGGTTCCTCTAATTAACACTCTTTTTCCGTTAAGGAAAAAAGGACCATTATCTTTAAATTCGAACCATCTAAATCCAACTTTATCTTGAATTTTATCTATTTCAACTCCACTTTCTAATAAGGAAACCGAAACGGTATATAAATTTGGATTTTTAACATCCCACAACTCCGGATTTTTTATGCTCTTGAAATCTATTGAAGTTATTTCACCAGAAACATTTCCTTTTTGAGTAGCAATTACTTTTCCTTTAGGATTGATAAGTTGTGCTAAATAACCAAATCCATTAGTATTATTAATATCTTTTACTGTAGCAAGTACATTTAAAGATGCCGATTTTTCAGATACTTGAGGTGTAGTTATTTGAATGTTATCAATATTATTTTTGGACATTGAAAGCAACCAAACATCTCTTGTTATGCCGCCATAAATGATAAAATCACTTTTTTGTGATGGAATTATTTCTATATTGTAACTGTTGTCTACTCGAACTAAAACTTCATTATTTCCTTCCTTAATAAATTTTGAAATATCAAATGTAAATCCAATATAACCTCCAATATGTTTACCGGCTTCTTTACCGTTTACATAAACAAGTGTTGTTATATTTGAACCTTCAAAATATAATTTATATAATTTGTTAACGTCAAAATTAGTAATAACAAGATTCTTTTTGTACCAACTAGCACTTCGTCTGTATCCAGGATCGTTATCTGTAGCATCAAAACTATTCCAACTGTGAGGCAAATTTATTTCAACCCAATTAGTTGACTTTTTTGCTTCATTGTTATTTGGAGTATCGTTTTCTAAATAACTCCAATTGCTATCAATATTAGTTTTAGTTCTTTCAATGCTTGGTACTTTTTGAGCATAAAACGAATTGAAATTAAGTAATAAAATTATTAGTAATAAATTGGATTTGTTGCGAATGGTAAATTTCATAAATTAAAGTGCTTGTTTTCTAATAATTGCTTCTAAAAAGTAATAATCTGCATAGACTATCGGCTGGTCAATTTCATCTTTTTTAGGCCAATTTCCAGTACTGTGATCCAGAAGGAAAGGTCCTTTTACAGATTCATTTAAAAAATATTTATCGGAACTTAAAGTTGTAACAACCTTATTTGCGTAATTTAAATATTCTTTATTTTTAGTAAACGAGTACAACTCAAATAAAGCGGATGCCATAACTGCCGATGAAGAAGCATCTCTAGGAGAATTTGGAATTGCAGTATCATTGAAATCCCAAAATGTAATGCCATCAATTGGCATATTTTTATTATTTATATAATATTTCGCAGTTGCTTCTGCTTGTTTAAGGTATTCTTTATTTTTGGTATAACGATAAGCCATAGTAAAACCATAAACTGCCCAAGATTGACCTCTTGCCCAAGAGGATTGGTCATTAAAACCTTGGTGCGTTCCTCTTTTTTTAACTGCTCCGGTAAGTGTGTCGTAATCTACTACATGAAAACAACTGTTGTCTTTTCTGAAATGGTTTTTTAATGTAGTATTTGCATGTTTAATGGCGATGTCTTTAAAGCTATTATCTCCAGATAATTTAGATGCTTCAAACAGAAGCTCAAGATTGAGCATATTATCAATAATGACAGGAAAATCCCAAGATTCTTTATTGTGATCCCAAGAACGAATTGCACCAATTTTTGAATTAAAACGAGTAATTAATGTTTGGGCACTTTTGATTATTATCTCTTTATATTTTTCATTTTTTTCTAAGCGTAATGCTTTACCAAAACTGCAATAAACTTTAAAACCCATGTCGTGAGTTTTTCCATTAAATTTTTCTTTTTCGATAAATGCATTCCACAATGCGGCTCTTTCTTTAAATCGGATATCGCCAGTAAGTTGGTAAATTTGCCAAAGATTTCCTGGAAAAAATCCACTAGTCCAATCTTTGGAAGCAACTTTTTTTACATCCCCAGAGGAAACATTCATAGTCCTTGGAATAGCACTCGAATCTATAGGGAATTCTAACAAATTAATAAATTTTGCTTGAATTTTTTTATCAATGGTATTTGATTTTGGTTGAAATTGGGAATGGCAATTTAACGAGAACACCGAAATAAGAAGTATAAAAAAAGAAGCACACATCTTCATAAAAAACGATTTAAATATAGTTTTATAACCCATAAAAGTAAAAATGTTTCGAAATATTTTTTAAGATATAAATCGAATTATAAGTAAACTGCTTAGCGTGATTAATAAAATCAAAGTCAGTTGAAAAATATTCATTTTTAGTTTTTTAGCTTTCATATTACAAATATACAGCACGTTTAGATTGTGAAAATCCAAAAAAGGGTATTCAAATATCCACAATCAAGCTAAAACTATGTCTGTGTACTAGGCATTTGAAGAATCAGTAAATTTATTAGCGTATTCTGTTGGAGTTTCACCATATTTTTTTTGAAAACATTTGCTGAAATATTTTGGGTTGTTAAAGCCAACTTTATAACTAACTTGAGATATGTTTATTTTATTTTGTTCCAATAGTTGAGCAGCTCTTTTCATCCTAATTTCATGAATAAATTCATTAGGCGTGAAATTTGTCCATGCTTTAATTTTAGTAAACAACATAGTCCTACTCACCCCAAGCTCTGAACAAAAAAATGGAATATCAAATTGTTCGTTTGAAATATTTTCTTCAACAATTTTAAATGCTTTTTTTAACAATTGCTCATCCAAAGAAGAAACAACAATTTCACTTGGCGCAAAGCTATCTTCAGAAGAAAATTTAGTCTTTAATCTGTTTTTAAATAAGAGAAGGTTTTTAATTCTTAATTTAAATTCAATCAAGTTAAATGGTTTGCTAATATAATCATCTGCCCCACTCTCTAATCCTTCAATTTTATAAATTAAGGAAGATCTAGAGGTTAATAGTATAACAGGAATATGGCTAGTTTTAATATTTTCTTTAATTTTAGAACATAATTCGGTACCAACCATTTCAGGCATAATTACATCACTAACAATCAAGTCCGGAAGAAATTTCAACGCTTTTTTAAGTCCAATAGCACCATTTTCTGCAGTGATAACATTATATTCTTCTTTAAGAAGATTTTTCATGAAATCACGTAAAACTTTATGATCCTCTACAATTAAAATAGTTATTTTATCCTCTGTTTTCTCAAAATCATTTATATCATCTTCTTGGATAACCTCTATAGAATTTAATTGCGCGGTGTATTGCTCAAGATCATCACTTACCTTGAAATCTTTTACAATCTCTTCATCTGAAAGGTGGTTTTTCCCAAGTGGCATTTCAACCTTAAAAACAACTCCTTTTGTAGGTTTATTTTCTACGGTTATATTTCCTTTGTGAAGATTTACAATGTTTTTTACAATAGATAAACCAATTCCAGACCCTTTATTATAATTTATTTGCGTATTGTTGTTTGCCGGGATTTCAAAAAACAAATCAAATATTTTATTCAAATGTTCTTTTGCAATTCCAATTCCGTTGTCTTCTACTTCAATGATTATTTGACCTTCAATTTTTATTATTTTAATTGCAATTTCTCCACCCTTTGGAGTGTAACGAAATGCATTAGAAATTAAATTATAGAAAACACGTTCTAATTTAAATCGGTCAAAATAAACTAAAATCACATCATGAGAAGATTCAAATGAATATTTATAATCGCCATCTTTAGCAAATTCTGAAAAAGACAAATAGATTTCTTTAATGTATTTAACAATATTACCTTCGGCAGCCTCTAATACAAATTGGTTGTTTTCAAATTTTCTAAAATCCATCAATCTATTAATTAATGTCAATAGATTATTAGCATTACTCTCAATAACCAATAGTTTTTTATACATTGCATTGGATCCATTGTAGTTTAAAATAATCTGTTGCAAAGGACCTAAAATAAGAGTTAAAGGCGTTCTAAATTCATGAGAAATATTTGTGAAAAACTGAAGTTTAGCACTGTTATCCTCTTTTACTCTTTCGCTTTCACGGTATTCTAATAATAAATCTTGTCTTAATTTTTCCTTTGATTTTACTATCCAAATAAACCCATAAAGTGCGGCCCAAATTAGTAAAATATAAAAACAAAATGCCCACCAACTTTTCCATGGCGCAGGTTTTACAACAATTTCTAAAGTGGTTGGTTTTGAATTCCAAACACCATCATTATTAGCTCCTTTTACTTCAAAAATATATGTTCCTGAATTTTGAATCGTGAAAGTTGCCTCTGAATTTGATGTGGTTGTCCAATTATTTTCAAGGCCAACCATTCGGTATTTATATTTGTTATTGTTTGAATTTACAAAATTTGGTATCGCAAAATTTATAGTGAAATTTGCTTTATCATAACCTAAGGTAATTGATTTTGTGTGCGTTATAGATTCTTCAAGCACCTCTGTTTCATCTGCAACATTAACTGATTTGTTGGCAACTTTAAAATCAGTTAAAATTACTTGAGGTGTATATTTATTAACTATAATTTTCTTTGGTTCAAAATAGGTTAATCCGGAAGGACCTCCATAATAAAATTTATTAAATCCTAATTGCAAAAAAGCATTATCATTAAATTCATTACTAACTAGACCATTTTTTTGATCATAAATAAAAGTTGAATTAGTGATAAGATTGTATTTAATTATTCCGAAATTAGAACTCATCCATAGATTATTATTTTCATCTTCGGATATAGAATGAATAGAAGTCACCTCCGTACCGTCTTTTTGGATATTTATTTTAAGAAACGATTTTCCATTGTAAGAAAAAAGTCCTTTTGCTTTTGTTCCTATCCAAATTGTACCTTTTTTATCTTGAAATAAGGACAAGATATCGTCTCCAGAAAGCACTTTGTTATCAAAAAAATAATGTTTTATATGGTAATTTTCATTATCAATATCACTGAGTTTAATAACATTTAATCCGCTTTGAGTACCAATCCAAATATTTTCTTTTTTATCAATTAACAAGGTTCGTATTCGGTTATTGGTAAGAAAATTATCGGAATAATTATCATTTCCAATTATTTTATAAGTATTATTGGAATGATCATATCGAATAAGTCCTTTTCCAAAAGTTCCTATCCAAAAAATATCATTTTTCCCTTTTTTAATTACATAAATACCAGACTCCTCTAAAAGTTTTTTTAAGTCTGGAGCAATTTTTTCATTTACAAATTGCTTTGATTTTGTGTCGTATGCAGCAATTCCTTTTGTGAAAGTTCCTATCCACAAAAGTCCATTATCCGATATACATAAAGATTTAATATTATCAACGGAAATCCCACTGGAGCTTGCAGAATTTAAATTAACGGTGTTGCCTGAATAGCTGTCAAGAATTGTTATTCCGCCACCTTCAGTACCAATGTAAATGGTTTTATTAGCGTCAGCAACTATAGAACTTACTACATCAAAACTTAAAGCATTCTTGCCTGAATTTTGATTTATATTGGTAAAATTATTGTTAGATTCATCCCAAACACTAATACCATTATAATAAGATCCTAGCCAAACAGAACCTTTTCGATCCGTATAGATAGATTTTATTTTGCCGAAGCTGGTTTTTTTATCTGGATTGTTATAGATTTTTTGAACTATTCCATTCTTTTGAAGATTATAAACTCCGTTGTAAGTTCCTAACCATATCCCTCCTTTTTTATCAAAATCTAATGAGCGAACGTCTATTCCGATTTGATTTTGACCGTCGTTTTCTTTGAAAGAAATTAAATTTTTAGATTTTGGATTGAACTTTAAAAGCCCATTGTTTTTGGTTCCAATCCAAAGAGTACCATTGCTATCTTCTTTAATATCTTGAACGATAAGTACTTCTTTTTGTTGGAGTAATTCTATTTTTTTAAAACTAAAATGAGTTCCGTTTCGCTTAATTAACTTACACAATCCTTTGGAGGTGCCTATCCAAATATCTCCTTTTTTAGTTTCACAAATAGACAACACAAAATTGTTAGGTAAACTATAAGCATCTGTAGCAGAATGTAATACAGAGATAAATTTCCCAGTAGTTATATTGTAAATAGATAATCCAACAGATGTTGCAATCCAAATTTCATTTTTTATTTGCTTAATATTCCAAACAGTATTATTAGAAAGAGAGGTAGCGTTATTAGCATGAAAATAGTGCTTAAAAGTATTGGAAACTGGATTGTAACAATTGAGACCGTTGTAGGTTCCTACCCAAATATTTCCTGTATTGTCTCCTTCAATAGAAAGAATATCATTATTACAAATGGATAAATTATCCTTAGGATTGTTTCTAAATATTGTAAAATTACTTCCGTCATATTTATTTAAACCGTCGCGCGTTCCAAACCACATCTGTCCTTTTACATCTTGATGAATAGCAATTATGGAACTCTGAGAAAGTCCATTTATGGTAGTAATATTTTTTAATCTATAGGAATTAGATTGAGAAAAAACAGTTGCAATGGATAAAACTAAAAAGTAGGTTAATAGATTTTTTTTCATTCGATTGGGTGTATGAAAACAATTAGTTTATACTAATTGGTGAAATTAAAATAAAACCAATTACTAACAAAGTTAATTTTGTAATCTTTTTCTGAGTTGGTATTCGTAAAGAGAAGGAATTTTCTTCATGGACTGATTAACAAATTCGATGTAGGCATCTGGTCCGTATTTAACAGTAAAATTTCTATTTCCATTTATCCCTACTATTCTTGCAAAAGGGCCTTCTTCCATTCCGTTTAGTTCAATTGGAGTATCTAAAGTAGTACCCGAAACATCAATATTAATATTCCAAAAAGTAGAATAAGCTCCGTGTGAAGGCTTCCAATAACCAGCACCTCCACCAGCAAAAAGAGGATAAGTATTATCTGAATTAGGTTCAAAATGTACTTTTATATTATCAAATAAATTTTGATGGTTGGCTCCTGCATGTTGGTCTAAGTCAGGATCGGTAAAAATCTCACAATTTTTATATACATCCTTAGTAGAGAAGGTGTTAAAACTTAAAGGGTGCACTGCCTTATTATATACTTTTAAATTTTCCACTAAAACATTATGTACCCCCCCCATTGCAACTGTGTAATGAGCGATGTTTTTACCCTCGGTTACAATATCTTTGATGGTTACATTTGCAATTTCTTCAGTTAAAATACCACTATCCGCATTGTTTATTGACACATCGCTAACCCAACTATTAAAAATTCGTGTAAGAAAAATACCGTTATATCCTTGCTCTAAATGGTGAGCAATACGAGGAGCGTCTGGAAACGAAATTCGTAAATGCTCAATTCCAACTTCTGATAAATGATTCCATTCTACCAATAAAGCTTGGTAATTTGGCTTAATATCAATAAGCAAAGGAGTTTTTATTGAAATTTTATTTTTAGAAATTGCAGAAATTTCAACTTGTTGGCGAACTAAAGGCAAAGAAGGTAATTTCCAATTAGAAGACCCTATTTTGGTTTTTGTGTTTTTGTATAATGTTTCAATCATTTCGCCATTTTCCCCGTCTTTATTAAACATATCCAATTCTACAACATCACCAACTTTTAAACCGTTCATTTCCGAAACATAAAAAACATTTTCGCCTCTTTTACCCTGTGAAACTTTAGCTAGAACATTCTGAGGAGTGCCATATTTATCCAAATAATATTTAACCCGCTGTTTTGGAACTTGAGTCCAAATGAATCCACCTGACCATGCAAATTGAGAAAATGGCAAATCAATATTATTTTCTTTTTCTACTTGTCTTTTATCTGCTGTAGTCAAATATTCTCTTAACTCGGCCAATGATTCTTGATTTTTAATATATAAAAGTGGACGCGGACAAAAAATTTCAGTACCCTCTTTACCAGAACCCGAACCTCGTAACACAAAATTGCTACGCTCAATATATAAAATATCACTAAGGATTATTCTTCCCGCTGGCAATTGCAAAACAACATTTCCTTGAACTTCATTTGCAACTTTAAATGCTTTAAGCAAAGCCTTAGAATCGTCTAAATCATCATTGGCAACTACACCAAAATCGGTAGCTAAAATAATTTTTTCTTTTATCTCAGGTAATTTATTTGTCCCAAAGTGGTATCCTGCATAACTAAAATCAGGAAGAAAATTTTGTGATGCAACTTCTTTCTTCCCTATTATTTTAGGAGTTTCTTGCGAAAAAATAGAAGTTATATTAAGAAATATCAAAATTAAAGCACTAAAGTTCTTTAAGTTTTTTGGATTGTATTTAGGAAATTTAGAATGCATTGGGAAAAATATTATGTTACTTTATTAAAAAACTAAGATCAAAAAAACTAAACAACAAAGGCCACTATTTCGTGACCTTGGTGTTTAAATTAGTTGCATTTAATTATTTTATTTTTTAGAAATTTTAATAACCTTGTGTTTTCCATTAGATTCAATTTGTAAAATATAATTTCCTTCTGGAAAAGTATTCATATCGATTAAAGTTGATGGAGAATTTGGTTCTAAAAATTTAATTTGTTGCCCAATAATATTGTATATAGCTATAGAATCAATGTCCTGAGTATACAATAAATTTAAATTATTTATTACCGGATTTGGATAGTACTCTAAACCAACCATATCAAAATTAGAATTAGATAAATTTATCGTAACTGTTACTGCCAATGGAGAAGAACTAAAACATCCGTTTACAGATTGCATTGCATAATAAGTAGTTCCGTCTAATAAAACAGTTGTGGTTTCTAATGGATTTGAATTAGATAATGCCTCTGCACTTGAAGAATACCAAAGAATATTACTTCCCGCAACAACTAAATCTGCAATTGTTTGACCTGAATTTATAGTTTGTGCTGTTTCGCCTGTTGGAGCTGAAATTGGAGTTCCCGTTACATCCCATGAACAAGTTTCAGAATTAAATGAAGTAGTTTCATAACATGCTAAAGTAGGTTGTTCAGGCAATAGTCCTGAAACTTCCCATGAACAAGTTTCTGAATTAAATGAAGCAGTTTCATAACATGCTAAAGTAGGTTGTTCAGGTAATAGTCCTGAAACTTCCCATGAACAAGTTTCAGAATTAAATGAAGCAGTTTCATAACATGCTAAAGTAGGTTGTTCAGGCAATGTACCTGAAACATCCCATGAACAAGTATTTGAGTTAAAAGAAGCAGTTTCATAACATGCTAAAGTTGGTTGAATTGGCTGCGGATTAACAGTAACCAATACAGAAGTTCTATTACTTTCACATGAATTTTCTGTTTGAGAAACATAATAAGTTCCTGTTGAAAGTGCATCTGTAGACGCTAAAGGACTTCCATTAGTTTCAGTAGAATACCAATTTAACGTAGTTCCTACTGCAGATAAACCAGCTACAGTTCCTGAAATGCAAAATTCTTGATTACTAGATGTAGGAACAGTTGTTGTTACAACAGTAAGATTAGCAACATTTGAATTTGTAGAACCATTAATAGTTGTACAAACAGCTCTATATTGATAACTATTGATTGTGCTATCCGATCCAGTTAATGTAAGTGAATTAGTTGTAAAGCCATCATAAACAGTTGCAGAATCTAAATTTGATGTAATATCTTCCCAAGAATTTCCGTTATTTGTACTTCTTTGCCATTTTAATGTTGAAGGCAAAGTGGTAGTTATTGCAACGGTAAAAGAAGTATTGCTTCCATTACAAATTGAACTATTTATTGGTTGTGTTGTTATTGCAGGTAATCCTGTTGTTTCTGCTATTGCAAAATCTCCAAAACTAGTTATTCCTGTTAAATTAATATTTGTGTTAGTTGGGATACCAGATAGTGATGTTGCATTCCAAGTAGCATTTTCATAATTTCTAGTTGAATAATTAGCAGGAGTAGCACCATTGTCATTATCTGAGCTAGAATATGTAAACGAAGCATCATAATTTGTAAAACCTGTAATCCCATTATTTGTTAAAGTCCAAGTTCTATTGACACTTTTTGTGTCATCCAATCCAGAATTTGCAATAGATGGATGATCTCCAGAAGCAGTATTAGCAGCGATACTTCCGGTGTTGACTGCAGAATTATTTGTTGTAAAAGTTAAAGCAACAGGAGTATAATTAGTTGCATCCCCAATTGCAAAAGAAAAGGAAGGGTTATTTCCTGGGGCTGTTTGCTTTATTAAATTTCCAACCACCCAACCTGTTCCAGCACCCAAGATACTTCCTGATGTACCCATTGTAATGTAATTATTTCCAGTTTCTATATTTCCAGAAACAAAAGTAAGTGTTCCGTCAATTTTAATATTTGCAGGGACAATAACATTTAATGTATTATTTACAGTAAGATCTTTAATACTCGTGATCTCTGGGGTTGTTGCTGGAGCAACAATAGTGAAAGCAGTGCCCATATTTACAACACTGATTAAATCATTTTTAGTGAAATTATAGTTAACTCCATTGCTAAAGGTTCTAGTCCCAGAATTTCTAATATTTCCTAGAAGAGTCCCAGAATCTAATCCATCTGCACTTGTTATTACTAAGGTGCTTCCTGATTGAGCAGTGAAATTTCCTGTTCCCGAGAAATTAGTAGTTGAAACAACACCGTCTCCAAACGATAATTTACCTGAGCTAGTTACCAATAGAGAACCGGATAAGAATGCTTTTAAACTTTGTGAAAGCTTAACACCAGCAGGATTAGAAATAGTAATATTACCTAATAAATTGGATGGAACTAAAGTAGTAGATTGCGCAGTTGTTAATCCGTCAAAAAAGTAATTTGCAGAAGAATTATAAGAATAACTACTTGTTGTTACAGCAGTAGCTAAAGAAGTGTTTTCCCCTAATTTAATAGATGCGCCTGCAGATGTTATAAAATTACCACCACCAGAAATATTTTTACCTGCTAAATTTAATACTCCATTAACCATTAGTGCTTTATAAGTTCCAACCGTAAAATCGGCACTCATAGTAACGGTATGACCAGAAATAATAAATATATTGTTGGTACTTGAAGGTGCTTGAGTGGCTGCTGCCCATACTCCCGAACCATCGTTCCATTCCCATATTGAGGAATCTGAAAAATCGCCAGAAGCAGTAGTTCTATAATCTGCTAAGTCTTGAGATATTTTTGTAGTAGCAGTAATTTGATTAGAATTTAAAGAATTAGCACTTCCATTGGATGCATTTACTTCATAATAATAAATGCTGCCAGAGTTTAAACCTGTAATTGTTGCAGAATTTGTAGCAACATTTATTGGGTATCCAGCTACTGCTTGATACAAATTACCGGTTACCAATATATCATCTATTCTTACAGAACCTCCAATTAATGCAGTACCAGTAGTATAATCTACGGATGTATAATTTATCCAACGTAAATAAACAGAAGGTTGATTTTCACATTCTGCTGGAAGCACTAAATTGTAGAGATTACCAGTTCCCCAATCACCTGAACAAACTATAGCTCCTCCAGGAACATCCGCATAAGTTCCACTAGAACCAACTTTAAATTGCAATTTAAAATCTTTTGGTGCTGTAGAATATAATTTTGAAGATACTTTAATATTTTTATACCCTGTAGTATTTGCTTGAATCTCCCAATTTTTTCCAACTGTTACATACCAAGAAGTTCCCGACATTGCAAAAGTTCCCGGTCCTCCAGAACCTTCTCCTGCAGTAACAGTACCCGCACTTTGCGTAATAACTTTAGTCGTATTATTTGCATTTGCAATATCCGCAACTGGGGTTACACCTTGCGCAGCTGTCCATGAAACAGGAAATGTCCATCCTACAATATTTTGAGTAGTATTGGCTTCATATAAGTAAACATTATAACTTGTAGCTCCAATAACCGAGTTCCAATTTGCAGTAAATCCATTTGAGTTTAGAGTAGTTGCAGCACTAGCAATTGGAGTTGCTGGAGCAGATAGTGTTGTTGCAGTAACAAGGTTTTCTGCAGAATAATTAAATGCTTTATCAACAGTAAATACTTTATAATAGTAGGTAGATCCAGAAGTTAATAAGGAATCATTAAAGGAGGTGGCAGTCCCAATATAAACTACCGTTCCTTGTAAAGCTCCAGTCCCGTTGGTTATAGCGTTTCCTACAGAATATATTCCATTGGCATTAGGAAGATTATCTACATTTGGATTAGAATTGTAACGTACAACCATATAACCACCACCGTCTGCACCTGTTGCAGGAGCAGTCCAGCCAAGCGTTAATGCAGATGCTGTTAAATTGGTAATAGATCCTGTAGTTGAAGAATCTGGAAGGGCAGTATCTACAGCCCCAGCATATACTACAAAATCATCAATATTCACTGTAGAACTAGTTGCTAATAAATATCTTACTCCAGCAAAATTTGTACTTGAAACTACTGCTGCAGTATTTGTAGTAAGAGTAACTGTTGCTTTAGTCCAAATGCCTGACTGATATGTTGACGTAACAAGAGATGATTTACTATTATTTGGTACACCAGAAGTATTATCGTTGTATATAGAACCTTGCAAACTTGTTGTTTGATCTGTTGTGGTTTTATAATAATATTGAACAGTATATTGCGTACTTACCGTAGGAGCATTTAGAACATTAGCCGATGTTGGAGACTGCAATCTTGCAGTAGTTACTGATGTAGCATGGCTTGCATACTTATTCCCAGTCCTGGCCAATGCAGGATTATTTATCATTAATTTTGTTGTAGACGTTGAAGATGGACTAACAGACCAAGAAGTTGCAGATAAAGCACCTGGAATTGTTGCTCCTGCTAAAGTTGCTGTTTGCCCTTCAAATCCGCCATCCATGTATGGAAAAGATCCAAGTACTTGTTGCCCTCTTGCGTTATTAGAAATAAGTAAAACAAATAAAAAACAGAAATAAAGTAAAAAAATACTTTTTCGGTTAAGTAATTTTTTTTTCATAAAAATTAGGTTTTTGGTTAAGTTTCGTGTGCTATTAGTTTAAGCGTAAATTTAATTATTCATTATATACACGAAGTACAAAATTGGGGGTAAAATTGTACGAACAATTTTTCTATGACAATTTTTATTGCAAGATCTTTCTATAAATTAATTAAAAATAGAATTTAAAATTTGGAAATAAAACATTAAAAATCAAATTGTACTATTTAAATTATAATTAATCCTGCATATTTCTATATTATTTCTATTTTGAAATACAAATACATTTAAAAATAAATTTCGAAGATTATATAAAAATTTTAATTTTTTTTTTTATGTTTGTAGACTATATTATTTTATTAAAAATAAAAATCATGAAGCATTTAAAATTAAGTTTGTTAACTTTTTTATTACTATTGTTAACTGCTAATGGCTATTCTCAGGCTTGCCCCGGGAATCAAGTAACAACAACATTGCAAAACATTACCAACCCAACCCCCACAACTATTGAGTTTGATGTTTTCATTTCAAATACTGGAACTACTTCATTACAATTAGCCGCCCTGCAAGGCGGAGTAATTTATAATTCTGGATTCTTACCAGCTTTAGCAACAGGTACATTTACTTGTATAACTCAACCTTCGGCAACTGGAAATTTTCCAAACTTTAGTCCTCTTCCAACAGTACTACATACAGTAGCTTCAAGACAATTACGATGGACAAGTACACCGGTTACTTTATTGAGTGGTAATACAGTTAATTTACCAGCTAATACACCTTTAAAATTTGCACGTTTTAAATTTGAAAGCACACTTGCGTGGACTACAAATTTTGCAGGAACTCTAACGGAACAATATACTATTGCTTCAGGATATACTCAAATGGCAGCTACTGTATATTGTAATGGAAATGCAAATTCAACAGGTTTATCATCCGCTACAGCTGGCACAATGCTTTCCCCTAATATAGCAAACACTCCTTACTCTATTACTTTAAATGCTTGTGCTACAGCAGCAAGTCAAACAGCAAGTACACCTGTGTCTTGTTTTGGCGGAACTAATGGTTCATCAACTATTAAAATGACACCAACACCTTCGTCAACTGCAATTACCTATACAGTTGATGGTGGAGCTTCACAAAACGGCACTTTATCTAGTGGCTCATTTACAATTTCTGGTTTATCTTCTGGCACACACACTGTAATTATTTCTAGTACTGGGTGTTCTAATGTTACTGCTACCGGAGTCAGTATTACTCAACCAGCATCTGCATTAGCAGCTTCAGGTTCTTCTTCTGCAATATTGTGCAATGGAGGTAACTCCACAGTTGTAGTTTCTGCTACAGGTGGAACTGCTCCTTACACTGGAACAGGTTCGTTCACTCGTTCCGCAGGAGCTTACTCTTATACGGTAACCGATACTAACGGATGTACTTCAACAGCTTCTGGAACTATTACTCAACCAGCTACGGCGTTAGTCGCTTCAGGTTCTCCTTCTACAATATTATGTAACGGAGGTAACTCCACAGTTGTAGTTTCTGCTACAGGTGGAACTGCTCCGTACACTGGAACAGGTTCGTTCACTCGTACTGCAGGAGCTTACTCGTATACTGTAACCGATGCTAACGGATGTACTTCAACAGCTTCTGGAACTATTACTGAACCAGCTACGGCATTAGTCGCTTCAGGTTCTCCTTCTGCTATATTATGTAACGGAGG
>CANGWK010000026.1 GCA_947457615.1 Flavobacteriaceae bacterium
GGGAATCAAGTCCTGTAAATGAACTTGATAGAGCATTTTTGGCATGAGTTCTTTTCTTCCTTGCATGGTTTAAAAATACATTTTTTTGTGCTTTTTTGCAAGTGTTTTTTGCTATATTTGTTGGAGTTGTGCAACAAGCACAGCCGTTTCTCGCAATTGCGAATTTTGTGGTATGTTAACGTTCTCGTTTCGCAAGAATTTTTATCTTTAACAGAAAATAATCAGTTCCGAAGTTCGCAACCTCGTCGAGAGCTGGAACGTTAAAACCAAACTTTAAAATTATTTATTTTACTCACTATTAAAAATATAAAGAAAAAATCCCGAGATATACTCGGGATTTCATTTTTAACAAATTTTATATTTTCTTAATTCTTAACCGGTATATTTTCTAATATTTCCAATACAAATTTCCAGAATTTTTGAGAAGAAGATATACTTGCTCTTTCGTCTGGGCTGTGTGCACCATGAATGGTAGGTCCAAAAGAAATCATGTCCATTCCTGGATAATTAGTTCCAAGAATTCCGCATTCTAAGCCGGCGTGGCATGCTGCAACATTCGGTTTGTTTCCGTTTTGTTTTTCGTAAATTTTAACTAAAAGGTCTAATATTTCTGAATTTACATTTGGAGTCCAACCAGGGTAACTTCCTCCTAGAGTCACTTCGCAACCAAACAATTCGTATGCCGAACGCAAAGAATTTGCTAAATCAAATTTAGAACTTTCAACAGACGAACGCGTTAAATTTTGAATCGTAATTTCGCCTTCTTTAACAATTACACGAGCAATATTATTAGACGTTTCTACCAAATCTTTAATATCAGCAGTCATAGAATAAACACCGTTATGAGCAGCGTAAATTCCGCGAAGTAAACCTTCTTGAACTCCTAAATCCATCACTTTACTTGGTAAATCGCTTTTTACGATTTCAATAGTTAAGTTAGGTTCCATGGTTTTGAATTCGGCTTTGATATTACCAATAATTTCTTGCATTTCAAATACAAAAGCTTCGTCATACATAGAAGCTACAATAACTTTGGCATTGCTTTCGCGAGGAATTGCATTGCGCAAACTTCCACCTGAAATTTCGGCAATTTGAAGACCAAAATTCTCGAAACCATCAAACAATAAACGGTTCATTATTTTGTTAGCATTACCCAATCCTTTGTGGATATCCATGCCGGAGTGTCCACCGTTCAACCCTTTTAAGGTAATGGTATATCCTACAGAACCCTCAGGAGTTTCTTCTTCATTATAACTTCTGTTGGCAGTAACATCTATTCCTCCTGCGCAACCAATACCTATTTCATCATCTTCTTCGGTATCCATATTCAAAAGGATTTCTCCTTTCAAGATTCCACCTTTTAGGTTTAAAGCACCCGTCATACCAGTTTCTTCATCAATAGTAAAAAGCGCGTCGATAGCTGGATGTTTAATTTCTTTGGATTCCAGAATTGCCATCATCATCGCTACTCCAAGTCCGTTGTCGGCACCAAGAGTGGTTCCACGAGCACGTACCCAGTCGCCATCGACATACATATCAATTCCTTGGGTATCAAAATCGAAATTGGTATCGTTATTTTTCTGACAAACCATATCCAAATGCCCTTGAAGTACAATTGGCTTGCGATTTTCCATTCCGGGAGTTGCTGGTTTTCTAATTATTACGTTACGAATTTCATCTTCAAAGGTTTCTAATCCCAGACTGTTACCAAAGTTTTTGATAAATTCAATTACTCTATCTTCTTTTTTTGATGGTCGAGGTACCGCGTTTAAATCGGCAAATTTGTTCCAAAGTGCTTTTGGTTCTAGGTTTCTAATTTCTTGGCTCATTGTATTTTTTTAGACACAAATTTCACGAATTTCCACCAATTAATTAGATTGTAGAAATTTCACAAATTTGCAATGTTATTGATTATGGTAGTTTGTTTTGTATTTTATTTTTTTTAGAATCACAAATCTACAAAAAAAGAAGCACGAGTTCTTTATTTATAAGTATTTTTATGCCAAATTTATTATTTTGAAACGCAAATACATTCTTCCATTATTTCTATTAGTTCAGATTTTATTTCTGAAAATAATCGCCTTTTTTCCTGAAATAGTAGAGCGATTTTACAGTAATGGTTTGTATCTTTTAATTTCAAAAATCTCTAGGACTATTTTAGGAAAGGTTCCTTTTTCGGTAGGTGATGTACTTTATGGAATTGGAATTGTCTATATAATTTATTCCATTTGGAAAACTAGAAATTCTTGGAAATTACAATGGAAATGCAATTTAATAAAGATTGCTAGTTTTCTATCTGTTGTCTATTTTCTTTTTCATTTGCTTTGGGCTTTCAATTATTACAGAGTTCCCCTTTTTGAAAAAATGAATATTGAAAGGGAATATTCGGATGCCGATTTAGAAACATTTACACAAAAATTAATTGCTAAAACAAATACCCTTCAATTGGAAATTACGGGCAATCGGAATTTAAAAGTTACTAATCCAAATTCACAAGATTCGGTTTTGGTTATTGCTCAAAAAGGTTATAATACTTTAGCAAAAGAATATACTTTTTTTAATTATACTATTTTAAGTACTAAGAAATCATTGCTGAGTTTGCCATTAACTTATATGGGGTTTGCAGGTTATTTGAATCCGTTTACCAATGAAGCGCAGGTGAATTCTAAAATACCGATGGTAAACTTCCCGAATGTGGTTTGTCATGAAATGGCGCACCAAATTGGATATGCTAGTGAAACTGAATGTAACTTCATTGGTTTTTTAGCTGGAATAAAAAACAACGATTTGTATTTTCAATATTCCGCTTGTAGCAATGCATTACAGTACTGCCTGGTTAATATCGCAATGAAAGACAAAACAAAATTTAATGGTTTTATATCTAAAATTAATCCAGGAATTATTGCTAATTTCAAAGAAAGTGATGCCTTTTGGAAACAATACGACACATTTATTGATAAGGGATTTAGTGCTTTTTATGATCAATTTTTAAAAATGAATCAGCAAAAAGAGGGCATTGAGAGTTACAGCAAATTTGTAAATTTGTTAGTGAATTACTATAAAGGGAAAGAGTTGAAATAAATTAACAAAAGAGGTTATGAAAATGAATTTTATAATCCAAATGCTTGCTATTTTAGCCCCGATTGAGCCGATAGCTCTCGTGGAGGAACGGAACGAGACTATAAGGAGAAAGCGGGAATTTGGTTTACTAAAATTCCTTAAAGTTTCGCTCCTTAAAATAAATAACGTAATTTTGTATCCCATTAAAATTAAGGTATGAGAACCAAATCGGTAAAGAAAAATAAAATCAATGTAATTACGCTTGGATGTTCTAAAAATACTTACGATAGTGAGGTGTTGATGGGGCAATTAAAAGCTAGCGGTAAGGATGTTGTGCATGAGCAGGAAGGAAATATTGTGGTGATTAATACTTGTGGTTTTATTGATAATGCGAAAGCAGAATCGGTGAATACTATTTTGGAATATGCCGATAAAAAGGCACGAGGAATTGTAGATAAAGTATTTGTAACCGGTTGTTTGTCTGAAAGATACCGCCCAGATTTAGAAAAGGAAATTCCGAATGTGGATCAGTATTTTGGAACTACGGAACTGCCACTTTTATTGAAAGCTCTTGGTGCCGATTACAAACACGAATTGCTTGGAGAACGATTGACTACTACTCCGAAAAATTATGCTTATTTAAAGATTGCCGAAGGTTGTGATAGGCCTTGTAGTTTTTGTGCTATCCCTTTGATGCGTGGAAAACACGTTTCGCAAACCATAGAAAAACTAGTTAAAGAAGCGGAAGGTTTAGCAAGAAATGGCGTTAAAGAATTGATTCTTATTGCGCAGGATTTGACTTACTACGGTTTGGATATTTATAAAAAACGAAATCTTGCCGAATTACTAGAAAATTTGGTGAAAGTGGAAGGTATTGAGTGGATTCGCTTGCATTACGCCTTCCCTACTGGATTTCCTATGGATGTTTTGGAATTGATGCGTAACGAACCTAAGATTTGTAATTATATTGATATTCCGTTGCAACATATTTCAGATAAAATTTTGAAATCTATGAAACGGGGAACTACGAAAGAAAAAACCACTAAATTATTAAAAGATTTTAGAGCAGCGGTTCCTGGAATGACCATAAGAACTACTTTGATTGTGGGTTATCCTGGAGAAACGCAAGAAGATTTTGAAATTATGCGTGATTGGGTGCAGGAAATGAAATTTGAACGATTGGGTTGTTTTACTTATTCTCATGAAGAAAATACAGGTGCTTTTGCCTTAGTTGACGATGTTCCTGAGGATATAAAAAAAGCGCGTGCAGCAGAAATAATGGATTTACAATCTCAGATATCTTGGGATTTGAATCAAGAAAAAATAGGTGAAACTTTTAAATGTGTTATTGACCGAAAAGAAGGAGAGCATTTTATAGGAAGAACCGAATTTGATAGTCCAGATGTGGATAATGAAGTGCTTATAGATGCCTCTAAATTTTATGTAAAAACTGGAGATTTTGTAAATGTAAAAATTACAGATGCTACTGAATACGATTTGTACGGTGAACCGGTTTAATTAATACAATTTTTATTATTTTATATCTCTAAAGAAACTAAAATGAAAACAATACAATTTTATTTATTTATAGGCAGTTGCATTTTATCTTTTACTTCTTCAGTTGCTCAATATGGTAATGGCGGCATGTATGGTGGAAATGGTATGAATGGTGGTATGAACCGCATGGGTAACCAACAAAGTATTCAAAATACTAATAATTACGGTAGAGATAAAAGCCCCGAGGATATTGAAAAAGAAAGAACAGAAAACTTAAATAAAAGTATTGATAAAATAACTAAAGACTTGAATCTAGATGATTTACAAGTAATAGTTATACGCAAAGAGATTGAAGCAAGTGCTAAAAGTATTTTTGCAGTTTCAAAATCGGAAAGTTCTAATGAGGACAAGTTGAAAGAGATAGAAGCTATAAATGAAAAAACAGATAGAACTATTAACACCTACCTGAATCTAGACCAAAAAGTTAAATACAAAAAATATGTAGAGGACAGAAAAGAACGTATGGAAAAATATAGAATGTCTGTTAGAAATTAAAGTTTCTTGCAGAATTTTCTGAATTTTTTTTTGATTATTCTTTCAAAACCCTATTTACTTGTACAAAAGTTCTAGAATAATAAGATTCTTTTAGTGATGAAAATTTAACGCCTGATCCACTAGAGGAATGAATGAATTTTATTACTCCATCAACTACATCCGAGACCATTCCTACATGACTTACTCGTCTTCCGCCTAAGGTGGCGAAGAAAATTAAATCTCCTTTTTGGGCTTGTGATTTATTAATTTTCACTCCGTAATTTGACATTTGTTGCGAAGTTCTCGGTAGAGTCATTTCAATATTTTTAAATGTAGCATAAATCAAACCCGAACAATCGTATCCGGCGCTTGTTGTGCCTCCACTAAGATAACGAGTACCTAAATGTTCGGCGGCTTTTCTTATTAAATAATCCGCTTTAATAGCATTTCCTACTGGAACGTCTTTTACTTCCACCTCTTCTATTGGAATATTTGTAATAAAATCTTTTGTTTCTTCAGATGATTTATGCACACCTTTTTTAATCATTAAAAGATAACCTACCGGAAGTCCGTTCTCAATACCTGGATTCAATTTTTCAATATCTGTAACGGATACACCATACTGTTTGGAAATCCCATACAATGTTTCTTTTTCAAGCACCTTGTGCACAACATTTGTAATAGAAACTATATCACCGTTTGTACTACCCAGCAAATCCGTATTAGAATTAGTTTCTTCTACTTTTACTTTTACAGCATCTTTATTTGGAAATTTTAATTTGACCCCTTTCCTTAAGTTACTTGTTTTTAACTCCGGATTCAATTCACAAATAGCTTCCATTGTCATTCCAAATTGTTTGGAAAGGCTGTATAAAGTTTCTTTAGACTGAACGATATGTGTGATTGTAGACTCTACTGGATCAATAGGTGCCTCTTGTTTTTCTTTGGCAATCGGAGTAATTTCTTTTTTCTTATTTTTTTCGGCTAGTAGTTCTTTTTTATCGTTTTTATCGTTTTTATCGTTTTTATCTTTTTTATCGTTTTTGGAAGATTTTTCTTTTTCTTTAAATTTCTTATTAGGAATACGAAGTTCTTGATTTAATTGTAATAAGGATCCTTTAGTTTTAGGATTCAATTCATAAATAGATTTTTCACTTACATTGTATTTAAGTGACAATGCTAAAATAGTTTCTCCTTTAGATATCTTATGTTTAATAACTTTTTGAGAAAAAGCTGAGACACTAAAAAAAAGGCTGAGAATTAAAATTATATGGATGCGTTTCATGGAGCTAAATTATTACAAAGTGTTATCACTTTTTTAGGTGGCACAAAATACAAAAAAAATAGACCTTTTATAGATTTTTTAACTTAATTTTAATTAAAACACTTTGAAATTGAAGTATTTAATAATTAAAACCTTTCTAGTTTTGGACAAATTAGGTTTTTTGATTGCGCATTAATTATATCAACAAAATGCATCAATGGTTACTTTTGGAGTAAATTTCAGTATATTTTCTGATACATTGAACGCTTATCAATTATTTCTTAAGCTAAGTTTTTCATATAAAAAAAATTAAAAAAATCGGTAGACTAATTATAAAAATAAAATAATTAGTTGAAATGATTTAGTTAAATTTAATTAAATCTTAAAAATTCATAAATAAATAATAGTTTATTTTTGTATGATTAATTAAATCTAATGAAAAATCCTGTTAGTTTCTTCTGTTATTTCATTTTTACTAATGCTGCTATATGTCAAAATTCTATAAAAGAATATAGACATCAAGCAATAGAATATGGATACATAAAAGAATATAAAAAAGTAATTGATTGCTATTCTAAAATCATTGAACTTAACCCAAAAGATTCTACAGCCTATTTAGATAGAGCTTTGACAAAACAAATAATTAAAGATTATAAAGGAGCCATTACAGATTTTACTATTAGAGGTAAAATTAATCCATCTGAACCGGACTATTTTTTTTTAAGAGGCATGCTTCTTCAAAAAATGAAAGATTATAAAAATGCCATCTTAAATTACAATAAAACAATGAAGATGGAATATAATGCAGATGCTTATCGCTTTAGAGGACAAATAAAAGAAATCTGCAAAGATTATAATGGCGCAATGAAAGATTATAATAAAGCTGCATCTATGAGTAGGTATTCTGAAATATATATTGACAGAGGATTACTAAAAAGCAAGTTGAAAGACTATAAAGAGTCATTGAAAGACTTAAATACAGCAACAGAAATAGACCCTTTAGATGAAAATGCTTATTATTCCAGAGCACAAGTTTATACTAAAATTAAAGAATTTAGAAATGCAATTATTGATTATGGAAAAACAATTGAACTGAATAATCAAGAGCCTAAGTATTATCTAAAAAAGATACTTTTAGAAATTAAATTAAATGAAAAAGTAAATGCCTGTAATGATTTAATGCTTTATAAAAAATACGGAGGAAAATTGAATATAAAATTAAATTGTAACTAAAATGAAAAAAATCAGATATTTATTATCCTTTATTGTAATACTTACAACAACTATTTCTTCCTACTCACAATTAGAATCTGCTTCTATAGAAGGGCCTACACAAGGCACATCGTATCATATTACTTATTTAGACACTAAACACAGAAACTTACAGCCCGAAATTGAAAAGTTGTTAGTAGATTTTGACTTTTCGGTATCCACTTATAATCCTTACTCCATAATAACGAGAGTAAATCAAAATGATAAAGATGTTAAGGTAGATAAATATTTCAAGGCCTGTTTTAAAAAAGCCAAAGAAGTTTGGAAAAATAGCAATGGTGCCTTTGATCCAACCGTACTGCCATTAACAAATATATGGGGTTTTGGTCCTGGTAAAAAAAGTGAAATTGAAAAAACAAAAATTGATAGTATCTTACAATTTGTTGGTCTTAATTTAATTGATCTTAAAGGAAATAAAATAATTAAAAAAGATCCTAGAGTAGCTTTAGATTTTAATGCTTTTGCTCAAGGCTATTCGGTTGATGTAGTATCGAAATTCTTAAATAAAAAAGGAATAAAATCTTATATAGTTGAAATTGGTGGCGAAGTATATGCAAGAGGAACCGATATATATGGAAGAATTTGGACAGTTAATTTAGAAGAACCTAAAGATAATAAAGAAGCAATAAATAAGACAATTGCCATAGCTAAATTGAATAATTCCGCCATTTCAACTTCAGGCAATAATAGACGTTATTTTATTGAAAACGGAATAAAATATGCACATCATTTGGATCCTAAAACAGGGTATCCTTCTAAAAATAATTTATTAAGTGCCTCTGTTTTTGCTAAAAATTGTATTACTACAGATGCTAATGCTACGGGCATCTTGGTTATGGGGTTAGATAAAGCAATATTGTTTTTACAAAATCATCCTGAACTAGAAGCATTTATTACTTACTCTGATGGTAGTGGAAATTATAAATATTATAAAACCAAAGGAATAAAAAATATTCTAGAATTTAATGAATAAAAAAAGCATCCAAATTGGATGCTTTTTTATGGACATAAATAATTTTATTTTTCTAACACAACTTTGTAAGAGGAAATATTATTAACATCTGAAACATTAATAAAATAAATTCCATCATTAAATAAAGAAAGGTCTACTTTTTTAGTTGAAGAAGATGTAGCCTCTTCCATCACTTCATTGTAAATAACTTTGCCGTTAATATCAACAACTTGAATATTTTTCACATCACTTTTCATGTCAATATTAAAAATTCCTTTGGATGGAATTGGATAAACCACCGCTTCAGGACCTTTTGAAAAAGTGTCCGAAGCTAGAGTTGGTGCCCAAGCTAAATTCAAACCTGTAAAATTGACGTTTGTTGGGGTTTGAGTATCTGCCGATGCTCCTTTAGTGAAAGGGAAATATGCAACAGCAGAACCACCATGATCCCAACATTCTTCAACAGCAACTCTGTAATTTCCGTCTGCCACTAGAGCTCCTGCAACATTTTTACCATCCCAATTTAAAGTTTGTAAGCCTGAAGACCAAGATAAAGTAGAAGTAGAAGCAACACCGGTAGTGTTAGAAGCAGATGCGGTTTTCCATGTAGGAATATGGTTACTTGGTGTACCTTTTCCATAAGCACATAAAGTTTTTACAAAAGTCCAAGTTGTTCCTGTAGTATTTTGCTCAATCCATACTGCTAAAACTCTTTTAGAACCAGAATAGGTTGAAGCATGGGCTACTTCACCTAATTTGAAAGTTAGTGTTCCTGCACTTTGAGCGTTTATAGTAGCTGAAGATATTAAAATAGCTACTCCTAATAATTTGTAAATTTTTTTCATGATTTAGGGTTTAAAATTTAATGATAATTTTAGGGTTAATCTATTGTTTATTTTCTAATTCTAATTTGATGGATATTTTAGCAGTTTCCGCTAGAGTCTTCTTAGCAAGTGCAGGAACTACTAATTTATAATCAATTAATTTAACTACAAAAGCTCCCGATATTGAAGTTTTAGTACCTGCAGTTACCGTCATTTTAGTTTTAACTTTGTTAGCAACGCCGTGAATAGTTAAATCTCCTTCTACATCATAAGATCCAGATTTTCCGTCATAACCAGCAATTTTGCCTTTAAAACTGGTTTTAGGAAATTTGTCACTTTCCATATAGTTTTCATTATAGTGCTCCTCCATTAATGGAGATTTGAATTTGAAAGACTTAACCAAACCTTGAACTACTAAATCTCCCGTAGTTTTATCAAAAATAGAAGATACAGTATTACTTACTGCAACAACAGGATCTATAGCTCCAGGAACAGTTGCGTCAAATTTAATTTCACCTGAACGAGTCATCATTTTTTGAGAAAAGGCAACTGATGCATAAGCAAAACATACCATCAACATTAAAGTCTTTTTCATAATTACTTGTTTTAAATATTCATAAAGTTATTCAGGACATTGATTTGTTGCCCATTTATTGATAATATCTATAGTAGCTTGTGGTAAAGTGCCGCTTGTAGGCATGATCTCTCCACATGTACCACCTATTCTACATAAAACAGCTCCGTTAAGAGTAGCTGTTTTGACTGAATTATAAGAATCTAAATCAGGAGTTTGAGCTCCTCCAGCATGACATCCTGTACAATTAATACTCATAATTTTTTCTATATTCGCAGTATAAGTCGGATTATCTACTTTTGGAGAAAGATCTTGTGTGGTTGCTGTATCACAGGACACAAAAAGAATTAAACTAAATAATACTAATAAAATTGCTTGTCTATTTTTCATAATTTTTTATTCTTTAAAAAACTCTATATAAATTAAATCCGAAGAAAATTTGTTTACCACTAGAAATTCCAGATCCAGTTGTGTAATAGGAAACATCATTCATAGTTTGACTATTAGATAAGACAAATTGGAAAACGTGACCACCTGTTTCAACATCTAATCCCAATGTAGCAGCGTTATGATAAGGGGAAGAGTAACCTTCAGGCACATTCAATCTTGCTGCATAATCAAAATTTAAACTTAATCTTTTTGATAATTTAAATCTTGCACCAGTCCCTAATAAAAATGTATTCTTTTTAGCTTCCTTGTCTGCGTCATATAAATTTTTATGGATGAATATAGGAACTAATTGAGCAGAAAATGAATTTGAAAATTTTCTTGATACTATTAATTGATTAGAATATGCTAAACGGTTATTAAATTTAATTTCTGGATAAGTAGTTTCTAATTTAGAGCTATTAATATCTAGTGTATTATAACCAACAATTGTAACAGGAAAACCATCGTCTTCTTGATTAGCAAATTTGTATTTTAACGCTACTTCATATAATTTGTCGTGGGTGTGTCTAGATAGTCCAATGGATAGCCAATTTGTAACACCATATATCCCTCCTAATTTAGTGTAAGCATTATCTAAACCAAAAAAGTTATTGATCCCATCAGTTAAATCTCCAAAACGATGCGAAACTAAGAAATAAAATTCTCCTTGAGCAGGCAGTTTAGTAGATTGCATGTTAGCAACTTGCAATCCTTTAAAAGCTGATGATGTGATTTCTTTCTTATCCGATTTAGTTACATTTAATTCGTTCATTAAATCGTCTTGTGCATTGGCTAAGCCAAAACAAAAAAGAAAAAAAACGGGTAGTGTAATTTTTAGTGATTTCATTTTTTATTATTTATTTATTGAACATTGATCCATATTTACGCTTCCCATTAGGTCATCAAACCCAACTACTCGACCTTTAACTGAAACAGCTTGACCGACTTTTAATGAAGTATCAGGAGTAGTAAAACCGCACACTACAACTTCATCTAGCAGCACCTCTTTATTATTAATAGAAGTAATAACTCCAGAGATTACCACTGGTTTTTCAAGGTACTTTTTATTAGCATCGGCTTCTTTAGTAGTAAACTCTACAACAAAATCTTTAGCTTTTAAAGTAAATGCAGCATCTTCTGATTGCAAATCTCTTTTTCCTATATTATTAACCATGTAGTCTTTAATTTTAGGTCCTGCAATAACTCCTCCTAATATTAAAACCCCAACGATGATAAGGATTGTTTTCATTTTTTTACTCATATTTAATTTAAATAATTGTTATACAAATATACAAATTAAGCCTAATTGAGGGGCAATTCTTCCTTAATACTTCCTTAAATTAAAATTTGGTAAAAATAAGGAGGGCTTTAGTAAACCCTCCTAATATACCAAGAAACTTTATGAATTATCTTTTTAGTTTACAACAATTTTCTTCCATGATTTTTCTGAATCATTTTGTAACTCTAATAAATACACCCCAGTGGAGAGACCACCAACAGTTACTTCCAAAACTTTAGAATCGTTATTTACTTCAATTGTTTTAACAAAAGCACCTGTTTGCGTGTAAATATTTACTTTGGTTAAACTTGAATTAGTTTTTATTGTAAAAGTTCCATTAGAAGGATTAGGATAAATTGATGCAGTTTCCAAAGAAAATTTTTCGTTTCCTAAAACCGTAAATGTTCCTGTAGCAAAACCTCTGTTTGTACCTCCGTGATTTGCTAAAGATGTAGATACACTACCAGAACGAGCCCAAGCTAAACTTATTGAATTAGTTGTGGCATAAGGCAATTGAAAATCATTACTATCTGTATTGGTTAAAGAACGCTCCAAAGTTAATGTTCTAACACCTGAAAGTACAATATTTGAAAGTGTAGTCCAATCTTGACTTGCATCTGTTGCAGGAGCTACAGTTCCAACGAAATTTCTATCTGTTAATGCTGTAGTATAAACAAGCACATCTCCACTACCCATTCCAAACCCCGAAGAAACACCTAAACCTAAAGCAAACCATCTATCAAATGGACCTGTTAACACTAAAGTCGCTTTTGATGTGGTGTTGTTTAGTGTAAAGCTAGCTGTCATGTTGGAAGTTAAATTTATTATTCCGGTTGATTTACTCTGGGATATTCCAGAAAAGCAAACTAGAGATAATAATAAAATGGTAATTTTTTTCATAGTTTTTATTTTAAAAGATTAATAATTAATTCATTTTTTGAGAAAACAGCATATTCGAAAGCAGTTTTTCCTTTTTTGTCTATACTAGTTTTGTTAACATTATATTCCAAAAGCAATTTAACTATTTTTTCATTTTGAAATTGAACTGCATACATTAATGCCGTAATTCCATTAGCATCTGCCAAATTAGGATTTGCTTTGTTTTTTAATAAAATTTCTGTCATTTCAGTATTTCCTTTTACAATACAAGCCATTAAAGCAGTTCCATTATTACTTAGATAATCAAGATTCACTTTTTTTTGTATAATAAATTTAGCCACGTCATTATTCCCTCTATAACAAGCAAGTATCAACATGCTAGTAGAATTTGTATCTACAGAATCAATAACCTTATTATTGCCATCATATTCAGAAATAATTTCGTTCAATGTTCCATTTCTAGCAATATCAAAACAATTTTTTTGTTGAGAAATTATCAAATTAGAATTAATTATAAAAATAAGTATAAGGAAGTTTTTCATTTATATTTTTAACTAAAAACAAATATAAAAAAATAAAATATAACTGTCTAATAAAGAGATATTTTTCTTTGGATAGTTTTATTACAAAATCAACAAGCCATGTTGACGTAAAAGCACTATTGATTTAGAATGCCAAAACAATTCGAAGTCTTCAAAGTGGGTTTCAAAATTAGATTTTAGGGTATTAAACGTGTACAAATTTTCGTTACTTAATGAAATTAACTCCAATATTTCTAACAACCATTTGCCTTTATCTTCTTCTAATGTAATTTCAAAAGATTTCCTTTTACCGTGAAAAGTAAGTTCTATCATTTTCCAAGATTGCCCTTTTTTAGATTTAGTAAAGTTTTTCGCAGAAGGCTTTCCTCCAATCCAAATGATTTTAGCGGAAGGTTTTGTATTAAAATCTGATTCTTTTTCTAAACAGGTAAAAATATAATCTGGGGCAATTTTAGTATTTGGAATTTTAAAATCAAACCAATCTTTTAACGGATAATCCAAACAGATTCCATGCATAAAATTGAATAAAGATTTTTTCAAACCAAAACTAAATTTATCATGATCTATTCCCGTTTTATCTTTAAAATTGATGTCGTTATTAGCAAATGTAATCTCATTTTTTTCTGGAATAACTCCAAATTCTTCAGGGAACATCCCAACAGGAGAATGCGCTGTCATTGCAAATTGATGCCAAAAACCTGACTGAAGAATTCCCAACTCAAACATTTGACGCACCATTTCCAAACTATCAATTGTCTCTTGTATAGTTTGTGTTGGATAACCGTACATTAAATAAGCATGAACCATGATACCGCTTTCGGTAAAATTTCTGGTAACTTGAGCCACTTGCTCTACAGTAACTCCTTTTTTTATTAAATTCAAAAGTCGGTCAGAAGCCACTTCCAAACCGCCTGAAACAGCAATGCAGCCAGATTCTTTTAATAAAAAGGCTAAATCGGAAGTAAAACTTTTTTCAAATCGAATGTTTGTCCACCAAGTTACAACCAATTTTCGTCGGAGAATTTCAAGGGCAACTTCACGCATTAAAGCCGGAGGAGCTGCTTCATCAACAAAATGAAATCCGTTTTCTCCAGTTTGCGCAATCATTTCCTCCATCCTATCTACTAAAGTTTTAGCAGCAATAGGCTCATATAATTTTATGTAATCTAAAGAAATATCGCAAAAAGTACACTTTCCCCAATAGCATCCATGTGCCATAGTGAGTTTATTCCATATGCCATCACTCCATAAACTATGCATCGGATTTGCAATTTCAATAACCGAAATGTATCTGTCCAAAAGCAAATCAGAATAATCAGGAGTTCCAACTTCGCTTTGTTTGTAATCCGGTCTAATGGTGTTATTTTTATAGGTTACTTTACCATTCTCCATAAGAAATGTTCGCTTGTATTCTTTATCAATTGTCAGTTGTTCATTTTCAATTATCAATTGAAGTGGAAGTTCTCCATCGTCTAAAGAAATAAAATCGAAGAATTCAAAAACGCGTTCGTCCTTCAATTCGCGGAGTTCGGTGTTAGGGAAACCGCCACCCATTGCGATTTTTATATTTGGAAAATTAGTTTTTATAAATTGAGCACAACGAAAGGAACTATATAAATTTCCTGGAAATGGAACCGAAATACATACTAATTTTGGTTGGATCTTAGCTACTCGTTCGTTTAGAGTTTTTAAAGTAATTTGGTCAATAAAAGTGAAATCTTTTTGCAAATGCAAAAACAAATCATCAAACGAATTAGCACTTCTACCTAACCGTTCCGCATATCGGCTAAAGCCAAAATTTTCATCTATACATTCAACAATAAAATCCGATAAATCTTCTAGGTATAGAGTTGCTAAATGTTTGGCTTTATCTTGCATCCCCATAGTCCCAAAAGCCCATTCCATATCATCAAGTTGACCAAAACGAGAGGCTTCGGGAAGGAAATTTCCACTACATATTTGACGCGCCATTGAGGGGTTGTTTCCTTGCAAAAAAGAAATCACCGAATCAATAGTTTTTATGTATTCGTCTTTTAATGCAAAAATTCGTTGGCTATTCTCCGAATAATCTTCAATTTCTTCTTTTGGAATTAAAGAGCTTATTCCCTTTTTAGAAAATAATTGTAAGATAACTTCTATTCCCAAATCCATTTGAAAAGCCGAAATACTTTTGGTGTTCAAAAACCCTTTAATATATGCCGTTGCCGGATAAGGGGTGTTCAGTTGAGTAAATGGCGGCGTTAGTAATAGAATGTCTTTCAATCGTAATAGTTTTTTTTGCAAAAGTATATTTTAAACTCATTGTAAAGGTACTATTTTAATTATTTACTATAAATTTGCATAAAAATAATTTGCATGAAAAATATATTTTCAATCTTAATATTATTTATTGTTAATTTTTGTTTCGCACAAAAAAGTGTTGTGGCATCTGGCGGAAAAGCAATTGGAACAACTGGAACAGCTAGCTTTTCAGTTGGATTAGTTTCATACAAAAATCCAGAAGGAAATTCCATAAACGATGGAATGCAACAACCTTATGAAATTCAGACTTTAGGAAATTCAGATTTTGCATCAGTCGAATTGCTAATGATAGCATACCCAAATCCAGCAATTGACCAATTGAACTTAAAAATTGCGGAACAAAATTTAAAAGATTACTCGTACCAATTATATGATGCTGCTGGTAAAACACTTTCATCCGAAAAAATAAATCTAGAAGAATCTTCCATTAACATGAAGGATTATATTACTGGGATTTATTTTCTAGATGTAAAATCAAAAGATAAAAAAATTAAAACTTTTAAAATCTTAAAAAAATAATATGAAAAATTACCTCCTAAAAACTATTCAATTATTCATCTTATTTATTGGATTTATAGCTTTCGCTCAAGTTCCTCAAAAAATGACCTATCAATCGGTAATTAGAAATACTAATGGCGATTTGGTTACCAATACAACCATCGGAATTCAGATTAGCATTCTAAAGGATTCACCGTCTGGTCAAGCTGTTTATGTAGAAACAATGAGTAATACCACCAATGAAAACGGTCTTTTAACTCTAGAAATCGGCGGAGGAACTCCAGTTTCAGGTACGTTTGCAGCTATTAACTGGTCAACCGGAACCTATTTTGTGAAAACCGAAACCGATCCAGCTGGTGGAACAAATTATACAATTGTTGGAGTTGGACAATTATTGAGTGTGCCTTATGCCCTATTCTCTGGAAAAAGTACGAATCTAGGAAAATCTACTATTTATTTAACAGATGATATTACCGATGCAGAGGCCGCTGCACAAATTGAAGAAGAAGCTGGATCAAATACCGAAAATGTAGTTATTGACGGCACCACCCTATTAACCACAGTAGATTTGAGTAAAATAAAATCATTGTTAACAATAACTATAAATAGCAATCAATCTCTTGCATCAGTTAATTTTAGTAACTTAAAAAAGACTTACAAAGATGTTTCCATAAACAACAATCCTTTATTAACTTCACTTTCTTTTCCATCATTAGAAAAATCTACATCGGGTATATTTACAATTATTAATAATATTGCGTTATCAAACATTCAATTTCCACTTTTAAACTCATTATTAGCAATTACAATAGAATCCAATCCAGCCTTAAGCACAATTAATTTTGATAGTTTAACCAAAAGCTCTTCACAGATTTCAATAAATAATAATAACATAAATTCTATTACATTCCCTTTAGCAACAAATATTACTGTTAGCATTACTGATACCAACACAACAAGTATAAATTTACCTCAATTAACAAATGGTGCAATTCACTTTGTTTGTCCTTTAACAACGTTAAATGCTACAGCACTAATAAACTGTTATGTATCAATAAGTAACTCCCAATTAACTACCTTAGATTTTCCCAATCTAACAACAACAAGTGTAATTGAATTACAAAATAATAACTTATTAACTAATGTTTCATTGCCTAACTTAACAAGTGTGGAAGGCTATTTTTATATTTTTTCAAATCCACAATTAAGTACTATTTCAATTCCTTCAATAAACACTATAAATCCTAATTCTATCAACTTTTCATTTTATTTCAATGCTACAAATAACGCACTGCCAGAATCTCAAATAAATTATTTATTGAATAAATTTATAAGCGTTAATATGAATGCTGGAAAAACCATAGATTTATCAAATCAGAATCCTGCAGCAGCTCCAACCGGACAAGGAATTATTGATAAACAAACCCTTGTAAATAATGGATTTATAGTAATTACAGATTAATTAATATGCCAATAGATTGTATAAGTTACCAAAAATCAGGATTTTTCTCTAAACTAATCGTTGATTATTTGGATGAGAAATCAGTGGTTATACCTTTTTACAATCGTTTTCCAAAAATTGAAAATTTTAAAGATCAAATCGAAGAAAAAGGTTTCAATTATAATTGCAATGACAATAAAAAAAGGCAAATTTTAGTATCTGAACTTGAAAAGCAATATGCTAATTTTGAAGTTTCAGATGCTACAAAAAACAACATTAGCCTTTTAAACAATTCCAATACATTTACAATAACTACTGGGCACCAACTGAATTTATTTACAGGTCCATTATATTTTATCTACAAAATTGTTTCCACAATAAACCTTTGCAAACAATTAAAAAAGGAATATCCTAAACAGAATTTTGTTCCTATTTATTGGATGGCAACCGAAGACCACGATTTTGAAGAGATAAATTATTTTAATTTCAAAAGTGAAAAAATCCAATGGAAAAGAGAAAGTTTTGGTCCCGTTGGAAGATTATCTACTGAAGGTTTAAAAGAAGTTTTATCGGAATTTTCTAACGAAATAGGCACAAGTGAAAATGCAAATTTTTTAATAGATTTATTTGAAAAATCCTATTTGGACCATTCTAATTTAGCAGATGCAACACGCTATTTAGCCAATGAATTATTTAAAGAAGAAGGATTGGTAATATTGGATGGAGATTCTATTGCTTTGAAAAAATTATTTATTCCCTATATAAAAGAGGAACTGCTTAACCAAACTTCTTTTAAGAAAGTAAGCGAAACTTCTGATAAATTATCCGAATATAAAATTCAAGTAAATCCTCGTGAAATAAATCTTTTTTATATAGAAGATACATTAAGAGAACGTATTATATTAGAAAACGGAGTTTATAAAGTAAACAACACAAGCACAACTTTTACTGAATCCGAAATTCTATTAGAATTAGAAAATTATCCAGAAAAATTTAGTCCGAATGTGATTTTAAGACCTTTATACCAAGAAATAATCTTGCCGAATTTATGCTACATTGGGGGAGGTGGCGAATTGGCGTATTGGTTGGAATTAAAATCTAATTTTGAAGCAAATAACGTAACATTTCCTATTCTATTACTTAGAAATTCAGTTGTTACAATAACATTAAAACAAACTGAAAAAGCAGATAAACTGGAGTTAAGTTACGCTGATTTATTTACGAATCAACAAGAATTGTTTAATAAAAAAACAAAAGAATTTTCAAAGTTTACTATTGATTTTACAGAACAAAAAGAGGCACTTAAAAAACAATTTGGAGCATTATTTGAAATTGCTAATCAAACCGATAAATCCTTTTTGGGAGCAGTTAAAGCACAAGAAATAAAACAGACAAAAGGATTAGAAAATTTAGAAAAAAGATTGCTACGAGCCGAGAAAAGAATTTATAATGATCGTTTGCAGAGGATTTTGGCATTGCAAAATGAAATTTTTCCACACCAAAGTCTACAAGAACGCAAAGCAAATTTTAGTGAATTTTATTTAGAATATGGAGATACTTTCATGAAGAAAATACTGTCCGAATTAAAACCTTTAGACCAGAAATTTAAAGTTATCACTTTATAGCCTTTTCATTCTTGCTTATCGTAAAAAAAATATTACTTTTGCACCCAATTTAATACAAAAACACAAAATGGCTACAAATAGAACATTTACAATGATTAAACCAGATGCTGTAGAAAACGGACATATTGGTGGAATTTTAAACATGATTACAGAAGGTGGTTTCAAAATTATTTCTTTGAAATTAACACAACTTACAGTTGCCGATGCACAAGCTTTTTACGCTGTTCACTCCACACGACCTTTTTATGGTGAACTAGTTGAATTCATGTCTCGTGGACCAATCGTTGCTGCAATTCTTGAAAAAGAAAATGCAATTGAAGATTTTAGAACTTTAATTGGTGCTACTAATCCTGCAGATGCTGCCGAAGGAACTATCCGTAAAAAATATGCTACCTCTATTGGAGAAAATGCAGTTCACGGATCCGATTCTGATGAAAATGCTGCAATCGAAGGTGCTTTCCATTTTGCTGGAAGAGAGCAGTTTTAGTATTCAATGTTCCGTTTTTAGTGAGCAGTTTATATAAATACAAAATCCCATTTCTTTATTGAAATGGGATTTTGTATGTTTATTTTGTTCTACCTCTCTTTAGCCTCTTCTGACTTAGTACCTTGTACCTCGCACTTCTTCTTATCTCAAAACAATATCTTTTACGACTTCTTTACGAAGCTCTTCGTTAAGCATCATAATAATTTTTTGTTTGCCATAACCTAATTCTTCTCGTAAAACTGCCGAAGTAAGTTTGACATATAAAGTGCTTCCCTTTAAAATTACTTCTTGCGTATAACTATTAACTCCATTCCCCATAAGGTTTTTCCATGCTTGCTCTACATCTATTTTATCCATGCCTGCCTCTAGCTTATTTTGTTGAATAAACTGTTGCAAAACATCGGATATTGAACTTTCGTTACTTAGTCGTTTCGCCATTATTTTATTGAAAAAGGAATTTGTCGTTTGTAATGGTACTCCAAATTCTCCTTGTTTTTTAATACTAAAACGCTGTCTTTAAGTTCCAAAATTTCTTCTCGCCATTTTCCGAAATTAGTGGTGTAGTTAACATAAAAAACATTGTCCTTATTTGTTATAGTAAAAGTTTCTTTAATGTTATTAGTCAAATAGGTGCCATCCAATTGCGGCATTACTTTTTGGCGGAAGCCTTTTTTATCTTTTACTTCAAAAAAATCTATGGTTTCATTTACCTTATATTCCTTTTTACCTCCCTGCGGAAGTTCTACCTTTTGAATCTCCCAATAGCCATTTATTTTGGCAATATCAGCATCTAAAACTTTAGGTTTACAGGCAACAAATAACAAACTAAAAAAGAAAAAGGCTAGAATTTTTTTCATGTCTTAAAATAAAATATAAAATTACAATTAATTTTAAGGAATAAAAAAGTATTTTTGATTAAACGTTTTAAATTTTCCACGTGATATTATTATGTCAATCATCATGAAAAAATATTTTCCTTTTCTATTTATGCTTCTTTTTATTTTTGGATGCGCTGAAAAAGATTGTGGATGCTCCTCTCCGCTAGAAGAAGCAATGTATTTTCCTCCAAATGATGGAAGTGCCACCTGGGAAACTAAGTCTATTTCCGATTTAGGTTGGAATGCAAGTGCAGTTCAACCACTATTAGATTATTTGCAATTAAAAAACTCCAAATCATTTATGATTATAGTTAATGGTAGAATTATAATAGAAAATTATTTTAATGGTCACACTGCAACAACACTTTGGAAATGGAATAGTGCAGGAAAAACCTTGACCTCAACTGTAACCGGCATTGCCGAACAAGAAGGATTCATCAATATCAATAATAAAGTTTCAGATTATTTAGGGACTGGATGGACAAGTATTCCTTTAGCGAAAGAAAATCTAATTACTTGCAAAAACCTTTTGTCTATGAATTCAGGTTTAGATGACACATTGGGAGACGATGTTTCGCCTGCAAATCTTCAATACATAGCGGATTCTGGAACTAGATGGGCTTATCATAATGTTTACGTGAAACTGCAAGATGTTGTAGAACAAGCTACTGGACAATCTTGGAACAATTATTTTAACAATAAGTTACGAGATAAAATAGGAATGGAAACTTCTGGATTCTGGTATATCGGGACAGGAGCAAATTTGGGTTTGAAGATTTATTTTAGTACAACTCGCAGTATGGCACGTTTTGGATTATTAGCTTTAAATAATGGCAAATGGAATGGAAATCAAATAATAAACACATCCTTCATTAATAGCGCAACTAACACATCTCAAAATATTAATTTATCTTATGGCTATCTGTGGTGGCTCAACGGAAGGTTAAGTTACCATTTACCTCAAACCCAGTTACAGTTAAATGGAAGTTTAGTTTCCACAGCACCAACAGAAATGTATTGCGCTTTAGGAAAAGACGATCAAAAAATATATGTAGTCCCAAGTAAAAAAATGGTTATTATCAGAATGGGAGATGCTGCAGGAAGTGAAAATTTAGCTCTTTCCGATTTTGATGAAACGCTTTGGGCAAAAGTAAATGCGTTGTATCAATAAAACAAATATCTAATTAAACTTTGAGTTGAAAAACTTTATTAGGGTATAAATAAAAACCATAAAAGTAACCAGTTGCAAGCCCATGGCAATTGTAGGGAATTTAGATTCAATTACTTTTGCTAAAATCTCTACTCCAGCACTTATAGAAAGTAAAAGCAATGGGGAAGCCGTTTTGAAAAAAGACAAAAATTTATTCATATCTGTTATTTAAAGAAACTATCTACAAACTCATATTTATTAAATACTTGCAAATCTTCAAGTCCTTCACCAACACCTATATATTTTACAGGAATTTGAAATTGATCGGAAATTCCAATAACAACTCCGCCTTTGGCAGTTCCGTCAAGTTTAGTAACTGCTAAACACGAAACCTCAGTAGCTGCCGTAAATTGTTTAGCTTGTTCAAAAGCATTTTGTCCTGTTGATCCATCTAAAACTAAAAGCACATCGTGTGGCGCATCATGAGTTACTTTTTGCATCACTCGTTTTACTTTAGATAATTCACTCATCAAGCCAACTTTATTATGCAATCTTCCCGCAGTGTCAATAATCACAACATCGGCATTTTGAGAAACAGCACTTTGCAAAGTGTCAAATGCAACCGATGCTGGATCAGACCCCATTTGCTGTTTTACTATTGGCACTCCTACTCTATCAGCCCAAATTTGTAATTGATCAATTGCTGCAGCACGAAAAGTATCCCCAGCACCAAGAACTACACTATAGCCCGCTTTTTTAAATTGGTAGGCTAATTTTCCAATTGTAGTTGTTTTTCCTACACCATTAACTCCAACAACCATAATTACATATGGTTTTTTATCTTCAGGAATTGTAAATTCGGATTCTTCACCTGATTTTGTCTCGGATAAAAGACCCGAAATTTCTTCTCTAAGAATGAGATTTAATTCCTCTGTTCCTAAATATTTATCGGTAGAAACTCGTTCTTCAATTCTTTTTATAATTTTTAAGGTAGTTGCTACACCAACATCCGAAGAAACTAGAATTTCCTCAAGATTATCTAAAACCTCATCATCTACCTTAGATTTTCCAGCAATTGCCTTGGTAAGTTTAGAAAAAAAGGAAGTTTTAGTTTTCTCTAAACCTTTATCTAAAGTTTCTTTAGCCTGCTCCGTAATCGCAGTTTCTTTCTTCTCTGAGGAAAATATTTTTTTAAAAAAACTCATAATACAGATTTATGGTTTAATGTTATAATTACTTTTGGATAAACAAGGAACAAATATAAAAATAAAAAAGCTACTTCCGTTAGAAAGTAGCTTAGATATAATTTATTTGCTGAATTATTTCTTATTTAAGAAACTATCCACTTCTTCTGGAGTCATAATGCTTTCTACAAAAGTGTAAGCTCCTGTTTTTGGAGATTTCACCATTTTAATAGCTTTTGTTAATCTCTTAGAAGCTGTCTGTAATGTTGCAACGGTCTTTTTTGCCATGATTCAAATGAGTATTGAAATTTCTACAAATGTAAAATCTCTAATTATTTAATTTCTTTATGAACAGTCATTCTCTTTAAGATTGGATTAAATTTCTTAATCTCTAATCTATCTGGAGTGTTTTTTTTATTTTTGTTTGTAATGTAACGGGAAGTCCCTGGAAGTCCAGTTCCTTTGTGCTCAGTACATTCTAAAATTACTTGAATTCTATTACCTTTCTTAGCCATCTTACTTTATTTTAATTGGATTTTGAATTATTTTATAAATCCATTAGCTTTAGCTGTTTTCAATACAGCAGCTAATCCATTTTTATTAATTGTTTTTATTGTAGAAGCAGCTACTCTTAAAGTAACCCATCTGTCTTCTTCAGCAAGATAGAAACGTTTTTTAACTAAGTTTACAGAAAATTTTCTCTTAGTTTTGTTCATTGCGTGGGAAACATTATTTCCTACCATCGCTCTTTTACCTGTAAGGTCACAAACTCTTGACATTATACTTATCTTTTATCGTTATTCAAATCGAGGGTGCAAAGAAACAAAAAAGAAACCTTACTGCCAAAAAAATATTAGACATTTTTTAAAATTTCTTTTTGCAATAATTCAAATGCTTTGTTTACAGTTCTATCTATCACTTTTTCACGAGGTTGACCAAAATTAAATTCTTCCACTAAAATACTATTTGGGGTTGCTAATGCTATAAAAACAGTCCCTAAAGTTGCATCAGCATCTCCTTTAGAAGGTCCCGCATTGCCTGTTGTTGCAATTGCATAGTCGGTTTTCATTAATTTTTGAACACCTAATGCCATTTCGGTGACAACGGCTGCACTTACAACTGAATGTTCATCAATAGTTTTAACAGAAACTCCTAAAACAGAAATCTTAGTGTCTGTAGCATAACTAATTACACCTCCTCTAAAATAATTAGAAGCACCAGGAACAGTGGATAATTCTTGTGCTATTTTGCCGCCTGTGCAACTTTCGGCTGTAGCAATTGTTTTTCCTTGCTGGGTTAATAGTCGACCTAAAACTACTTGAATAGTTTCGCTTTCGTCAAAACCAACAATGATATCGCCAATTATTTTGGCTAAAGAGTGTACCTTTTCGTTTATGGTATTTTCTAGAAGTTCTTTGTTAGTTCCTCTTCCTGTTAGTCGTAATCGAACTCTTCCTGGCGATGGTAAATAGGCCAATTTTATGAATTCCGGCAGACTGTTTTCCCAATCCTCAATGCGTTCTGCAACCAAGCTTTCTCCTTGTCCGTAGGTCATTATAGTTTTATGCAAAATGTAAGGACGCTTGTACTCTTTAACAATTTTAGGAATTATTTCATTTTCAACTATTAGCTTCATTTCATATGGAACGCCAGGCAACGAAATAAAAACAGTATTTTCCTTTTTCATCCACATACCGGGAGCAGTGCCTACTTTATTGAATAGTATTTGACATTTGGAAGGGACCAATGCTTGATCTTTATTCATTTGCGATGCTGGCCGATTCATTACAGCTTCAATTAATTCAATTACGTGCGTCTCAACTTCTTTATTTATTACCAAAGTATCATTGAAATATTCGCAAAAAGTGTGTTTGGTAATGTCGTCTTTTGTAGGACCTAAGCCTCCTGTAATTAGTACAATGTCGACTTTGTTTTGCAAGGATGCGAAAGTGTCTAAGATGTGCTGCTTGTCGTCGCTTATAGAAAGCAATTCGTGGGTTTGAACTCCAATTCGATCCAGTGCTTTTGCAATGAACCCAGAATTAGTGTCAATAATTTGACCTATTAAAATTTCATCACCAATAGTTACTATGGTTGCTTTCATTTTTTTGATGCTTAATTGCTGAGGCGCTAAGTTACTAAGATTTAGTTTGTGGTTAAGTTAAAAACAAATAAAAAAATCGGAAAACTCTTTAGCCCCGATTGAAGTGAAAATCCTTTACTTTTTTTCTTTAAAAAAGTAAAGATTGAAATGGAAAGCGGGAAAAAGGCTGGCTAAAATGCCCGAATCTTTCGCTTCGAAAATTAAACTTCAAAATCTTTTTTAATTTCTTTTATAGCTTTTTCCAGTTGCTTCTTGATACTATCGCTGGTTGCTTCTATTTCCTTTCTCTTACCTTTCGATTTAGTCCAGGCTTCCACCTGAAGAATTTCATCATAAGCAATTAACATTCCTAATAAATCTAGGGAGGGCTTAATTTTATGAGCAAAAGCATAGGCATGTTTGTAGTCTTTTTCTTTAATTCCCAATTCCATTTGTTTAAAATCTTTAGGGATTTCAGTTACAAACAATCGCACAATTTCTAAGACAAAATCGGTGTCGTTATCTGAAAGTGAATGCACTTTTGAAAGGTTGTAATTTATTGCCATTATTTCACTTGTATTCTAAATGATTTTTTATCTTTAAAGAAACCTTCCAGAACATCATTGGGCTTTACAGCAGCAACTCCTTCTGGGGTTCCTGTGAAAATAATATCTCCTTTTTTTAAGGTAAAAAACTGCGATACATGTGCTATTAATTCGTCTATTTTCCAGAGCATGTGACTCGTATTGCCCAACTGTACAATTTCACCGTTTTTAACTAATTTGAATTCAATATTCTCCACTGAATCGTAGTCGTTTTTAGGAAAGAAATTACCTATAACCGCCGACCCATCAAAGGCTTTAGCTTTTTCCCAAGGAAGTCCTTTTTCTTTTAATTTGGCTTGCAAATCGCGGGCTGTAAAGTCAATTCCTAGTCCGATTTCATCGTAATAATTATGTGCGAATTTGGGCTCAATATATTTTCCTACTTTATTTATTTTGACCAAAATCTCTACCTCATGGTGCACGTCGTTACTAAATTCTGGAATAACAAATGGATGCTGTTTTAAAAGAATTGCCGAATCCGGCTTCAAAAAAACGACTGGTTCATCAGGACGTTCGTTTTGAAGTTCTTCGATATGTTTTACATAATTTCTACCGATGCAAATAATTTTCATATAAAATGTGTTCAGTGTTCAGCTCTGACAGAATACTGATCACTATTTAGTGTTTAGTTTTCTTAATTTGATGGCTGTTAAAACTTTTTTAGTGTATAAAGGAAAATCAGCACCCTGAATCCAACCATAATATCCTGGCTCTTTTTCGAGTACATCATCTACTAATTGTCCTTTGTTTTTTCCGAAGGTGAAAATTTCTTTTCCTTCTTTATTTAAAGCTATAAACCCCGCAAAATCAACTGATTTTTTACGAGTTGTATACTCTGAAAGCCATTTTATATCGTTATCTAAATCGTCATAACGGTCTAACTGCGCTTTTAATATTTCGTAGGTTGCCATAGTATCCGCTTCGGCAGAATGCGCATTTTCTAAATTGGCACCACAATAAAATTTTAAAGCTGCACTTAAAGTTCGTTCTTCTTTTTTATGAAAAATAGTTTGTACATCTACCGAAACTCTGTTTTTCATATCAAAATCTACCTCAGCTCGAAGCAGTTCTTCAGCTAAAAGAGGAATATCGAATCTATCGGAATTATAGCCTCCTAAATCAGAGTCTTTAATCATATTGTGCACTTGCGAAGCCATTTCTTTAAAAGTAGGCTCGTTGGCAACTTTTTCATCCGTTATTCCGTGAACCGCTGTAGTAACAGCTGGAATTGGAATAGTTGGATTGACTAACCATGTTTTGCTTTCTGTAGTTCCATTAGGGAACACTTTGAAAATAGATATTTCTACAATTCTATCTTTTGAAACTTCAACTCCTGTCGTTTCTAAATCAAAAAAACAAATTGGTCGGTTTAATTTTAATTCCATTTTTTTAAATAATTTAATCACAAATATAAAATATTGTGGTTATCGATAATCTATTTTTTAATTTTTTATTTTGACAAAAAAGAAAACCCTTTCAATAATTGAAAGGATTGATTTATAACAAATTATAACTATAAAGTAAGTCTAATATTCTCTATTCACATCAAATGCCTCTAAATACTCGGCTACACGTTTCACAAAACTACCTCCAAGTGCACCATCTACAACTCGGTGGTCGTAACTGTGTGACAAAAACATTTTCTGGCGAATTCCTATAAAATCGCCTTCTGGAGTTTCAATAACTGCAGGCACTTTACGTATTGCACCAAGGGCAAGAATACCTACTTGTGGTTGGTTAATAATTGGCGTTCCAAAAACCGAACCGAAAGTCCCAACGTTAGTAACCGTATAAGTTCCGCCTTGTGTATCGTCTGGTTTTAACTTACCAAGTTTAGCGCGATTACCTAAATCATTTACTGCTTTTGCCATTCCAACCAAATTCAATTGATCGGCATTTTTAATTACAGGAACTATTAGATTTCCGTTAGGTAAGGCAGCAGCCATACCTAAATTAATATTTTTTCTTTTAATAATATATTCACCATCTACAGAAATATTCATTCCAGGAAAGTCTTTCAAAGCTTTGGCAACAGCTTCCATAAAAATCGGAGTGTACGTTAATTTTTCACCATCACGCTTTTCAAATGCAATTTTGACTTTCTCTCTCCATTTTACAATATTTGTAACGTCTACTTCAATGAATGATTGTACGTGAGCAGAGGTCTGAATCGATGCTACCATGTAACCCGAAATCAACTTTCGCATTCTATCCATTTCAACTATTTCATCGCCTCCATTTACAGAAATGGGTTGGGCTTTTTGGATAGTAGATTGTCCACTTTGGGTATTAGGTGGTGAAGATTGGGTATTAGGTAGGGAAGATTGGCTTCCGTTTTGCGATTTGCGACTTTCAACAAATTTTAATATATCTTCTTTAGTAACACGTCCATCTTTTCCTGATCCAGAAATACTTTCTAATTCGGAAATAGAAACGCCTTCTTCTTTAGCAATGTTTTTTACTAATGGTGAAAAGAATTTATCCGATGAAGAAAAATCGACTGGTGCCGCTATTTCCTTTGCTACTTCGATAGCTTTTTCTACAGCGAAAATATTTGGAAGAGCAACTTCTACAGAAGATGAAGCTTCCTCAGTTCCACCTTCAGTTTCAATAATAGCAATGGTTTGCCCTACCTTAACCACGTCGTTTTCTTGAAACAACACTTCAACTAGAGTTCCTGAAACTTCACTTGGCACTTCGCTATCTACTTTGTCTGTGGCTATTTCTAAAACAGCTTCGTCAGCAGCAATAGATTCTCCTACTTTTTTTAACCAGTTGGTAATGGTTGCTTCTGCAACGCTTTCTCCCATTTTGGGTAATTTCAATTCGAACTTTGCCATATTTTAAACTAAAGTTGTGTTTTGTTATTCAGTTTGCAAAATTAATGATTATTTTTAGGTTTAATCAAGAATTATATAATTTTTCGCTTTTATTTTATTCTTTAAATGCTTTTACTTCACCTCTATCATTACTGCTATTACTTCCTAATATGAAATTGGAATTTGGCGGAAGCAATTTAAAAGTATAATTTTTTTTCTTATTGTTTTCCATCCAATGAATTGCTTTTTTGAAGGAAATCGTATTTAAGTCGATTATAAATTCGGTTCGATTTACATCTGAAATCGTTTCTGTAAATTTCACGTTAAGATTTTCTTCTAAAGCATTAATTAATTGCGATTTATTAGAATTTTCAGTAACTAAAACATAATTTTCAGGCTGCACTTTTTCTTTTATTTTTCCTTGAAATCTTTTTACAATGGAGAATAAGACGATTCCGATTTTCATAAAACCCTTAAAGAAAATGGAAACTTTAAAGTGTTTTATATAAAAGAAATTCATCGCTTCTTGAAAGCGTTTCATATATTTTCCGTCTCTAATAGTGCTTTCTCCTTTATAATGGATTACGGTAGTTTCATGAAAGTAGTAATTGTGTTTCCCCTCTTGTAGCACTCTATAACTAAGGTCAATATCGTCAGAATACATAAAGCAATTTTCATCAAAACCACCAATTTTGTTATACAATTTACGTTGCATCACCATGAAAGCACCCACAAGAATATCCACTTTTCCAGATTCATTTTCACTTAAATGCAGTGCGTAATATTTCCCTAAGGAATTTGAAAATTTATATAATCCAAAAATCTTGGTAAAAGCTACCCATGGAGTTGGAACGCCACGTTTGCTTTCGGGTAAAAAATTTCCAGTGCCATCGATTAGTTTGCAACCGATTATTCCAGTGTTCGATGACCAGTTTTTGGGATTTAAAATTTTAGAGAAAGTATCTTCAGCAACAACTGTATCGGGATTTAATATGCATAGAAATTCTCCTTTGGCTGCAGCCACACCAATGTTATTTCCTTTTGGGAAGCCAAGATTTTCTTTGTTTGTAATGAGTTTAATAGAAGGGAATTTCTGTTGCATCATTACGCAACTAGCATCCGAAGAATTATTATCAACTACAATTATTTCTCCATCAATACCTTCAAGTGCTTTTTGCACACTTAAAACGCAATGCTCTAAAAAATAGCGCACATTATAATTGAGGATGATTACAGATAATTGCATTGCACAAATATAATCAAAGATTTAACTTAATATAAGTGTCAAAATATTTTGGGTTTTGTTTATTATTCCAAAAGGCTATTAAGTCAATTTGAGATTTATTTTCAAGGATGTCATAAAACAAAGTAGTTTGTTTGGAAATAACTAATGAATAGGTATTCATATCTTTTCTATAAATACCAATTTTAGGATTTTTACTTAGTTTAAGGATAGTTCTTTCAACTAAATCAGTGAATTTATCAACCTCTTTTAAATTCCATTTTTCTAAAATAAATTCTATTTCTTTAATGTAAGTTTATTCAGAAGATGGCAACCAATTAATCAAATACTCCATTTAAGATAGATTATATCTTTTTTTCATTTCTTTCATTACTTGAGCATGAGGTTTGCCTAAACCTTGTTCACTTTGTGCTTTTCCAATTTCAATTAATTTCACTAAAAGTGGATGCAATTCAGAATCCTCTACTGTTTTACTTTCTAAATTATAATCAGTTGCAGGCTCTTCTACTTTATAAATAGAATCTGGTTTTTGGTATTTTTTATTAGAATTTTCCATTGTAATCGAATTTGATATTCAAATATACAAATTTTATCGTTTTAAAGCAACCTAACTAAGTCGTTAGGATTTTTAGAATTGTTCCAGAAAATTATCAAGTCAATTCGTTTTTCTTTTTCTTGAATAGTATAGAAAAGAGTGGTTTGATTTGACAAAACAAGTCTAAACATATTTTTTATGGGAATTCCAATTTTGGGATTAACAGATAATCTTTTTAGATTTTCATCTACTAGAAGAATGAATTTTTGAACTTCTTTGTAGTTCCATTTTTCAAAAATAAAATCAATTTCATCTAAATAAGTTAAAGAAGCATTGCTTAACCATTTGATCTTATATTCCATCAATTAAAGGATATTTTGCTTTAACTTTTTTCATCATCTCTTCATGAGAAATTCCTAAATCTTGGTCCGATTCTTTTAAACCTTTTTCTAGTAGCTTTTTTAAAACCTCAGGCAAAGTATCCCATTCTTCATTGGAAGGCGATGGTACTAATTTTTCAATCTTAAAATATTCCAAAGCAGGCTCTTCTACTTTAGAAATAGTATCTGGTTTTGGGTATTTTTTATTAGAATTTTCCATAGGAAATTAATTTGATATTCAAATATACAAATTTTATTGTTTTGTATTTTGAAAAATAAAATAAAAAAGCAACAACCTTTCCTGATAGCCCCGAGTGAAGTGAAAATCCTTTTCATTTTTTATTAAAAATGAAAAGATTGAAGCGGAAAGCGGGAATTGCCTTAACAGATAAAGCCCAGGCCATTCGCTTCTAAAAAAGGCAATTATAGAAAAGATTGCTTCGTAGCTAGTAATGAACTATTTTTGCAAAAAAATAAACCTGTGAATTACCTTTCAGTAGAGAACATATCAAAATCATTTGGCGAGAGAACTTTGTTTAAGGACATTTCTTTTGGAATTAATAAAGACCAAAAAATTGCTTTTATTGCCAAAAATGGTTCGGGAAAAACCTGTATAATGAAAATTATTAATGGGGAGGACGAGCCCGATTCTGGGCAAGTGGTGATGCGTAAGGAAATTAAGATGGCATTTTTATCGCAGGTTCCTCAATTGCAGGATGAATTGACTGTAGAGGAAAGTATTTTTGCTAGTGATAATGAAATTCTTCACGTTATTGAACGCTACGAAAAAGCATTGGAAAACCCTGATGACAGCGAAGCGTACCAGCTGGCTTTTGACGACATGGACCGTTTGAATGCTTGGGATTTTGAAACGCAATTCAAGCAAATATTATTCAAATTGAAGTTGGAAGATTTTAAATTAAAGGTGAAAAACATGTCGGGTGGACAGAAAAAACGCCTGTCGTTAGCTATTATTTTAATAAATCGTCCTGAGTTGTTGATATTGGATGAGCCTACCAACCACTTAGACTTAGAAATGATTGAATGGCTGGAAAGTTACTTTGCAAAGGAAAATATTACTTTATTTATGGTTACGCACGACCGTTTCTTTTTAGAGCGAGTTTGTAATGAAATAATAGAATTAGATAACGGGAAATTATACAATTACAAAGGGAATTATTCGTATTATTTAGAGAAAAAAGAGGAACGAATTGCCTCAGAAAATTCAAGTATTGATAAGGCGCAAAACCTTTTTGTGAAGGAATTAGCCTGGATGCGAAGACAACCAAAGGCCAGAACCACCAAATCGAAATCGCGTCAAGATGATTTTTATGTGATCAAAGAAAAGGCCGAAAGCCGAAGAAAAGAGAATGTTGTCGAACTAGAAATTAATATGGAACGTCTTGGTAGCAAAATTATTGAGTTGCATAAGATTTCGAAAAAGTTTGGTGATAAAAAGATATTAGAAAACTTTAGTTTTGATTTTCAACGTGGTGCCCGAATTGGTATTATTGGAAAAAACGGAACAGGAAAATCAACTTTCTTGAATTTATTGACGCAAACCATTCTAACAGATTCCGGGAAAGTGATTACTGGTGATACAATTAAAATTGGATACTACACGCAAAGTGGTATTAATCCTAAACCGGGACAACGTGTTATTGATATAATTAAGGAATATGGAGAATATATTCCGTTGATGAAAGGAAAATTGATTTCGGCTTCGCAATTGTTAGAGCGATTTCTTTTTGACAGCAAAAAACAATACGATTATGTTGAGAAATTAAGTGGTGGCGAATTGAAACGCTTGTATTTATGTACCGTTTTAATTCAGAATCCGAATTTCTTGATTCTCGATGAGCCAACCAACGATTTAGATATTGTAACTTTGAATGTACTAGAAAGTTTCTTATTGGATTTCCCTGGATGCTTGCTAGTTGTTTCACACGATAGGTATTTTATGGATAAAATTGTAGACGATTTATTCGTTTTTCGAGGGGATGGAATTGTAGAGAACTTCCCAGGAAATTACTCCGATTTTAGAGCCTATGAAGATTCGGCTGAACCTGCAAATAAAGACGATAATAAAGAAAAGACAAATTGGAAACAAGCAAAAACTATTTCAGCAGGATTTAGTTTTAATGAGCAAAAAGAATTCAATAAAATAGAAAAAGAAATTAAAGATCTAGAATTTCAAAAGAAGCAAATTGAACAGTTATTTTCAGACGGTAAAGTAGCCGATAACCAAATTGAAGCTAAAGCAATTGAATTGCAAAAAGTAATTAATTTGAAGGACGAAAAAGAAGAACGTTGGTTTGAATTAAGTTCTAAAATGGAATAAAATAGTGTCCAGTGATCCCTTATTTACTTGAACAATGAACACTAATTTAATGTTGCAAATAAAAAATCTAAATTCTGTTTTTTAGATAAAAATATTATTAATCATTTTAAATTTGCGAAATTTGCGATTAAACCTCTACAGAAATGCAAATAAAAGAGAACTTTTCTTTAAAAAAATACAACACTTTTGGCATTGAAGCTAAAGCAAAACAATTTGTGGCAGTTCATTCTCAAAATGAATTGAAATCAATTTTAGAAACTCATAAAAATGATGCTAAATTTATTTTGGGTGGCGGGAGCAATATGTTGTTAACTCAAGATATAAATGCTTTAGTAATTCATATTGATTTAAGAGGCAAAAGAATTTTAAAAGAAGATGAAGATTCCGTTTGGGTGGAAAGCCAGGCAGGTGAAGAATGGCATGAGTTAGTTCTTTGGACAATTGATCAAAATTTTGGTGGCTTAGAAAACATGTCGCTTATTCCTGGAAATGTAGGAACCACGCCCGTACAAAATATTGGCGCTTATGGAACAGAAATTAAAGACACTTTTGTTTCTTGTGACGCGATGAATATTGCTACTCAAGAAATGAAAACATTTATTAATAGTGATTGTAATTTTGGTTACCGAGAAAGTATTTTTAAAAATGAAGCTAAAGATCAATATGTGATTTCATCAGTTGTTTTTAAACTTACTAAACGCAATCATAAAATTAACACGTCCTATGGGGACATCACCAAAGAATTAGAAAAAAATAACATTGTTACCCCTAGTTTAAAAGATGTTTCGAATGCCGTAATTGCAATTCGACAAAGCAAATTACCCGACCCAAAGGAACTCGGCAACAGTGGTAGTTTTTTTAAAAATCCAATTATTTCTAAAGAAGCATTTGAAAAAGTGCACGCTTTACACCCTGAAATGCCACATTATGTAATTTCAAAAACAGATGTTAAAGTTCCAGCTGGCTGGCTAATTGAACAAGCTGGTTTTAAAGGAAAACGTTTTGGCGATGCCGGAATCCATAAAAATCAAGCACTCGTATTAGTTAATTATGGCAATGCTACAGGTCAAGAAATTTTAAATGTTTCTAAAGACATCCAAGAAACAGTTTTAAATAAATTTGGTATTGAGATTGAAGCAGAGGTAAATGTGATTTAATTATTTAAATTTCATAATCCATAATTCGTATTTCAAAATTGAATTACCTACTTTTGCAAATGTTAAAAAAAAGATCATAAAGCCATTATGCTACTAATTTTACTTTGTTTATTTATTACAGTTGTAGTTGTTCAATTTCTATATTACATAGTGTTTTTTGGTAAATTTTCATTTGCTAAACCGCAAATTTCTACTCCAAAAAGGGTGCCTATTTCTATAATTGTTTGTGCAAAAAATGAAGAAGAAAATATAATAAACTTCATTCCATTGTTAGCAGAACAAAATTATCCCGATTACGAAATTGTTTTAATTGACGATGCTTCGAGCGATGAAACATTAGAAATTTTCGAAGCATTTGAAAAACAATACTCTAATGTTAAATTGGTGAAAGTGAAAAACAACGAAGCATTTTGGGGAAATAAAAAATTTGCTTTAACCCTTGGAATTAAAGCGGCAAAAAACGAATATTTATTATTTACCGATGCCGATTGTTACCCAAAAACAAAAGAATGGGTTAAAGAAATGAGTGCTCAATTCACAAAAGAAAAAACCATCGTTTTAGGCTATGGTGCCTACGAAAAAATCAAAAATTCGTTCCTAAACAAAATCATCCGTTTTGAAACTTTACTTACTGCAACCCAATATTTTTCATGGGCAAAATTAGGAAAACCTTACATGGGTATTGGCAGGAATATGGCCTATAAACGCGAGGAATTCTTTAAAACTAATGGTTTTATCGAGCACATGAAAATACGTTCAGGTGATGATGACTTGTTTATTAACCAAGCTGCAACTAACAAGAATACAACCATTTGCTTTACAACCGATAGTTTTACATTTTCAAAACCAAAAACCACTTTCAAAGAATGGTTTACCCAAAAAAGAAGACATGTTGCTACTGCAAAATATTATAAATCGTTTGATCGTAGCCAATTAGCAGTTTTCTACTTAACTCAATTATTGTTTTTTATATTACCAATAATTCTATTAGCCTTTCAATTTCAATGGATTATCGTGTTAAGTATGATTGGATTTCGTTATGTTTTTGCGTGGATTTCTTTAGGATTTGCAGCAGGAAAACTAAAAGAAAAAGATGTAATGTATTGGTTTCCAATAATTGAAATAATATTAGTAATTTCGCAATTCAACATATTCATCACCAATACATTTTCAAAACCAGTTCATTGGAAATAATTTCCTACATCGAAAATGCTAAAAATGGCGACCAAGTGGCATTCACTTATTTGCTCGATCATTATTGGAACGAAGTCTATGGATTTATGCTAAAACGAACTGAAAACGAAACCGATTCAGAGGATATTACCATCGAAACGTTTTCTAAAGCATTTGATAAATTAGCTACTTATAACCCTGAATTCCAGTTCAATACTTGGTTAATTGCAATTGCTAAAAACGTGCATATAGACCTACTTCGCAAGAAAAAATCCAATATTTTTATTGATATCACAGACGAAGAAGACAAACAAGCGCAAAACATTGCCGATAGTTCTCCATCTGCAGAAGACGAACTTATAACCGAGCAAAACTTGGCACGGCTACTCCATTTCATTAAAGAATTGAAACCGCATTACCAAGAAGTTATTCAACTTCGCTACTTCCAGGAGATGAGTTACCAAGAAATTGCAGAGCAACTCCAAGAACCCTTGAGTAATGTTAAAATAAAACTACTTCGCGCCAAAAAACTACTTGCCGAAATCATTCAAAATCATCGTTAATAAATTTAATTCTATTAAAAATAAATAGATAAGTATATTATAAATTTAGCATTTATTTCAGTTTTGTTTTTCTGAATTCTAATTTCAATATACTTATCTTTGCTACTGAAAAAAAATAAGGCATGGAATCAATTACGGAAAATACATTACCTATCGGAAAACCAAAATGGTTAAAGGTAAAATTACCAATTGGACAAAAATATACCGAATTGAGAGGTTTGGTGGACAAATACAAATTGAATACCATTTGCACCTCAGGCAGTTGTCCAAATATGGGCGAATGTTGGGGAGAAGGAACCGCAACCTTCATGATCCTTGGAAATATATGCACTCGTTCTTGCGGATTTTGTGGTGTAAAAACAGGCCGTCCAGAAACGTTAGATTGGGACGAACCTGAAAAAGTGGCGCGTTCTATTAAAATAATGAACATCAAGCACGCAGTAATTACTAGCGTTGATAGAGATGATTTAAAAGACATGGGCTCAATTATTTGGTTGGAAACTGTTCAAGCCATTCGCAGAATGAATCCTGAAACCACTCTTGAAACTTTAATTCCCGATTTTCAAGGGAATACAAGAAATATCGACCGAATTGTTGAAGCCAATCCAGAGGTAGTTTCCCATAATATGGAAACCGTTCGTAGATTGACTCGCGAGGTTAGAATTCAAGCGAAGTACGATAAAAGCCTAGAGGTTTTACGTTATTTAAAAGAACAAGGAATCAAAAGAACCAAATCGGGAATCATGTTGGGACTTGGTGAAACAGAAGCGGAAGTTTTGGAAACTATGCAAGACATTCGCAACCAAAATGTAGATATTATTACCATTGGGCAATACTTACAACCTACTAAAAAACACCTTCCGGTAAAAGAATACATTACCCCTGAACAATTTGAAAAATACGAAAAAATTGGCAAAGAAATGGGCTTCCGTCATGTAGAAAGTGGTGCTTTAGTGCGTTCTTCTTACCATGCTGCCAAACATATTCTTTAAATTTAATACAAATTTGAAAACAAGAATTGCTATTAACGGTTTTGGAAGAATTGGAAGAAATCTCTTTCGGTTATTGCTTAACCATCCCACTATTGAAGTAGTTGCTATTAATGACATTGCCGATAATCGAACGATGGCACATTTGATAAAATACGACAGCATTCATGGAGTTTTACCTTGCGCTGTTTCGTTTGATGAAAATGCAATTATTGTAGATGGAAAACCCTATTTATTTTTTCATGAGAAAGAAATCTCAAATCTTGATTGGGATTCTATTGATATAGTAGTTGAATCTTCCGGAAAATACAAAACATTTGAAGAAATTAATTCCCACATTTTATCAGGTGCAAAAAAAGTAATTTTAACGGCACCATCAGAAGAATCCGAAATAAAAACAGTAGTGCTTGGAGTAAACGAACACATTTTAAATGGATCAGAAAAAATAGTTTCCAATGCGAGTTGCACCACAAATAATGCAGCACCTATGATGCAAGTCATTAAAGAATTGTGTGGCATAGAACAGGCGTATATTACCACCGTGCATTCGTACACCACCGACCAAAGTCTTCACGACCAACCACATAAAGATTTACGACGTGCTAGAGGTGCAAGCCAATCGATAGTTCCAACCACTACCGGAGCAGCGAAAGCACTGACTAAAATATTTCCGGATTTGGAAGGGAAAATCGGAGGTTGCGGCATCCGAGTTCCAGTTCCAGATGGTTCCTTAACGGATATTACCTTTAATGTTACCCGTGAAGTTACAATTGACGAGATCAACTTAGCGTTTAAAAAAGCTTCGGAAACCAACCTTAAAGGGATTTTAGAATATACTAAAGATCCTATTGTTTCAGTGGATGTTATTGGCAATAAAAACTCTTGTGTTTTTGATTCCCAATTAACTTCGGTAATCGATAAAATGGTTAAAGTGGTAGGATGGTATGATAATGAAATAGGGTATTCTTCAAGAATTATCGATTTAATTCAATTTATGAATGAGTAGTTGACACTAATTTTCACAAATTATTTTTTGTGGCAATTCGTGAAAAAAACTAATATTGAATAATCAATTCTTTAATTAATTTCCGAACAGAAGGCTCTGCTTTTTCAGCTGCTTTTAGGACTTCGGCATGGTTTACTTCTTCAATATTTTCTTCATCACCAATATCGGTAATAACAGATAATCCGAAAACTTCCATATCCATGTGCCGAGCTACAATAACTTCTGGAACGGTAGACATTCCAACGCAATCGGCACCAATATTTTTTACCATTCGGTATTCTGACAAGGTTTCAAAAGTTGGTCCTTGTAACCCCATATAAACTCCGTCTTGTACTTCAATGTTTAGTGAAGCCGCAACTTCTTTAGCTTTAAGCAACATTGCTCTACTGTAAGGTTCGCTCATATTTACAAAACGAGGACCGAAACGTTCGTCGTTTTTTCCTCGTAACGGATGCTCGGGCATCATATTAATATGGTCTTTGATAAAGACTATAGTTCCCACCTTGTAGTTTTGATTTACCCCACCCGAAGCATTAGAAACTACTAATTTAGTTACTCCCAAAAGCTTCAGCACCCGCACTGGGAAAGTAACTTGCTTCATATCATAGCCTTCATAAAAGTGAAAACGACCTTGCATAGCAACTACCCTTTTGGTTCCAATAGTTCCAAAAACCAAAGCGCCTTTATGCCCTTGAACTGTAGATACTGGAAAATTTGGAATTTCCGAATAGGGCAAGGTACATTCTACCTTGATATCGTCCGTAAAACTTCCTAATCCAGAACCTAAAATCACACCATATTCGGGCGTAAAACCTATTTTTTCTTTGATATAACTAACGGTTTCTTGAACTTGCTCCCACATAATTTAAAATTTTATTATCTAATTCTTCTCTCTTGGGAAGGAAACTACTTTTTATTGGCAAATAGTATATTAGCATTTTCCAATGGTGTTGCATCAAACGAACGAAATCTTTTTCAGTCGTAATAATTACCTTATTATTGGCTTTAGTTTCTATTTGAGTTAAATCTTTTTCGTTAAAAAAATGATGATCTGGATATACCAAACAATCGTCTTTAGCTACTTCTAAATAATTAAAAAATGGCTCTGGTTTTGCTATTCCTGCAATTACCAATTTGTTTAACAATTTAATTTCGCTAACTTTTTTACTTTCGTTTTGGTTATAAACCAAGCCGTCGTAATCAATATAACTAAAATAAATAGGAACCTCCAACCCTATTTTATTCTTGATATTTTGCTGTTCAATTTCCGATAAGTCTTTTGGACATTTAGTAATAATTATCACATCGGCACGCTTTGCTCCTTTTCTGCTTTCGCGCAGATTGCCTGTTGGAAGAAGGAAATCATCACAAAACAAATCATCATAAGCTGAAAGCAAAATATAAAATCCAGCTTTTACTCGTCGGTGTTGGAACGCATCGTCTAACAAAATAACTTCTGGTTTATCCGTTATAGATACTAAATTTTCAATTCCATTTTTTCTGTCGGCATCTACAGCAACGGTAATTTGGGGAAACTTTTGATGGATTTGAAAAGGTTCGTCCCCAAGAATTTCGGCAGTTGAATTTACATCGGCTAAAACAAAACCTTCCGATTTTCGTTTATATCCCCTACTTAATGTTGCGATTTTATAATTTGGCGAAAGCAACCGAATTAAATATTCTATTTGGGGCGTTTTTCCGGTTCCGCCAACATTTAAATTTCCAACTGCAATAATTGGTATTTCAAAAGAATAGGAACGTAAAATCCCTTTATCAAAAAGAAAATTTCGGATAGAGGTAATAAATCCATACAAAATGGAGAATGGAAAAAGTATTTTTCGAAGGAAACTCATATCCTATTTATCGGAATAATGACCCATTGCAGAAATAACATAAACAATAACAATATCTTCTTGAACCCTATAAATTAATCGGTCTTTTTTATTAATTCGTCTCGACCAATAACCTTTTAAATTATTTTTTAATTCTTCAGGCTGCCCTTCGCCATAAAAAGGATTCTCGGTAAGTTCTAAAAGGATTTTTTCAATTTTTTTTATTGTTGCTTTATTGCCTGATTTATAATGTGCCCTTAAATCATCGCGAGCAACTAAATCAAATTCTACAAAATACTTCCCCATATATCGCTAGGATTAAGTCTTATTGTATTCCCTTTTTTAATTTCTAATTCTGCCTTTTTTATTTTTGTTATAAATTCCTTATTGTATACTGGCTTTTCATTAGTTTTTTCTGAAACATTTTCTATAATTTCAATCCCTTCAACACCTTTAAAAAAAGTTTCTGACATAGCCAAAAATGCCTTTCCTGCTTTGGTACGTTTGTTGATTTTTATAGTTAATGTTGTCATAAATAATATATGTTTGAATTACAAAGATACAAAAAACAGTCAATTTTATTTTTTAAAAATAATACGAGTACTAATATAACATTTTTTTATCTTTGAAATTGAAATAAATTAAAAATGAATTTAACTTTTAAACTTTTTATTGCTTTTGTATTTTGCTTTCATTTTGGGTTTGCTCAAGAAAACCAAGATGCAGCAATACTTAAAATTTTGTTGATCAAATACTACCAAAATGAAAAAGTAATTGTAAAAAACAGAATGCAATATTTAAATTTTTATTGTCAGAAAGCGCCAAACAACGAAGAAACTTTCGAAGTAATAAATAAAAATGACCTTTTAAAAAAGAATTCTGCAGAAATAAAAAAACAAGTAAATACAATTGTTACTGAAGATTGGATGAAAGAAATGAGTATCCTATTCAATAATCAATATCTTAAAAGTAAAGTAAATAATTGTTTGTCTTTGGAAGAGTATCAAAGAATATCTTTAAAAGCAGAAGAAAATAACCAACGTTTAATGATTGTGAGCAAACCAATGTATTTTGGTGTGAAATATTGCTTGGTAAAAGTGGCATTTTATAGAAATATTGAACACAATAATGGTTGTTTTTTATTAATTGAAAATATTAATAATGCTTGGGTTATAAAAGAATTATTAAACGAATGGGCAACTTGATTGGTGTTAGGTTTTGAGTTTTGGAAAATAAATAATATCGCATTTAATGAAAATAAAAGAAATAATTACAGTTCTTGAAGAAATGGCTCCTTTGGCTTATGCTGAAGATTTTGACAATGTAGGATTATTGTTAGGAAATCAAGATGATAAGGCCACCGGTGTATTAATATGTCATGACGCCTTGGAGAGTGTAATTGAGGAAGCTATTGCTAAAAATTGCAATTTTGTAATATGCTTCCACCCTATAATATTTTCTGGAATTAAGAAAATAACAGGCAAAAATTATGTGGAACGTTCGGTATTAAAAGCTATTAAAAATGATATTGCAATTTATGCAGTTCATACGGCTTTGGACAACCACAAAAGCGGAGTTAACAAGATTTTTTGTGATACTTTAGGTTTAATAAATACTAAAATCTTGATTCCGAAGCTTAATTTTATTCAGAAATTAGTGACCTATACCATTCCAGAAAACGCAGAGCAAGTTCGCAATGCTTTATTTGATGCGGGTGCAGGAAAAATTGGTAATTATGACAATTGCAGTTTTACTTCAAAAGGAGTTGGAACGTATAAGGGAAATGAAGATAGCAATCCTGAAATTGGGGAACGATTTGAATTTGTAGAAGCGCAAGAAATAAAAATTGAAGTGACATTTGAAAAACATTTACAAAGCAAAATTCTAAAAGCATTATTCAAAAATCATATTTATGAAGAAGTTGCCTATCAAATTTATGATTTGCAAAATTCACATCAAAATATAGGCCTAGGAATGGTTGGAGAATTAGAGAATCCTATGTCTGAAGTTGAATTTTTTCAATTAGTAAAAACCAAAATGCAGTGTGGTGGAATTAGACATTCTTCTTTGTTAGGTAAATCAATAAAAAAGGTTGCAGTTCTTGGAGGATCTGGAAGTTTTGCCATAAAAAATGCTATTCAGGCAGAAGCCGATGTTTTTTTAACAGCAGATTTGAAATACCATAACTTTTATGAGGCTGATAATCAGATAGTTTTAGCAGATATTGGACATTTTGAGAGCGAAAGGTATACAAAAAATTATATTGTTGACTATCTTAAAGAAAAAATTACTAATTTTGCATTCGTTTTATCAGAAGAAAATACTAATCCAGTTAAGTACTTATAGAAAATGGCTACTACAAAAGAATTAAGCGTTGAAGAAAAATTAAGAGCGCTTTACGATTTACAAATTATCGACACTAGAATTGACGAAATTAGAAACGTAAGAGGTGAATTGCCTTTAGAA